>NZ_CP138992.1:3748397-4091795 GCF_044595335.1 Polaribacter sp. R77954
ACTCTCTTTAAAAGGTGCTTTTTTAAAATTAGAATTTATAGGTACGATTGCGTTTTGGTATAAATAATCTGATGCGTTTTCATTTATTAATTCACAAATCATAAATAAATCTGGTTGTACATCTTCTAAAATAGTTTTTAAATGAATAGTTCTGTTTTGGCTGTTTAGGTCAGAACCATAATTTAAGGTGTTGTAAAACATCGATTTTATTCTGGTTTGCGCAGTAACAGTTAAAATCGTAAATAAACAGAAAAGGAAAACGCTTTTTTTTAGCATATTTAAAAATTCGGCTTAATTTTATATTTGGCATAGAATTTATTGAAATGCTCTACGGCTTCATCAGCAGTATCTACAACTCTAAATAAATTTAAATCTTCTTGGCTAATATTACCTTCTTCTATAAGCGTATTTTTAATCCAGTCTAACAAACCTGCCCAAAATTTCCTACCCACTAAAACAATTGGAAAACGACCAATTTTTTTAGTTTGTATTAAAGTAATGGCTTCAAAAAGTTCATCCATAGTACCAAATCCACCAGGCATTACCACAAAACCTTGAGAGTATTTTACAAACATTACTTTTCTTACAAAAAAGTAATCGAAATCTAAACTTTTTCCTTGATCAATCCATGGATTATCATGTTGTTCAAAAGGGAGTTCAATATTCAATCCAACAGAAAGTCCTTTTCCACGATTTGCCCCTTTGTTACCAGCTTCCATAATTCCAGGCCCACCACCAGTAATTACACCAAAACCACTTTGTGTTAATTTAAATGCAACATCTTCTGCTAATTTATAATACGGATGATCTGGTTTTGTGCGAGCAGAACCAAAAATAGAAACACAAGGCCCTATTTTACTTAATTTTTCATACCCTTCAACAAATTCTGCCATTATTTTAAAAATAGCCCAAGAATCGTTTGTTTTTATTTCATTCCAAGTTTTGGGTAGAAATTGTTCTTTTATTTTTCTATCGTCTTGTGTCATTGTAATATTGTTTTTAAGCTTTTACAAAAGAAAAGCCAACTAAATTAAGTCTTTTTTTAAATTTCTAGTAACAAATTTTAAGCTAATTTTTATAAAAGCTCCTTTTTTAAGAATTTGGCTGTGTAGCTTTTTTTATGTTTTGCAACTTCTTCTGGAGTTCCTTTTACTAAAATTTTGCCACCTTTTTTACCACCCTCCATACCAACATCTATAATGTAATCTGCTAGTTTAATAACGTCTAAATTGTGTTCTATAATTAAAACCGTATTTCCTTTGTTAGCCAGTTTGTTTAAAACTTCCATCAATACACGAATATCTTCGAAATGCAAGCCTGTTGTAGGTTCGTCTAAAATGTAAAAGGTGTTTCCTGTATCTCTTTTCGATAATTCTGATGCCAATTTTATACGTTGTGCTTCACCACCAGAAAGTGTGGTTGATTGTTGGCCTAAAGTAATATAGCCCAAGCCAACATCTTTAATTGTTTTTAATTTTCTGTGAATTTTAGGGATGTTTTCAAAGAAGTCTGTAGCATCTTCAATGGTCATGTCTAAAATGTCAGAAATCGATTTTCCTTTATATCGAATCTCTAGCGTTTCTCTATTAAAACGTTTTCCTTGACAGGTTTCACATTCTACTTGAACGTCTGGTAGAAAATTCATTTCAATAACACGAACTCCTCCTCCTTGACAGGTTTCACATCGTCCGCCTTTTACATTAAATGAAAAACGACCAGGTTTATAACCACGAATGGCAGCTTCTGGGGTTTTTGCAAACAAACTTCTAATTTCATCAAAAGTTTTGGTGTAGGTTGCTGGGTTAGATCGTGGAGTTCTACCAATAGGAGATTGATCAATATCAATCACTTTATCTACATGTTCTAAGCCTTCAATTTTTTTGTAAGGCATGGGTTTTTTAACACCTCTATAAATATGAGCGTTTAAAATAGGATATAAAGTTTCGTTAATTAAAGTTGATTTTCCACTACCAGAAACTCCAGTTACGCATATCATTTTTCCTAAAGGAAACTCTACTGAAACATTCTTTAAATTATTGCCAGAAGCACCTTTTAGTTTAATGGTTTTTCCATTTCCTGCTCTACGTTCTTTTGGGACTTCTATTTTTTTTCTTCCTGTTAAATAATCTGTAGTTAGCGTTTTATTTTTTATGATTTCGTCATATGTGCCAATACTTACAATTTCTCCTCCATGTCTTCCTGCTCCTGGCCCAATATCTAAAACATAGTCTGCTTTTTTCATCATGTCTTCATCATGTTCAACAACCAAAACAGAGTTACCAACATCTCTTAATTTTACTAAAGAGTCTATTAATTTTTGATTATCTCTTTGATGCAAACCAATACTTGGCTCATCTAAAATATACAAAACACCTACCAATTGAGAACCAATTTGTGTAGCCAAACGTATTCTTTGAGCTTCGCCACCAGAAAGTGATTTTGAAGTTCTATCTAAGGTTAAGTAATCTAAACCAACATCTAACAAAAACTGAATTCGAGTTCTAATTTCTTTTAAAATTTCTGTAGCAATGGTAAGTTGTTTTTCTGATAGTTGATTTTCAATTTCTGCAAACCAAAGAGCCAATTCAGTAACATCCATTTGTGCCAAATCACTAATATTTTTATTGGTGATTTTAAAATGAAGTGCTTCTTTTTTTAATCGTTTTCCTTCGCAGGTTTTGCAAGAAACTTCGTCCATAAAACCTTTTGCCCAACGTTTAATAGAATTGCTTTCTGCATTTTTATATTGATTTTCTATAAAAGAAATAATTCCTTCAAAATCAATTTTATAATTTCTGGTTACACCAACGGTTTTCGATTCAATTTTAAATGTTTCGTTACCACCATTTAAAATAATGTCTAATGCTTTTTTAGGAATATCTTTTATGGGGTCTGTTAATTTGAATTGATAACGTTCAGCAATATGTTGAATTTGTTTAAAAATCCAGCTATTTTTCTGTTCACCTAAAGGTGCAATTCCTCCTTTTTTGATAGAAATGGTATCATCAGGAATTACTTTATTCAAGTTGATTTCTTGATTAATGCCTAAACCATTACAGGTAGAGCAAGCCCCTTTTGGTGAGTTGAAAGAAAATGTATTCGGTTCAGGGTTTGGATAAGCAATACCTGTGGTTGGACACATTAATTCGCGACTAAAATATCGAGGTTTTTCGTTATCAATATCAATAATCATCATAATATTGTTTCCAGAATAGAGCGCAGTTTTAATGGTTTCTTCTAAGCGTTTTTCTGATGATTCGTTAATCAATAACCGATCAATAACCACTTCAATATCGTGCGTTTTATAGCGGTCTAAACGCATGCCTTTTTCAATTTCTCTAATTTTCCCATCAACACGAACACGCACAAAACCTTGTTTAGAAATTTGCTCAAACAATTCGCGATAATGTCCTTTTCTAGATTTTATTAAAGGCGCCAAAATGGCAACTTTTTTACCATCAAAATCTTTTAAAATCAATTTTCGGATTTGCTCATCAGAATAACTCACCATAAGCTCACCAGAATTGTAAGAATACGCATCAGCAGCTCTAGCATACAGTAATCTTAAAAAATCGTAGATTTCTGTAATAGTACCCACTGTAGAACGTGGACTTTTATTTGTGGTTTTTTGCTCGATAGAAATCACAGGAGATAGCCCATCAATTTTATCAACATCAGGTCGTTCTAATCCTCCTAAAAATTGTCTGGCATAAGCAGAAAACGTTTCAATATAGCGTCTTTGTCCTTCAGCATAAATGGTGTCAAAGGCTAAAGAAGATTTTCCACTACCACTTAAACCAGTAATTACAACTAGTTTTTCTCTAGGAATTTTTACATCAATATTCTTTAAATTATGTGCTCTTGCTCCGTAAACTTCTATGTATTCTTGGTCTTTCAAAAAAAGGTGGTTTTTGCAAAAACGCAAAGTTAATCAATAGAAATCATTTTTAATCGAAATGTAAATAACAAATACCTAGATATTGTTATCTTGCAGTTGAAATGAAAGGCAGAAAATTTATACATACCATACGTCATTTTTTTGAAAGACACGGATTTGGATTTTTTCAAAGGTTGGCAGATCGATTAGGCATGCGTGCTAAAAATGTGCGTATTTATTTTATTTATGTAACGTTTTTTACTGTGGGACTCTCTTTTGGGTTTTACCTCACTTTTGCATTTGCTATGAAGTTAAAAGATTTAATTTATACCAAAAGAAGTTCGGTTTTTGATTTGTAGTTTATGAAGGTACTAAGTTCTAAAATACATAAAATATCAGTCTTAGTTACCTCTGTCTTAACAGTGGGCACTTTAGGGTATATGTCTTTTTCTAACTACACTTTTATTGATGCTTTGTACATGACTGTTATTACAGTAACTACAGTAGGTTTTGGAGAAGTGCATCCTTTTACACCCGAAGAAAAGATTTTTACAATTTTTTTAATTCTAACAAGTATTACAATTTTTGGTTATGCAGTTTCTGCATTTTCAGAGTATTTAGTTAGCGGACAATTTTTTGAACATTTTAAACACAGAAGAGTGGAAAAACAAATTGCAGATTTAGAAGGGCACACAATAGTTTGTGGCTATGGAAGAAATGGAAAGCAAGCTATAGTAAAGCTAAGTAATTACAATAAAGATTTTGTAGTAGTAGAAAAAAATAAAGATATGATAGCCTTGTTAGATGAAAATGGGCTGTTAAATATAGAAGGTGATGCTACTTTAGATGAAACTTTGTTAAGTGCAGGGATAAAAAAAGCAAGTGCTTTAATTGCTGCTTTACCATCAGATGCAAATAATTTATTTATTGTTTTAACTGCGAGCCAGTTAAATAAAGATTGTAGAATTATTAGTAGAGCTTCTAATGAGTCTTCTTACAGTAAATTAAAAATTGCAGGCGCAGATAATGTGATTATGCCAGACAAATTGGGTGGAAATCACATGGCTTCTTTGGTTACTACTCCAGATGTAATAGAGTTTGTAGATAGATTAACTATTGAAGGTGAAACCACTGCAAATTTAGAGGAAATTGATGTTGATGAATTGCCGAAAAAATATTTAGGTAAAACAATACTAGATTTAGATTTAAGAAGACAAACAGGTTGCACTGTTATAGGTTTTAGAAATCCAGATAAAGATTATGTTATAAATCCAGAAGCATCAACACCTTTAGTTCAAGGCGCGCATTTAATTGTTTTAGGAAGACCAGAACAAATTACAAAACTTAGAGAATTATTTTAAAATGATAAAAGTTATTATTACAGGTAGTAATGGATTATTGGGGCAATCCTTGTTAGCATTATTACTTAAAGAAGTTGAAAAATATCAAGTATTTGGTTTTTCAAGAGGAGAAAATAGAAGTGGAAGAGACGATTTTAATTATGTTTCAATTGATTTAACACAAGAAGAAAATCTAAAAAAAACAATCAGAGAAATTCAACCTCATTTTATAATCAACACAGCAGCAATGACTTTGGTTGATGATTGCGAAATTGATAAAAATGCTTGTGATCTTTTGAATGTTGATGTCGTAAAATGGTTGGCAGAAATATCAGAAGAACTTGGTGTTCATGTAATACACTTATCTACCGATTTTATTTTTGATGGTGAAAAGGGATATTATAAAGAAACAGACAACCCAAACCCATTAAGTTATTATGGATTGTCTAAAGTAAAATCTGAAAAAGTGTTGTTAGACTCAAATGTAAAATATACTATTTTGAGAACCATTTTGGTTTATGGAAAAGTATTTTCTATGAGTAGAAATAATATTGTACTTTGGGTAAAAAGCATGTTAGAGCAAGGTAAAGAAATTACCATTGTTAACGATCAATATAGAATGCCTACTTATGTTAATGATTTAGCATTGGCATGTAAAATTACTATGGATAAAAAAGCAACAGGTGTTTTTCATATATCTTCTAAAGAGTTATTAAGTGTTTTTGAAATTACCCAACAAGTTGCAGAAGTATTTGGTTTAGATAAAAGTCTAATAAAACCAATTTCATCAACTACCTTAAATCAAACTGCAAAACGTCCGCCAAAAACAGGTTTCGATTTATCGAAAACAAATAAAGAATTGGATTTTTATCCAAAATCATTTAAAGAAGATTTACAAAGATTTAAAGAAACCTTGCTGTAAAATTGACTTTTAACTGCTAAAAGTTGTTAAAAGCCCATTTTTTTAAGATATTGCACGTCAGTAAAATCAAAACTAACAATACATTTATTATGAAGAAAAAACTTCTTTCATTATTTTTATTAGCAATTCCTATGTTAACCTTTTCTCAAGAAAAAGGATTAGATCAGCAAATCGATGAAGCATTTGGTAATGCAACAGGGTGGTTTGTTGATTTTATATTTTACCAAATTCCGTTTACAGATACAATTAGCATTTATTGGGTATTATTTCCTTTAATTTTAGGAGCTTTGTATTTTACATTTTACTTCAACTTTATCAATTTTAGAGGTTTTATAACTTCAATAAACATAGTTAGAGGTAAGTATGATGGATTAGAAGGAAGAAAAGATCACAAGGTAGAAATTGAAAAATCTAAATTTACAGATGAAGAAGATAACCCAGATACGATAAGGGTAGAAGGTCATGAAGGAGAAGTTTCTCACTTTCAAGCATTAACAGCAGCATTGTCTGCAACAGTAGGTTTGGGTAATATTGCTGGTGTTGCAATAGCAGTTTCAATAGGTGGTGCAGGAGCTACTTTTTGGATGATTATTGCAGGTTTCTTAGGAATGGCATCAAAATTTGTAGAATGTACTTTAGGTGTAAAATATAGAGATATTGAAGCAGATGGTACTGTTTATGGTGGCCCAATGTATTACTTAACAAAAGGTTTAAAAAACAAAACTTTAGGTAAGGTATTAGCAGCACTTTTTGCAGTTTTCGTAATAGGAGGCTCTTTTGGTGGTGGTAATATGTTTCAAGTAAACCAAGCTTTTCAATTGGTAGAAAATATTACTGGTGGTAAAGATTCATTTTTAAATGGTTATGGATGGGCTTTTGGTATAGTGATGGCAGTACTAGTAGGAATCGTTATTATTGGTGGTATCAAAAAAATTGCTAAAGTAACCGACAAAATTGTTCCTTTTATGGTAGCAATTTATGTAGCTGCATCTTTATATGTAATTTTCTATAATTATGATATGATTGGCGATGCTTTCGGCCAAATTTTTAGTGGTGCTTTCTCTCCTGAAGGAATTGCAGGTGGTGCAGTTGGGGTTTTAGTACAAGGTTTTAGAAGAGCAGCATTTTCTAACGAGGCAGGTATTGGTTCTGCATCAATAGCACATTCAGCTGTAAAAACTAAATACGCAGCTAGTGAAGGTATGGTTGCTTTATTAGAACCATTTATAGATACAGTTGTAGTATGTACAATGACAGCCTTGGTTTTAATTATTACAGGAAATGTTGCAGCAGAAAATGCTTCTTTAAATGATGCACAGGCCATTTTATTAACTTCTGGTGCATTTGAGTCGGCTATTTCTTGGTTTCCTTATGTGTTAACAGTAGCTGTAGTTTTATTTGCTTTTAGTTCTATGATTTCTTGGTCTTATTATGGTTTCCAAGGATGGGTATATTTATTTGGTAGATCTAAAAAAATGGAGTACACTTATAAAGTAATTTTCTGCATATTTGTTGTAATAGGTGCTGCTGCAAGTTTAGGTTCAGTAATTGGTTTTTCAGATGCTATGGTATTTGCAATGATGGTTCCGAATATGGTAGGTTTAATTATATTAGCGCCAAAAGTAAAAGATGAATTAAAGAAATATATGAGTGCTATTAAAGGCATTAAGACTGAAGCTTAAAATTATAAAATGAACATATTCAAATCCCATTTCTGGTATAACAAAAGCCAAAGAAATGGGATTTTGCTTTTAGGTATATTTATTATCATTCTTCAGATTTTTATATTTACAGACCCTTTTTCTAAAGATGAAATTATAAATTCTGAAACTCCAGAACTAATAGTATTTCAACAACAAGTTGATAGTTTAAAGTTACTTGAAATCGAAAACAGAAAACCTAAAATTTATCCTTTTAATCCCAATTATATTACAGATTATAAAGGTGAGCAATTGGGCATGTCAATAGATGAAATAGATCGATTACTAGCATTTAGAAAAACCAATCAATTTGTAAATTCTAAAGAAGAGTTTCAAAAAGTTACACAAATTTCAGATTCACTTTTGGCTAAAATATCACCTTATTTCAAATTTCCAGATTGGGTAATAGCAAGAAATAAACAGAAAGAAAGTCAAAAATTTACTTCAACTTCTAAGTCTAGTAATACTTACCAAAACAAATCCAGTTACACAAAAAAAACAATATCAACTTCAGATATTAATAAAGCAACAGCAGAAGATTTTAAAACTATAAATGGAATAGGACCTGCTTTCTCAAAACGAATTATTAAGTATCGTTCTAAATTACAAGGTTTTTCTTATAAAGAGCAACTTTATGAAGTATGGGGTCTAGAAAAGGAAGTCGCAGATAAAGTATTGTCTGTATTTAAAATTAATCAAAAACCAATCCTTAAAAAAGTAAACGTAAATACTGTAGAATTCAAAGAGTTATTGAAAAATCCATATATAGATTACGAGCTTTGTAAAAAGATTTTTAATTATAGAGATGAGGTAGCAGAGTTGCAAAATATCTCAGAACTAAAAAATATCAAAGATTTTCCTCTAGAGTTGTATGATAGAATAGTCTTATATTTGTTGGCTGAATAAATTAATAAATTCCGAGCCTAATGAACAGTATGTACTTTACTGAAGAACACGAAATATTTCGTGCAAGTTTCAAAGAATTTTTACAAAAAGAAGTTGTTCCACACATTGATAAATGGGAAAAAACAGGAACTATAGAACGTTTTATTTGGAAAAAATTTGGCGAAATGGGATATTTTGGTTTATCCACGCCAGAAGAATATGGTGGGATGGATTTAGATTTGTTCTATACAATTGTATTTCTAGAAGAAATGCAAAAAATTAACTCAGGTGGTTTCGCTGCTGCAATGTGGGCACACGAATACTTAGCGATGACTCACTTAAACAAAGAAGGCAATCATCAACAAAAAGAAAAATACTTAGTACCAAGCGTAGATGGAGAAATGATTGGTTGCTTATGTATCACAGAACCTTTTGGTGGCTCTGATGTTGCAGGTATGCGATCTACAGCAATTAAACAAGGAGATAAATACATTTTAAATGGTTCAAAAACCTTTATCACAAATGGGGTGTATTCAGATTATTTAATAGTTGCTGCAAAAACAGATTCCTCAGATAAATATAAAGGAATTAGTATTTTTATAGTTGATAGAAATTCTAAAGGACTTTCTGCAACAAAACTAAACAAGCTAGGTTGGAATGCTTCAGACACAGGAGAAATCGCTTTTGATAATGTAGAAATCCCTGCTGAAAATTTATTGGGGGAAGAAGGCAAAGGCTTTCCTTATATCATGCAGCATTTTGCTTTAGAACGATTACTTATGGGTGTAAACGCACATGCAAGAGCAGAGTATGCCCTAGATTATGCTGTAAAGTATATGGAAGAAAGAGTAGCGTTTGGTAAATCTTTAGACAAATTCCAAGCATTAAGACACAAAATTGCTGAAATGGCAAGTAGGATAGATATGTGTAGAGAATACAATTACTCTATTACTAAACGCCTTGATAATGGGCAATATGTAGTAAAAGAGGCCAGTATGTCTAAACTCTTATCTACAAAAATGGCAGATGAAGTTATTTACGATGCACTTCAGCTTTTAGGAGGTTATGGTTATATGGAAGAATATCCAATGGCACGTTTACTAAGAGATAGTAGACTTGGGCCAATAGGAGGTGGAACCTCTGAAATCTTAAAAGAGATTATCGCAAAAATGGTAATCGATGGCAAGGAGTATAAACCAGCAACATAAAATCCTGCAAGGTTTGCAATACCTTGTAGGTATTAATTAACAACAAGTTAAGGTACGTTAACTGCAAAATGTTACAGATTATCTGTCCGCTAATTTGGGCGTTACCTAAAGGTCGGGCTTTTCATTATATCTTTTTTATGCTTATCTTTAAATCAGTATCCTATTTTCAAGAAAAATAATTTCTAAAATTACACAGAGGTATAACACAGTTTAGCATAAAAAAGGATGCCATTGCAATCCCTAACGCAGGCCAATCTAAAAATTAATTGAATTAAAAATTTGTAATTCACTTTTAATAATTACATTTGCAAACCAAAATTAGAAAATAACAGGTAACCTGTTTAAAAATATATAAGATACGTATGAAGGGAGGTGCTAACACATGTTAATTATACCAGTAAAAGAAGGAGAGAATATAGATAGAGCTTTAAAACGTTATAAACGAAAGTTTGACAGAACAAAGACAATGAAGAACTTACGTAACAGAAAAAACTTTA
Source organism: Polaribacter sp. R77954 (assembly GCF_044595335.1). GTDB lineage: Bacteria > Bacteroidota > Bacteroidia > Flavobacteriales > Flavobacteriaceae > Polaribacter. The sequence continues at coordinate 3,758,827 of NZ_CP138992.1, forward strand.
CAAAGCCATCTGTTGCCAAAAGAGCTCAAAGAATCAAAGCCTCTTACGTTCAAAGACTTAGAACACAAGAAGAAGTAGGTTAGTGAAACTCAATTTTAAGAAGTCTGCAAGACGCACTTAAAATTATAAGTTGAACTAATCCCGAATTTACTTTGGGATCTAAGTTTTAACTATCCTAAAACATCAAGCTCGTATCAATTTTATTTGGTACGAGTTTTTTTATGTGTTAAATTTTGTAATTTTACAACAACCAACAACCAACAACCGTGATTGATTCATTTTTAGAATATTTATCTCTAGAAAAAAAATACTCCACGCATACAATTACAGCCTATAAAAACGATTTAATATCATTTAAAGATTTTTTAGTGGTAGAATTCCAACAAGAAACTCTGTCAGATGTGCATTATAATCAAATTAGAAGTTGGATTGTTGCTTTATCAGATTCAAAAGTATCCAATCGTTCTATAAATCGAAAAATTAGTTCTTTGAAATCATTTTACAAATTTTTTCAAAAGACACATCGAATTAAGGTAAATCCATTAGCAAAACACAAAGCGTTAAAAGTCAATAAAAAAATACAAGTTCCTTTCAATTCAAAAGAAATTAACCAGGTAATCAACGCAGTAAACGAAAAAAACGATTTTATTTCTCTAAGAAATAAACTAATTGTTGAGTTATTTTATTCTACAGGTATAAGAAGAGCAGAGTTAATTAATATTAAACATAGTAATATTGATTTATCAAATAAAACTATAAAAGTGTTGGGTAAAAGAAGCAAAGAACGATATGTTCCTTTGTTGCCCTCTGTTGTTCAGACACTAAAGCAATATTTAGAAGTTAAAAAAGAATTTTCAATAGGTTTAGATGAATTATTTATAACCGAAAAAGGAAATAAAATATATGAAACTCTTGTTTACAGAACTATAAATTCATACTTTAGTCAAGTCTCTACAAAAGAGAAAAAAAGCCCCCATATTTTAAGACATTCCTTTGCGACACATCTTTTAAATGAAGGGGCAGATTTAAATTCGGTTAAAGAGTTACTAGGGCACTCATCTTTAGCCTCAACACAAGTCTATACTCATAATAGTTTAGACGCAATTAAGAAAGTGTATAACCAAGCTCACCCTAGGAGTAATAAAACAGAATAAAGTATGAAAGTATTTACGCAGTCCGTTAACTTTAATGCAGACAAAGATTTAATTACATTCGCTAACGAAAAAGTAGCAACATTATCAAAATTTCACGATAAAATTGTTGATGCAGAAGTTTTTTTAAAAGTTCAAAATACAAGTGATAAAGAAAACAAAATAACAGAAGTTAAAATTAATATACCTGGAAAAGAATTAATTGTAAAAAGAGAAACTAAAACTTTTGAAGAAGGTATAAATTCAGCTGTAGATAATCTAAAAAGGCAGTTAAAAAGATCTAAAGAAAAGCACAGAGACTCCCTGATTTCTTAAAAAGAGAAAAAAACAGAAAAAAATATTAAAAAAAGTTTTGGAATTTAAAAAAACTTTATACATTTGCAATCCGTTAGAAATAGCGGGTTGTTTTTTACAACAAAAAGCCGATGTAGCTCAGCTGGCTAGAGCAGCTGATTTGTAATCAGCAGGTCGTGGGTTCGAGTCCCTCCATCGGCTCTAAAAAACAATATATAGTTCATTAAAATAAAAAAAGTTTTGGGAGTGTCGCATAGTGGCTATTGCAGCAGACTGTAACTCTGTCGTCGTGAGACATCGTTGGTTCGAGTCCAACCACTCCCACAAAACTTTTTTAAGAATGCGAAAGTAGCTCAGTTGGTAGAGCGTCAGCCTTCCAAGCTGAATGTCGCCGGTTCGAACCCGGTCTTTCGCTCAAAAGAATCCAACAAAGCCGGTGTAGCTCAGTTGGTAGAGCGCATCCTTGGTAGGGATGAGGTCACGGGTTCAAATCCCGTCATTGGCTCATAGTAATCAGTATTATTAGACACTAAATATATTTAAACTAAAGAATTAAAATCAATAATTATGGCAAAAGGAACTTTTGACCGTTCGAAACCACACTTAAATATTGGTACTATCGGACACGTAGATCACGGTAAAACAACTTTAACTGCGGCTATTACTAAAGTATTAGCTGATGCAGGATTCTCTGAAGCTAGATCTTTTGATCAAATTGATAATGCACCAGAAGAAAAAGAAAGAGGTATTACTATTAACACTTCTCACGTAGAGTATCAGACAGCTAATCGTCACTACGCACACGTTGACTGTCCAGGTCACGCGGATTATGTAAAGAACATGGTTACTGGTGCTGCTCAAATGGATGGTGCTATTTTAGTTGTTGCTGCTACTGATGGTCCTATGCCACAGACTAGAGAGCATATCTTATTAGGTCGTCAGGTAGGTATTCCACGTATCGTTGTTTTCTTAAACAAAGTTGACATGGTTGATGATGAAGAGTTATTAGAGTTGGTTGACATGGAAGTAAGAGAGTTGTTGTCATTCTACGAGTATGATGGAGATAATGGTCCTGTAGTTTCAGGTTCTGCTTTAGGGGCTTTAAATGGAGAGCAAAAGTGGGTTGATACTGTCTTAGAGTTGATGGAAGCTTGTGATTCTTGGATTGAAGAGCCATTAAGAGAGGTGGATAAAGACTTCTTGATGCCAATCGAAGATGTATTCTCAATCACAGGTCGTGGTACTGTTGCTACTGGTCGTATTGAAACTGGTATAGCTAATACTGGTGATGCTGTAGATATTATTGGAATGGGTGCTGAGAAGTTGTCATCAACTATTACTGGTATTGAGATGTTTCGTCAAATTTTAGATAGAGGTGAGGCTGGTGATAATGCAGGTATCTTATTAAGAGGTATTGCGAAAGAAGATATTAAAAGAGGAATGGTGATCTGTAAACCAGGTTCTGTTACACCACACGCTAAATTTAAGGCTGAAGTTTATGTTCTTAAGAAAGAAGAAGGTGGTCGTCACACTCCATTTCATAATAACTATCGTCCTCAGTTCTATGTAAGAACTACAGATGTAACAGGTACTATCAATTTACCAGAAGGTGTTGAAATGGTAATGCCAGGTGATAACTTAACAATTACAGTAGATTTAATTCAGCCAATTGCATTAAATGTTGGTTTACGTTTCGCTATCCGTGAAGGTGGTAGGACAGTAGGTGCTGGTCAGGTAACTGAATTATTAGACTAATTTTTATTAGTATTTAATAAAAATAATATTTAAAAAGGGTGTCACGCTTTAGGCGTGATGCCTTTATGAATAAATATAAACGGGTTTAGCTCAGTTGGTAGAGCACTGGTCTCCAAAACCAGTTGTCGGGAGTTCGAGCCTCTCAACCCGTGCAAATAAATTAAGTAAGATGAACTTCGTACAATACATCAAAGATTCTTTTGAAGAGTTGAGCAATCACGTAACGTGGATATCTAAAGAAGATGCACAGAAAACAACTGTTACTGTTGCTGTTTTTACAATTATATTCGCTTTAGCAGTGGCAGGTATTGATTATGTTTTCCAGACTGGGTTAGATAACTTTTTCAAATTATTTTAAGTAATAGACTATGGCTGATTCAGTAATGAAATGGTATGTTGTTAGAGCCATTGGAGGACAAGAAAACAAAGTTAAATCGTATATCGAAACAGAAATTTCAAGAGTAGGATTATCGGATTATGTAAGTCAGGTAATTGTGCCTACGGAAAAAGTTGTTCAAATAAGAAACGGTAAAAAGGTTAATAGAGAAAGAGTTTATTTTCCTGGTTACATAATGGTTGAGGCCAATCTATCTGGTGAAGTTCCACACGTAATTAAATCTATTACTGGAGTCATAGGTTTTCTAGGTGAAACAAAAGGAGGTGATCCTGTTCCTATGAGAAAATCGGAAGTTAATCGTATGTTAGGTAAAGTTGATGAGCTTTCAGTACAAGATGAGAATATAGCAATTCCATTTAATACAGGAGAAACAGTAAAAGTTGTTGACGGACCTTTTAATGGTTTTGATGGAACTATTGAGAAAGTTAATGAAGAAAAGCGTAAACTTGAGGTAATGGTAAAAATCTTTGGAAGAAAAACACCATTAGAATTAAGTTATATGCAAGTAGAAAAGATATAATTGTTACACAAATATATACCGATTTGTTTTTGAGCTTCCAACAATAAAACAAATCATTAAACATTTTATAATGGCAAAAGAAGTTAGTAAAGTAGTTAAATTACAAGTTAAGGGAGGCGCAGCGAATCCATCGCCGCCGGTCGGACCTGCTTTAGGAGCTGCTGGTGTTAACATTATGGAGTTTTGTAAACAGTTCAATGCAAGAACACAAGACAAGCAAGGTAAAGTATTACCTGTTGTTATTACTGTTTTCAAGGACAAATCGTTTGATTTTGTTGTAAAAACTCCACCTGCAGCAGTTCAGTTACTAGAAGCAGCCAAAATTAAAAAAGGTTCTGGAGAACCAAATAGAAAGAAAGTAGCATCAGTTACTTGGGATCAGATTAAAGTTATTGCAGAAGATAAGATGGCAGATTTAAATGCTTTTGAAGTTGCTTCAGCAATGAGAATGATTGCAGGTACAGCTCGTTCTATGGGATTAACAGTTAAAGGTGATGCACCAGCATAAACTTTATAAAAAAGTAGTAAAATGGCAAAATTAACAAAAAAGCAAAAAGAAGCTCACGCTAAGGTTGATAAAACACAGTCTTATGATTTAGCTGCTGCTTCAGCGCTAGTCAAAGACATTACTAATGTAAAGTTTGATGCATCAGTAGATATAGCTATACGTTTAGGCGTTGATCCACGTAAAGCAAACCAAATGGTTAGAGGTGTAGTAACATTACCTCATGGAACTGGTAAGGATGTTAAAGTTTTAGCATTAGTAACTCCAGATAAAGAAGCAGATGCTACAGCAGCAGGTGCTGATTATGTAGGTTTAGATGAGTACCTACAGAAAATCAAAGGAGGTTGGACAGATGTAGATGTAATTATTACAATGCCTTCAGTAATGGGTAAATTAGGTCCTTTAGGAAGAATTTTAGGTCCAAGAGGTTTAATGCCAAATCCAAAAACAGGTACTGTAACAATGGATGTTTCAAAAGCAGTTCAAGATGTTAAAGCTGGTAAAATCGATTTTAAAGTAGATAAAACTGGTATCGTTCATGCAGCAATAGGAAAAGTATCTTTTGATGCTCAGAAAATTGAAGAAAATGCAAACGAGCTAATACAAACAATCATTAAATTGAAACCAACAACAGCTAAAGGTACTTATGTAAAAAGTGTTTTCATGTCTAGTACAATGAGTCCTAGTATTCCTGTTGAGGTTAAAACTGTTTAATGCGTTAAAACTTATAATATTATGACTAGAGAAGAGAAATCACAAGTAATAGAAGATTTAACAGCAGTATTAGCAGATACTAACACCTTATATTTAGCAGACATTTCAGGATTAGATGCACAAACAACATCTAATTTAAGAAGAGCTTGCTTTAAGGCAGGTATTCAATTATCAGTTGTTAAGAATACATTACTAGAGAAAGCAATGGAAGCTTCAGATAAAGATTTTGGAGACTTACCAACTGTATTAAAAGGTAATACATCAATGATGATTAGTGAAGCTGCTAACGCACCAGCTAAATTAATCAAAGAATTCAGGAAGAAATCTAAAGATAGACCATTATTAAAAGGGGCTTTTGCAGAAGAGTCTATTTATATTGGAGATGATCAACTAGATGCTCTTGTAGACATTAAGTCTAGAGAAGAGTTGATCGGAGAAATCGTTGGATTATTACAATCTCCTGCTAAGAATGTAATCTCAGCATTACAATCTGGTGGACAAACACTTTCAGGTATTATCAAAACTTTATCTGAAAAATAAGTACGCGCACAAATAAACTATAATAAAACAAAATTTTAAAAACAATTAAAATGGCAGAATTAAAAGATTTCGCAGAACAATTAGTTAACTTAACTGTAAAAGAAGTTAATGAATTAGCTACTATCTTAAAAGACGAATATGGTATTGAGCCAGCAGCAGCAGCAGTTGCAGTAGCTGGACCAGCAGCAGGTGGTGAAGAAGCAGCTGAAGAGCAAACTGAATTTGATGTAATCTTAAAAGCAGCAGGTAGTTCTAAGTTAGCTGTTGTTAAACTAGTTAAAGAATTAACTGGTTTAGGACTTAAAGATGCTAAAGGTATCGTTGATAGCGCACCAGCAGCAATAAAAGAAGGCGTATCTAAAGATGAGGCTGAAGGTCTTAAAAAATCTTTAGAAGAGGCTGGAGCTGAGGTAGAGCTTAAGTAAACTATTACTTCTCGGTTATCGGGCAAAGATATCGAAATCGAGATAACAAATTTAGGTTTAGGTACTAAGAACTTTTGTTTTTAGGCCTAAACCATTTTGTGTATATATTCGTTCTTTATTTTAATTCAAGATTTTAATCAAAAAAATATTCTCTTTTGGCAACGAAAAACACTACTGAAAGAATCAACTTCGCAACTTCTCAAATGATTAAAGAATATCCTGATTTTTTGGATATTCAGGTAAAATCTTTCCAAGATTTTTTCCAACTTCAAACTAAAGCAGAAGAAAGAGGTGAAGAAGGTTTGTACAAAACCTTCATGGATAACTTTCCAATCACAGATACAAGAAATCAGTTTGTATTAGAATTCTTAGACTACTTTGTAGATCCACCAAGATATTCTATCCAAGAATGTATCGAAAGAGGTCTTACACATAGCGTACCTTTAAAAGCACGTTTAAAACTTTACTGTACAGATCCCGAACACGAAGATTTCGAAACTATTGTACAAGATGTATATCTTGGTACAATTCCTTATATGACTAATTCAGGTACCTTTGTTATTAATGGTGCTGAGCGCGTGGTAGTATCGCAATTACACAGATCACCAGGTGTATTTTTTGGTCAATCTTTCCATGCAAATGGTACAAAATTGTATTCAGCTAGGGTAATTCCTTTTAAAGGTTCATGGATAGAATTTGCTACAGATATCAATCAAGTGATGTATGCTTATATTGATAGAAAGAAAAAATTACCGGTTACAACATTATTCAGAGCCATAGGTTTTGAGAGAGATAAGGATATTTTAGAAATTTTTGATTTAGCAGAAGAAATTAAAGTCTCAAAAGCCGGATTAAAGAAAGTATTAGGTCGTAAGCTAGCAGCTAGAGTGTTAAAAACTTGGCACGAAGACTTTGTAGATGAAGATACAGGAGAGGTTGTTTCTATTGAAAGAAACGAGATTGTTTTTGATCGAGATACAATTTTAGAAAAAGAACATATTGACGAAATAATAGACGCAGGGACCAAAACCATTTTGCTTCATAAAGAAGATAACGAAATGGCTGACTATGCGATTATTCATAATACGTTACAAAAAGATCCTACTAATTCTGAGAAAGAAGCAGTTGAACATATTTATAGACAATTACGTAATGCAGAACCGCCAGATGAGGAGACTGCAAGAGGTATTATCGATAAATTATTCTTTTCTGAACAAAGATATAATTTAGGTGAGGTTGGACGTTTTAGAATGAACACCAAACTACAGCTTGATGTTGATATGGATCAAAAAGTATTAACAAAATTAGATATAATAACTATTATTAAATATTTAATTGAGTTAATCAATTCCAAAGCAGAAGTTGATGATATTGATCACTTATCTAACAGACGTGTAAGAACTGTTGGTGAACAATTAGCAGGACAATTTGGTGTTGGTTTAGCACGTATGGCTAGAACAATTCGTGAGCGTATGAATGTACGTGATAACGAAGTATTTACACCAATCGATTTGATTAATGCAAAAACATTATCATCTGTAATTAACTCATTCTTTGGTACAAACCAGTTGTCTCAGTTTATGGACCAAACAAATCCATTAGCAGAGATAACACATAAGCGTAGATTATCTGCACTAGGACCTGGAGGTTTATCAAGAGAAAGAGCAGGTTTCGAGGTTCGTGATGTACACTATACACATTATGGTAGGTTATGTCCAATTGAAACTCCTGAAGGACCAAACATTGGTTTAATTTCTTCGCTTTCTGTTTTTGCAAAAGTGAATAACTTAGGATTTATAGAAACTCCTTATAGAAAAGTTGATAACGGAATTGTTGAAAAAGCAGAACCAACGTATTTAAGTGCTGAAGAAGAAGAGGGTATGAAATTTGCCCAATCTAATTTAGAATTAAATGAAGATGGAAGTTTTGTTTCTGATAGAGTAATTGCTCGTGAAGAAGGAGATTTCCCTGTTGTTAGCCCAGATGCAATTGATTATATGGACGTTGCTCCAAATCAGATTGCCTCTATTTCTGCATCCTTAATCCCATTTTTAGAACATGATGATGCCAACCGTGCATTAATGGGATCGAACATGATGCGTCAAGCAGTCCCTTTATTACGTCCTGAGTCTCCAATTGTAGGTACAGGATTAGAACGTAGAGTTGCAAAAGATTCAAGAATCTTAATTAATGCTGAAGGTGCTGGTGTTGTTACATATGTAGATGCTAATAAAATAACTATAAAATACGACAGAACTGAAGAAGAAACTATGGTAAGTTTTGATTCGGATGAAGTATCGTATAACTTAATAAAATTTAGAAAAACCAATCAAGGTACCTCTATCAATCTAAAACCTATTGTAGAAACTGGAGATAGAGTTCAAGAAGGTCAAGTACTTTGTGAAGGTTATGCAACACAAAAAGGAGAACTAGCTTTAGGTAGAAATATGAAAGTAGCCTTTATGCCTTGGAAAGGGTATAACTTTGAGGATGCCATTGTAATTTCAGAAAAAGTAGTTCGTGAGGATATTTTTACATCTATTCATATTGATGAGTATTCTTTAGATGTTAGAGATACAAAATTAGGAACTGAAGAGTTAACTAACGATATTCCTAACGTTTCTGAAGAAGCTACCAAAGATTTAGATGAAAATGGAATGATTAGAATTGGAGCAGAAGTAAATCCTGGTGATATCTTAATTGGTAAAATTACACCAAAAGGAGAATCTGATCCAACTCCAGAAGAAAAATTATTACGTGCCATTTTTGGTGATAAAGCAGGTGATGTAAAAGATGCATCATTAAAAGCCTCACCATCATTAAGAGGTGTTGTAATCGATAAGAAATTATTTAGAAGAGCTGTAAAAGATAAAAACAAAAGAATAAGAGATAAAGAAGCTGTATCAGCTTTAGAACACTCTTTTGTTTCTAAATTCGAAAGTTTAAAAGATCAATTAATTGATAAATTATTTACTTTAATTAGTGGAAAAACATCGCAAGGTGTATTTAATGATTTAGGTGAAGAGGTTTTACCAAAAGGTAAAAAATATACCCTTAAAATGTTAAACTCTGTTGATGACTATGTCCATTTAACAGGGTCTTGGACCACAGATAGTGATTTAAATGCGTTAGTTGGTGAATTAGTGCATAACTATAAAATTAAAGTAAACGATTTACAAGGTTCTTTACGTCGTCAAAAATTTACAATTTCAGTAGGTGATGAATTACCAGCAGGAATTTTAAAATTAGCAAAAGTTTATATTGCTAAAAAACGTAAGTTAAAAGTTGGTGATAAAATGGCAGGACGTCATGGAAATAAAGGTATTGTAGCTCGTATTGTAAGAGCAGAAGATATGCCTTTCTTAGAAGACGGAACTCCTGTTGATATCGTATTGAATCCATTAGGTGTACCTTCTCGTATGAACATTGGTCAGATTTATGAAACTGTTTTGGGTTGGGCTGGTCAAAAATTAGATACCAAATATGCAACACCAATTTTTGATGGAGCATCTTTAGATCAAATCAACGGAATTACAGATAGTGCAGGTGTGCCAAGATTCGGACATACTTATTTATATGATGGTGGAACAGGAAAACGTTTTGATCAACCAGCAACAGTGGGTATCATTTATATGATTAAACTAGGGCACATGATTGAAGATAAAATGCATGCACGTTCTATTGGACCATACTCACTAATTACGCAACAACCTTTAGGAGGTAAAGCACAATTTGGTGGTCAGCGTTTTGGAGAGATGGAAGTTTGGGCACTTGAGGCGTATGGAGCATCAAGTATCTTAAGAGAAATCTTAACTGTAAAATCAGATGATGTTATGGGTAGAGCAAAAACATACGAAAGTATTGTTAAAGGTGAAGCTATGCCAGAACCAGGTTTACCAGAATCGTTTAACGTATTAATGCATGAACTGAAAGGTTTAGGTTTAGACGTTAGATTAGAAGAATAATTTTTAATAGTTGGTAGTTGTTAGTTTTTAGTTATTGGTTTCAGTCCATTAATTAGAATATGAAAATCAAAACTAAAAACTAGCAACTAAAAACCAATAACTATATAAAAGACATGGCAAGAAAACAAGAGAAGTACACTGTAAAAAAGTTTAATAAAATCTCAATTGGTTTATCATCACCAGAAGCTATTTTAGAAGTTTCTAAAGGTGAAGTTTTAAAACCAGAAACTATAAATTATCGTACTCATAAACCAGAACGTGACGGTTTATTTTGTGAGCGTATTTTTGGTCCTGTTAAGGATTATGAATGTGCTTGTGGAAAGTACAAAAGAATTCGCTACAAAGGTATCGTTTGTGATAGATGTGGTGTAGAAGTAACAGAAAAAAAAGTACGTAGAGATAGAGTAGGGCACATCAACTTAGTGGTTCCTGTTGCTCATATTTGGTACTTTAGATCATTACCTAACAAAATGGGGTACCTTTTAGGTTTGCCTTCTAAAAAGTTAGATATGATTATTTACTACGAACGTTACGTAGTAATTCAACCAGGTATTGCAAAAAATCCTGAGGGAGAACCATTACAAAAAATGGATTTCTTAACAGAAGAAGAATACCTAGATATTGTGGATGAATTGCCACAAGAAAATCAATATTTAGAAGATACAGACCCGAACAAGTTCATCGCTAAAATGGGGGCTGAGTGTTTAATAGATTTATTAGCACGTATTGATTTAGAAACTTTGTCTTTTGAATTAAGACACAAAGCAAATACAGAAACGTCTAAACAACGTAAAACTGAAGCGTTAAAACGTTTAAATGTTGTTGAAGCATTTAAAGATTCTCAAAAAAATAGAGAAAACAATCCTGAGTGGATGATTATGAAGGCGATTCCTGTAATTCCACCAGAATTACGTCCTTTAGTTCCATTAGATGGTGGTCGTTTTGCAACTTCAGATTTAAATGATTTATACAGAAGAGTTATCATCAGAAACAATCGTTTAAAAAGATTGGTTGAGATAAAAGCTCCAGAAGTTATTTTACGTAATGAAAAACGTATGTTGCAAGAATCTGTAGATTCTTTATTTGACAACACGCGTAAATCATCAGCAGTAAAAACTGAATCTAACAGACCCTTAAAATCGTTATCAGATTCTTTAAAAGGTAAACAAGGTCGTTTCCGTCAAAACTTACTTGGTAAGCGTGTTGATTATTCTGCACGTTCTGTAATTGTTGTTGGACCAGAAATGAAATTGTCTGAATGTGGATTGCCAAAAGATATGGCAGCAGAATTGTACAAGCCTTTTGTAATTAGAAAATTAATTGAAAGAGGAATTGTAAAAACAGTAAAATCTGCAAAGAAAATTATTGATAGAAAAGAACCAGTTGTTTGGGATATTTTAGAAAATGTAATTAAAGGACATCCAGTTTTATTAAACAGGGCGCCTACTTTACACAGACTAGGTATTCAAGCTTTCCAACCAAAATTAATTGAAGGAAAAGCGATACAATTACACCCATTAGCATGTTCTGCATTTAATGCGGATTTTGATGGAGATCAAATGGCTGTTCATTTACCATTAGGACCAGAAGCTATTTTAGAAGCGCAATTATTAATGTTAGCTTCTCATAATATCTTAAATCCTGCAAATGGTGCTCCAGTAACTGTACCTTCTCAAGATATGGTACTTGGATTGTATTACATGACAAAAGAAAGAATTTCTACTCCAGAAGTTAAAATTAAAGGAGAAGGCTTAACTTTCTATTCACCAGAAGAAGTAACTATTGCTTTTAACGAAGAAAAAGTAGACTTAAATGCTGGTATTAAAGTAAGAACTCAAGATATTGATGAAAACGGAGAACAAGTAACTAAAATTATAAAAACTACTGTTGGTAGAGTTTTATTTAATGAAAAAGTTCCTGCTGCTGCTGGTTATATTAATGAGGTTTTAACTAAGAAAAACTTACGTGGAATTATTGGTGGAATTTTAAAAGCTACTGATATACCTACAACTGGAGAATTTTTAGATGAAATTAAGAATATGGGATATAAATTTGCCTTTCAAGGTGGTTTATCATTCTCATTAGGAGATATTATTATTCCTGCTGAAAAGCAATCTATGATCGACGAAGCTAATAAAGAAGTGGATATGATTGTAGGTAATTATAACATGGGTATGTTAACGCAAAAAGAGCGTTACAATCAGGTAATTGATGTTTGGGGTTCTACCAACAACAGATTAACTGAGTTATCTATGAAACGTTTACGAGAAGATCAACAAGGTTTCAACTCAGTATACATGATGCTTGATTCTGGTGCAAGGGGGTCTAAAGAACAAATTCGTCAGTTAACAGGTATGCGTGGATTAATGGCAAAACCTAAAAAATCTACTGCAGGTGGTGGAGAAATTATTGAAAACCCAATTTTATCAAACTTTAAAGAAGGGTTATCAATTTTAGAATACTTTATCTCAACTCACGGTGCTCGTAAAGGTTTAGCAGATACCGCTTTAAAAACGGCAGATGCTGGTTACTTAACACGTAGATTGGTAGATGTTTCTCAAGATGTTATTATTAATGAAGAAGATTGTGGTACGTTAAGAGGGTTAGAAGTTACTCCTTTAAAGAAAAATGATGAGATTGTAGAATCTTTATCAGACAGAATTGAAGGTCGTATTTCATTACAAGACATTTATCATCCGTTAACGGAAGAAATTATTGTTAAGGCTAATCAATCTATTACTTCTCAATTAGCAGATGCAGTTGAAAAATCTGGTATTGATAGTGTAGAAGTTAGATCTGCTTTAACTTGTGAGTCTTCTAAAGGTATTTGTGCTAAATGTTACGGTTTAAGTTTATCAACACGTAATAAAGTACAAATTGGTGAAGCAGTAGGTGTAATTGCAGCACAATCTATTGGAGAACCTGGTACACAGTTAACATTACGTACTTTCCACGTTGGTGGGGTTGCTGGTAACATATCAGAAGAAAATAAGTTAATTGCTAAATTTGATGGTAATGTAACTATAGATGATTTACGTACTGTAAAAGGTAAAGATAATGAAGGTAAAGAAGTAGATATCGTAATTTCTAGAACAGCAGAAATTAAGATTATTGATAAGAAAACCGGTATTACGCAAAGCACAAATATTATACCTTATGGTTCTATTATTTTTGATAAAGAAAGAAAAACCATTAAAAAAGGAGATGTAATTGTACAATGGGATCCATTTAATGGTGTAATTGTTTCTGAATTTGCTGGTAAAGTAAAATTCGACAATTTAACTCAGGGTATGAACTACTCTGTAGAAATTGATGAACAAACAGGTTTCCAAGAAAAAGTAATTACAGATTCTAAGAACAAAAAAATCATTGCATCTTTAATTATTGAAGATGAAGATGGTAATGCATTACGTTCTTATAGTTTACCAGTAGGTGCACACTTAATGGTTGATGATGGAGATACTGTAGCCTCTGGTCATACTTTAGTAAAAATCCCTAGAAAATCTGGTAAAGCAGGTGATATTACAGGAGGTTTACCACGTGTAACAGAATTATTCGAAGCACGTAATCCTTCTAATCCATCTGTGGTTTCTGAGATTGATGGTGTGGTTTCTTTCGGAAAGATAAAAAGAGGAAATAGAGAAATTATTGTAGAATCTAAAACTGGTGATATTAAAAAGTATTTAGTAAAACTTTCTAACCAGATTTTAGTACAAGAGAATGACTTTATTAAAGCAGGTTTACCATTATCTGATGGTGCAACAACACCTTCTGATATTTTAAGAATTAAAGGCCCATCTGCTGTGCAACAATACTTAGTAAACGAAATTCAAGAAGTATATCGTTTACAAGGGGTAAAGATTAATGACAAACATTTTGAGGTTGTTGTGCGTCAAATGATGCGTAAAGTGAAAATTATAGATTCTGGAGATACTTTATTCCTAGAGAATCAACTCATTCATAAAACAGATTTCATCCAAGAAAACGATGCAATTTATGGAATGAAGGTTGTTGAAGATTCTGGAGATTCAGAAAACTTAAAAGCAGGTCAAATTATAACTGCACGTCAATTAAGAGATGAAAATTCTTTATTAAGAAGAAATGATCAGAATTTAGTTGAAGCTAGAGATGCAAAACCTGCAACTGCAGAACAAGTTTTACAAGGTATTACAAGAGCATCATTACAAACAAAATCGTTTATTTCTGCAGCTTCTTTCCAAGAGACTACAAAAGTATTAAACGAGGCAGCTGTTAATGGTAAGATTGATACGTTAGAAGGCTTGAAAGAAAATGTAATTGTTGGTAAGAAAATTCCAGCAGGTACAGGTATGAGAGCTTATGATAAAATTATTGTAGGACCAAAAGACGAGATGGAACAAAGTTTCTAAGTATATACGTGTAAACGTTGAATTATTTAAAGTTGAATTGTTTACTGTAATGTTAATTACAATAATCAATTCAACTTTTTTTTTATTTTATACAGAAATCATTAGCTTTAGCTGGCAGTTATTTCTGAGAAATAAAGCCATGATTAACAATAGTTACACCATTATTAATCAACATAAAATACATAAAAATACCATGGAAGAAAATCAAAATAAAGATGGACAGTTAAACATTGAGCTAGATCAAGAAATAGCGGAAGGAACCTACTCCAACTTGGCAATTATTAACCATTCAATGTCGGAGTTTATAGTAGATTTTATAAATATTATGCCAGGAGTACCCAAGGCAAAAGTAAAATCTAGAATTATTTTAACACCACAACATGCAAAAAGACTAGCAAAAGCTTTAGCAGATAACGTTAGAAAATTTGAACAACAGCATGGAGAAATTAAAGATTATGAGCAACCACCAATTCCAATGAATTTTGGACCAACTGGTCAAGCCTAATATAAAGTGAAACGAAAGTTTCACTTTTTTTTGTTTTTATATAAAAAAAACATAAAAAACATTTATACTAAACATAAAAAACATATATAAAAATATATGAATAATATTTTCGTTATTTGTAATAACTTTAAAAGATCACTACAATGGAAAATATTAGAACTCAGCAAAAATCAAGAACACTTATCAATAAGCAAATAACAAAAGTAGCAGTTGCTTACGGAGATGGAATAGGCCCAGAAATTATGGAGGCTACTTTAAGAATATTAGAGGCTGCAGGTGCAAACATAAAACCAGAAAAAATTGAAATAGGTAAAGAGGTGTACCTTTCAGGTAATTCTTCTGGAATTGAAAAAAGTGCTTGGGAAACCATAAGTAGAAATAAGTTAATTTTAAAAGCACCAATTACAACACCACAAGGCAAAGGATATAAAAGTTTAAATGTAACGTTACGTAAATCTTTAGGCTTGTTTGCAAATGTGCGTCCTGTAACAGCATATGCCCCTTATGTAGAAACAAACTTTGCAGGGATGGATGTAGTAATTGTAAGAGAAAATGAAGAAGATTTGTATGCAGGTATCGAACATCAACAAACACAAGACGTAGTGCAATGTTTAAAATTGATTACAAGACCCGGTTGTGAAAAAATTGTAAGATATGCGTTTGAATATGCCAAGGCTTATGGACGTAAGAAAGTAACATGCATGGTAAAAGACAATATTATGAAATTAACAGATGGTCTTTTTCATAAAGTGTTTAAAGAAGTTGCTTTAGAATACCCAGAAATTGAAAGTAACTCTCAAATTATTGATATCGGTTCTGCACGTTTGGCAGCAAATCCAGCAAATTATGATGTTATTGTAACATCTAATTTATACGGAGATATTATTTCTGATATTGCAGCAGAAATTGCGGGTTCTGTGGGAATGGCTGGTTCAGCAAATGTGGGCACAAATGTTGCTATGTTTGAAGCAATTCATGGTTCTGCACCAGATATTGCTGGTCAAAAAATAGCAAATCCTTCAGGGTTGTTAAATGCGGCTGTAATGTTATTATCACACGTTGGTAAAACTAAAATTGCAGATACCATCAAAAATGCTTGGTTAACAACCTTAGAGCAAGGATATCATACAGCAGATGTTTTTCAAGAAGAAATTACAAGAGAAATAGTTTCTACTAGTGAATTTGCAGATCGAATTATTCAGAATTTAGGAAAATCACCAAAAAAATTACCAGTAAGTAATCTGGCATCTGGAAATGGCGAAATTGTAATACCAGAGTACAAAAGAAAAGCACAAAAACAAGTTTTGGTTGGTGTTGATATTTTTATCAATTGGAAAGGTAATAACCCAAACATTATTGGTGATGCATTAAATAATATCAATTCTTTTAAAATGAAGCTAAAAATGATAACCAACAGAGGTGTAAAAGTATATCCAGAAGGAATGGAAGAAACCTATTGTACAGATCATTGGAGGTGTAGATTTGTAGATGTTGATGCTAAAATTGATGGAAAAAAAGTGTACAACCCAATTGATTTTGAAAAAGTAATTGCTTTACAATCTAAATTACATCACCAAGGTTTCGAAATTATAAAAACAGAAAATCTCTATGAGTTTGATGGAAAAAGAGGATTTTCATTAGGCCAAGGAGAATAATAAAAATAGTATTTATTTTAATGAGTTAAGTTTGAAAAGTGGAGCGAAATCTTCACTTTTTTCGTGTTGTATTCAATCTATTGTAATATCAGTTTGTCTTTTTTGCTCTTTTAAAACATCAAAATATAAAAAGTTTAAAATAGCTTTTCTACATTTAAACATAGGTTTAGAATTCCAGCTATGATCACCATTCTTAATAGTATACAAATAATAAGATTTGTTCAATAATTTTAATTTATCAGCAATGGCTTTAGATCCAAAAAGGGGTAAATACCCAATATTATCTTTAGTACAATAATGATGTGGAGCAGTATCAAAAGGCACTAACTTGTCAAAAGTTCCGTGAAAAAGTTGCGTAGGTATTGCAGTTTTTAGGTTGATATTATCTAAAGAAATTAAAGCACCAGCCATACTAATTATACCCGAAAACTGAAAATTTTTAGGTAATATAGTATTTTTATACACATAATTTAAATGTAAAATAGCCTCAGCACCAGCACTAGAACCTGCTAGAATTATTTTTTTAGGATTTATTTTAAATCGTGTTTTCTTTTTTAAAATGTACTGCAATGCATAGCTAATATCTTCAGAAGCAGTATCAAATGCTTTAATTTTATCTTTAGCTTTTGTGTTGCAACCAAAACCTTTAAGCTTCATTGTTAATCGATACGATATTGAAGCCACAGCATAGCCTCTTTTAGTAAGAAAATTGGCAAAATCTTTGATGTAGTTTTCATTTCGTCTTCCTCCAGAAAATCCTCCTCCATGCACATATAAAATCAAAGGATAATCTTTTTTGATGTTTTTTGGTTTATAAAAATCAAGTTTGAGTTTTTTACCATCAATTTTTTTGTATTTGAAAGTTCTTGTTTTGACTTTAGAAATGCTGTCAAAATAAATTTCTTGAGCATTTAAAATATTGATAAAAAATAGAAGAGTAAATAAAAATAGACGTTTCATAAAAGAGTAAAGTCAGCTTTAAAGATACTTGGTTTTTAGTTTAAAGTAAAAATTCCTTAAATGATTGTATAAAAATGCATTCGTTCTAACATAATAAAAAGAGATAAAACAAACGCAAGCCATAAAAAGAATTGCACCAAAAATAGCCTGTAAAGGCGATAGGTTTTTACCAATTAGTTTTAAACCAATCCCTGTAAAACTTCCATAAATGATGATAAAATGAATTACATAAATGGATAATGTTTTTTGTCCGATTTTTAAAATTAATGGAATTTTCAGGTAGTTTTCAAATCCATAAAAAACAGCAAAATATAAAAATACATTGCCCAATCTTGTAAATAAATAGTTGAAACTTGCAGCATCTAAAAATAATTTTATGTTTGTTAATTTGGCTATTTCACACAGAATCCATGATGAATAAAAAATCAATAGGTACCCAGTGATTAGAAAACCGATAATCACCTTTAATTTAAATTGTTTTTTATCTAAATTTAGGTAGAATAATGTTGCTAAAAATGCACCAAAAGCAACATAACCAAACCAAGGTATTAATGTAAAAATAGATCCGTTATTTTTTGAAATATAATTACTAAAAACTAAAGGAATAGTATTAAAAGTAAGTTCTCGGTATAAAGGTTCTGTCACAAAAATAAGAATTCCTGCAATCAAATTTAGTACAGAAAAATAATAAAGATTTTTTAAGGATAAAAGATACAAACCTATCACAAGGATTAAACTTAAACCAATACACTGTAGTACATCAATGACTAGAAAGTAGGTGTTAAAACTACCCATAAACCATTGTAAAATTGGTATTCTTATCAAATAGCCAATAAAAATTAAGAATAAACCTCTAATTGTACCTTTTCTAATTCTTAACTTTTCTTCTCCTCGATCTTTCGCTTTTAGTAATAAAAAAGTAAAAATTAAACCAGAAATAGTAAAAAAAGTCGGAGCTGTAATTCCTCTAAAATAAGACCAAATTTTGTAAATTACATAGGTTTCATTTCTATAAATAGAATCTAAAAGTGTATCAATAAAATGCCCTTGCAACATCATTAAAATGGCAAAAGCACGAATAATATCAATAAAATATAGTCTTTTAGAGTTCAATCTTTTTGTTTAAATCTTAAAAGTACATATATTTAAAGAAAGACACCTAAAATTATAACAGCTTTACTATTTTCAAGAGTTTTAGGATATCTGCCTAGTTTTATTTAACAAGTAAAAATCAGCTAAAACCAAAGCTGTCATAGCCTCAATTATAGGCACAGCTCTTGGTACAACACAAGGATCATGCCTTCCTTTACCAGTAATTTCTGTAACTTCATTATCAGAATTAATGGTTTGTTGACTACTCATAATTGTGGCAACTGGTTTAAAAGCAACTCTAAAATAAATATCCATTCCATTACTAATTCCACCTTGAATTCCCCCAGATAAATTAGATTGTGTAGAGCCATCAGCATTAAAAACATCATTATGTTGAGAACCTTTCATTTTAGCACCACAAAATCCACTACCGAATTCAAAACCTTTAACAGCATTTATAGATAACATAGCACTACCTAATTGAGCGTGCAGTTTATTAAAAATAGGTTCACCTAAGCCAACAGGAACATTTTGAGCAACACAAGTAATTGTACCTCCAATAGTATCACCTGCTTTTCTGATTTCCTTAATTTTGGTAATCATTTTTTCTGCGGATGCTTCGTCTGGACAGCGTACAATATTATTTTCGGTTTTAGAAAAATCTACGTCTTGATATGGTTTTTCCATAAAAATATCACCAACAGAACTAGTAAATGCATTGATATGAATACTAGCTATAAGTTGTTTAGCCAAAGCACCAGCTACTACCCAATTTGCAGTTTCACGTGCAGAACTGCGTCCTCCACCTCTGTAATCTCTTATACCATATTTTTGGTCATAAGTATAATCTGCATGCGAAGGTCGATATACGTTTGTGTTATGATTGTAATCTTTACTTTTTTGATTGGTATTTTTAATAACAAAACCAATAGATGTTCCAGTTGTTTTGCCTTCAAAAATTCCAGATAAAAACTCAACAGTATCAGGTTCTTTACGCTGGGTAACTATTTTAGATTGACCAGGTTTACGTCTGTTTAATTCTTCTTGAATTGCTTCAAAATCAACTTCTAAACCTGCAGGAAATCCATCAATTACTCCTCCAATGGCTGTTCCATGTGATTCTCCAAAAGTGGTTACTTTTAATAAATTTCCGAAAGAATTAAATGACATATTTAAATATTAAAATTCTGTCACAAATATAATTAAATCGCATTAAGATTTAACTGTTTTTAAAATAGTTAATGATATCTAATTGCACTTAAAGTTTTTTAGATGTTGATTTTTAGGGATATAGTCGTTAAATTAATGGATATTCAAAAAAGTTGAAAAATTATTGACTTTTTTTGTTTCACAAATTAAAAAAGGTTTCTATATTTGCATCCGCATTCAGGGAATACCTGATGAGACACTTGGAGAAATGGCAGAGTGGTCGAATGCGGCAGTCTTGAAAACTGTTGACTGTAACAGGTCCGGGGGTTCGAATCCCTCTTTCTCCGCTGATAGATTTTCAAAAATCATCAAAACCCTTTGAAACCTATGTTTTAAAGGGTTTTTGCTTTTCCACAAAACCCATAAAATTCATTAAATCGTATAAAAATCGAGACCCATTCGGTGTCACTTGTAATTTACAAAAAACATGGACACCTAATTTCTCTGTATCCCTTTGATATCAAGGGTTTCAAAATTAAAAAATGACTAAAACCAGTTCAAAAAAAGTACATCTTTTTTTGTGTTCGGTGTCAGTATACATTTAATATGAATTTAAAAGGTTACCAAAAATGAAAACAAAAACAGCAATTCTTTTTTATGCGAAGAAAACAAAAGTAAACAGCAAAGGGCTATGCGCCATTTACACACGCATTACAGTCAATGGAAAACGAATGGAATTTAGCACAGGTAGATTTATACAACCCGAAAAATGGTCCTCAGCTGGAGGTAAAGTAAAGGGGCATTCCAATGAAGCTCGTTCAATAAATAGACACCTTGATATTTTAAAAACGAAGATTATTGATATTCAAATGGAATTTATTCACGCAAAAATTCCAATTACAGCAAAACTCTTTAAAAGTAAAATAATAGGAGAAGAAGCAAAACGTAGAATGTTAATTCCAATTTTCGAAGACCATAACAAAAGAATAGAAGAATTAGTAGGAAAAGAATATGCTCTAGGAACACTTGAGAGATATAAAACATCACTAAAACATACCAAAGAATTTTTAGAATGGAAGTTTAAGGAGTCAGATATAGATATTCTAAAAATAAACCATGCCTTCATCACAGATTACGAATTCTATTTAAGATCAGTTAGAAATTGCAGTAATAATACAGCAGTAAAATACATTAAGAATTTTGGCAAGATTATTAAAATCTGTTTGGCTAATGATTGGATGGACAGAAATCCGTTTAGCAATTACAAATCTAAAATAAGAACAGTAGAACGCGTTTATCTAACAGAAGATGAAATTCATAAACTAATGGAAAAAGAATTTACATCAGAGCGTTTGTCTCTAGTAAGAGATATTTTCTTATTCAGTTGTTATACAGGGTTAGCTTATATAGATGTAAAGAATTTAACCAAATCACATATCAGTATCGGAATTGATGGAGATAAATGGATATTCACCCATCGTCAAAAAACAGAATCAGCATCTAAAATTCCAATGTTACCAGTCACTCAAATCATCATTGATAAATACAAAGACCATCCAAAATGTATTGTTAATAATTCCTTATTACCTATTTTTAGCAATCAGAAAATGAATGCATATTTAAAAGAAATAGCGGTAGTATGTGAAATCAATAAAGAATTAACTTTTCATATTGCACGTCACACATTTGCTACTACAGTTACGCTTTCAAATGGAGTGCCCATAGAAAGTGTCAGCAAAATGTTAGGACATAAAAATTTAAGAACCACACAACACTATGCAAAAGTGTTAGACAAAAAAGTAAGCCATGATATGCAGGTTTTAAAGCAAAAATTGAATAATAAATATGCATTAACTAAAAATCAAGATATAAGCTAGTTTAGAGGCTGTTAATAACTTTTTAAGCACATCAATTCATAGAATTTATACAAAATGAAGTATTTTGGTAGTACTCAAAATAACTCATTTATTTGCTATGAATTCATTTTGCACACCATTCTTTCAAGAATTGGAGCGGGACTTTGTATTACTCAAAAGTTCTGAATCCAACACGATTGTTGGGTGCCAAAAAATTATTTATTTTTTAGAAAAGAAGCTAAAGCTCCTCAACAAATGGTTGAAGAATTATTCTTTTGATTGTGAAAAGAACGAGATTTATTTCTTTAAAGAATTAAAACCTTCCTTAATTTCTAAAATACTGTTTTATCAAAATGTTTTAAAGATTGAATCTACGTTACCTCCTGGTAAAAAAGCAAAAAGGAAACACTATATCAGAGCCATAAATAAGCTAACAGAAGTAACCAGAGAAAATCGTGATTTTTACGAGTATTACAGATCAAGAGCAACGTATAATGATCACAAATATTTTGTAAGAAGACCCTATAAAGATATTTTAAGAGACGATCCAATGCAGTTGTTTTTCGATTCTAAAATCTCCACATCTCACGAATATCAAGTAGCGATACTAATAGGCTCAGATATGCTAGTAAATTATTTAGAACGTAAAATTGATGAAATAAATCTTAAAAGTGGAGCAGCGAATTTTAGAGATCCAATAAACTACACTTGGTCTGGTTCAAAAATAGATTTAGTCGAATTGATTTATGCACTAAAACATGCTGGACTCATTAATAACGGAAATACAGAAGTAAAAGAATTAGCAACACATTTAGGTAAGGTTTTTAATATTGAATTAGAAGATAATATTTACAGAATTTATCAAGATATCAAATCTCGCAAAACGGTTAGAACAAAATTCTTAAATAAATTAGCAGACAACCTCAACCAGAAGTTAAACGAAGAAGATCTATAAAGCCCAACTTGGGCCAACTGTGGTTTTCAATATAAAAAGGGTGCTTTTCTAAATCTTCAATGTGGATTAGAATTCAATTGAAATCCGTTTTAAAAATTTACATTCAATAATAATAGTCGTTTACAACCTTTTAGTAAAAAATCATACCCACCTTACGAATACCTTGTGAATAGAAATAACCCAATTGCAGTTGATTTGTAGTAGAACAATTTATTCTAATTTAAAACAAATCAATATGGATCTAAACTTAAAAAATCTATTCCCAGAAACCGAAAATCTAGACATTTTAAAACACCAACAAGTAACAAGATTAGACTTGTTAAATGCACTGAATTTTTTGATCAACGAAATCAATATCAGTAAAAAAGAAGAGCAACCTCAAAAATGGTTAAAGTCTTCAGAAGTAAAAGCTTTGTTAAGAATCTCACCAGGAACATTACAAAATTTACGAATAAACGGAACCTTAACCTATACCAAAATAGGCGGAATTATCTTCTACTCTTATGAAGAAATTTTAAAAGTAATGGAGCAAAACAAAGTAAACAGAAATACAAATGAGTAACATGAATTATATAAAACACCTAACAGGTTTCTTTGATAAAGTCATCAACGATCATACCTTAAATCCAACACATATCAGTTTGTACATTGCTTTGTTTCAATTCTGGAACTGCAACCGATTCAGAAATCCAATCAGTATTTCTAGAGACGAAGTTATGCGAATTAGCAAGATAAGTTCAAAAGCCACCTATCATAAATGCTTAAAAAATTTACATGCATTAGGGTATTTAAGATACGAACCATCCTACAATCCTTATAAGGGGAGTATGGTGTATATGTTTAATTTTTCTGAAAACTTAAAGCCTAAAAAGAAATCATATAATAAACAAGTTAAAGACAAGCAAGAGACAAGTAACCTATCAACTAATGAACAAGCAGAAGTATCTTATATAAACAATACAAATAGTACAAACACTATAAATAAATTAAAAGAAGAAGAGCAATCACAAAATTCTGATTTAGAAAATTTAGGTAGTCACCTCGAGCGAAGTTGAGAGGTTTCAAAACAAAAAAAGTTGCGCCAAAAAAATAAAAGTAACGAATGTCATCTTGAGCAAGTTCAAGAGATCTCAAATAAAATTCCTGAAGTTGATGAGGTCATAAAATACTTCCAGGAACAAAACTTTCCAGAAATCGAAGCCAACAAATTTCACAATTACTTTTCCAGTAATGGATGGTTAGTAGGCGGAAAGACTCCAATGAAAAATTGGAAAGCAGCAGCAAAAAATTGGATGCTCAATAGTCTAAAATACAACGGAAATAATAACAACTCAAAAACCTCAATTCAACCCCAAAACCTCAACACAAGCATTGATAAAGATTACTCAGAACCTCTGTAGGTTGTCATTTCGACAGAGAGAGGAATGAACAACGAGAAATCTCATTAAATAAAGTCAAAATCTAAAACCGACCTATTTTATTTTTAGTAAGAATTCAAGTTTTATGAAACGGAAAGAACCCAAAGAGCTTGCGGTCTGGGTTCGATAGAGAAATAAGACGTAGAATTTTATAAAAATAAAAGTGAGTCTTGACTTTTTGTTACTTTTTGGTCAAGCAAAAAGTATATGAATATAATTCAAGACTAGATTTTTTTGATTCTTTTTTGATCAATGCAAAAAAGAATGAGAAATAATTAAAAATATATGCAGACTAGGTTTTTTGAATACTTTTTCATCAATGGAAAAGAATAATAAATAACAAAGAAAAGTGAGTCTAGAGCTTTTGTGAAGCCTGTGCTGAATTTAGTTCAGCATCTATCAAGAAAAAATGAAAGGAAAAACCAATAACCAAAAACGATCAACGAACATGTACAACTACCAATCTCATAAAACAAAGTCACAATCAAAGCCGATATAGGATTTGCAAACGAGCGTCAATAGTTTGAAAATGCTGTAAAAATAAAAGCTGTTTAAGCGAAGCGAGTTCTTTTATTTTAGGCATTAAAAACGTAATTGACCGTTGAAAATCCAAGTCTTGATCTTTTGTTTCGTTTTGCATCAAGGCAAAATGAAAATAAAAATACCATTACCACTATGATAAACTACCAAAACACAACAAACTGGTTAGAATCCAAAGGAAAACAACTATTTGGGAATCATTTCAAAATATACGAAGAAGACAAAACCATTATTTACAAACTGATAGCCTACAGTTTACAAGATAAAAAAATGGTAAAAAGATGCAATATCAATTTAGAAAAAGGAATCTTACTATCAGGCCCTATAGGATGTGGCAAAACCACATTAATGTCATTATTAAAATTCTTAGTTCCAAAAGATCAAAAATACTATGTAAAATCATGTAGAGAAGTAAGTTTTGAATTCATAAAAGAAGGTTACGATGTGATACACAAATACAGTAAACCAAGATTACATCAAAAAAAAGCAGGCATCATTTGTTTTGACGATCTAGGAACCGAAAGTAATCTAAAATATTACGGAAACGAATGTAATGTAATGGGCGAAATTTTACTTTCACGTTACGATGGCTTTTGTCACCCAGAACCCAGTCGAAGAACAAAAACCCATCTAACTACAAACCTATCAGCTTCAGAACTAGAACAATGCTATGGCAATAGAATTAGAAGCCGATTAAGAGAATCATTTAACTTAATAGCATTTCCTAATCACACCAAAGACAAACGGAAATAATAAATTTTAAATTCTTTTGGTTCTTTTTGTGGATATGAAGCCTTTTTTTTATCTTTAGTTTTTATCTTTTTTTGATAAAAAAATTGCTAAAAATTAAAAATCTTAATCGGAAAGTAAATCAATGGCTAACAGCAAACATGCACACGTTAGATACAATATCTTAGACAACTGTTTTAGAAATAAAGCATTTACATTTAAAGAGTTATTAGAATACGTTAATCTAAAAATAGCAGATATATATCCTGGTGAAGGAATTTCAGAAAGAACATTAAGAGAAGATATAAAACTATTCAAGGATCCAATTAATGGTTTTGGAGCGCCTCTTGAAGAAATGTCAAGAACTTATAAATACTCAGACGCTAATTTTTCAATTGCATTAAAACCATTACTACCCTATGAAAAAGAGTTAATTGATGCTTCGCAACAATTATTACAACGTTTTGAGAATCATCCAAAATACAATAAACTAGCAGAAGCTTTAATAAAATTCCAAGATGAGGAAGATGAGGAAATAGATAAATCCAAAATCTTATTTTATGACCATAATGAAGAATACAAGGGTATAAAACATTTGAAACCATTTTACCTAGCGATTCAAAAAAAACAAGTATTACAAATTAAGTTTAAAGGCTTTAAAGACGAAGTGCCTACTACTTTCGAGTTCCATCCACACATATTAAAACAATATAACAGAAGGTGGTTTGTTTTTGGGTATAACAAAACAGAAGAAAGATGGCAACACAGTATTCCTTTAGATAAACGACTTATTAATTTCAATATCCTTAAAGATGTTGAATATGAAGAATCACAAAAGGACTGGGAGGCTTTTTTCAGAACCATGGTGGGAGTAAGAAGAACTTCAGTAGAAGTTGAAAAAGTAATTTTAAAGTTTTACAATGGTCGTGAAAACTACTTTAAAACAAAACCGTTTATTCCAGATTTTGAAGAATTTTTTGAAGAAGATAAACAAGACCAAGTTTGGTTTATGGCTATCATAAATCCAGAATTGATACAGCAAATTTTATCTTATGGTCAGGATGTAGAGGTTTTAGAGCCAGATAATTTAAAGATAAAAATAATTGAGCATGTAATTTTTTTGAAAGAAAATTATGTGAAATAAAAGTGCAACTATATTGCATAGTTTGATTTTAGCTTTGTAGTATCGAATTAAAAAAATGCTAATGAATTTTTTTCAAACATTACTTAAAAAACACAATTTAACTAAACATGATGGGAGGCCATTTTGGAGTTATACTATAAATGAAGAGGATTTTGAAAATTTAAAGAAAACAATTGAGTTTTCGTCTAAATTTTATTTAGATCCAAGAGACGCAGCCTTATATTTCTCTATTTGGTGGAAAAGAAATTATAATGGAGGTATACCAAGTAAACAAGAAGTATTTGATTCTTTAGGTGGTAATGTAAGATTTAATCTTGATGTAAATGAATTTTATAAGATCGCTAAAAAAGGAGCGAATTTATTAGGTGTCAAATGGATAAAAAAACAAAATACACTTTACTTTAAAACACTTTTACTTCAAGGGGGTCTTCCTTTAAAACACATTTCTGAAAATAAGAGTACTTACAAGGCCTTTTTAGAAGCTGTTCTTGAAGAACAGCCAGAATCTATTGAGGATTTCATCTTTAAAGCTCACATTATTGATTTACTTCCAAAGTCCAGTCAAAATGATATTGTTTATGAGAATTGTTTTGAAATTGTTCGATCAATTTTAAATGACGATAAAGAATATCAAGAACTACTCGAGTCAGAAGAATCTTTAAAAGAAATATCAAGTTCTTTAAAAATTAAAAAAGCTTCTTTAAATAGAAAGGTAAGGCAATCAAAGCCAAAAAATTATTGGCTATTAAATTTAAAGAATAACGTAGGTAAGATTAACTTAAGATTAGGGTTGGCAGATAAGTATTCAAAAGATACACTTAGTAATATTTTAGGTTTTGAAGTTGTAAATAATAATTACCAGTTTTTTTTAGAAGATGATTTAGTTTGTGTCTTCCGAAAAATGTTAAATGGTCAATTTAACACCGATTGGCATAATGCTGCAAAAAAAGACTGGGACATTTCAAAAGGTATCCCAAACACTTATGTGATAATTGATGATCAAAAAGTTGAAGTAAAAGATTTTATACCATCAATTCCAAACTTAGAAGAACCGAGTTTATGGTCTAAATTTAGTGATAACGAATGGAGGTTTATAAAAGGAAATACTGCTAGTAATGTAGAAGCAGCTCTATTATTTCCCAACAGTTGGTATGCAGATATTTTTTCATCTCAAATAAATATTTCTTCAATCGATATGAGTTGGTTACCATTTCAAGGGGAAATTCAATTGCAAGCAATAGAGAATAAAAGAAGAACATTTTTAAGTGGTGTAAATTCCTTTGATTGGTTAATAGAAAGTAAAAAACCAAGATGGATGTTAAAGTCTAGTTTACCTGTAACACAAGGAATACCGAGTGTGCACATATTTGATGAAGATGGATACCATATAAAAAGAAATGAGTTTAAAGTATATACAAAGAAACATAATACAATAGAACCATGGACAAATTTAATTGACTTAACGTATATTCAACCAGGATGTTATGATTTAAAGATAGAGAAAGAGGGTGTAATTGCCTATGATGTATATTTCAACATTGCTCACTTTCAAGTAAAATTTTCTGAGCAATCAATTCATTTCGCAAATGTAGCATTTAGAAATTTAGAACACTTTCAATGCCAACTGTATGAATCAACTTTAATTCAGATTGAAAAAGAATCTGATTCTTATCAATTAAAAGTAAACACTGAATATTCTAAAATTCCATTAGCCATAAAAAGCTCAATCGGTTATGCAGGTAAAAAGAAACTAATTTTTGAGATGGCTTCTCCTTTTCAAGGAATGGCAATAATTGATAATGAAGGTAAACTTGTTCAAAATGATCATCCATTGTCCTTTTCAAACTTATATGGTTTAAGAATTTTAAGTACTCCAGGTAATGAGACCTTTCTGAAAATAAAGAACACTTTAAAACCAGATGTAACTATTACGAAGCAAATTAAAGAAAGCACTCAGCCTCTTATCTCATTCAAAGACGAAATCCTTAGATTGTTTTATCTCGCAGATGCAATGGATTTTGCGAATAGGGTCTCATTAGAGCTATCTGAAAACAAAGAAAAACAATTCTATCAAATTGCAGGTTTTAGTCATACACTTGACGTAAGTTCACAGTTGTCTAACCAAATCAAGCTTAATAATTCAGAAGACCAATTAGAATTATTTGCAGTGCCATTAAATTGTGAATCAGGTTTAATTGATGTATTACCATTAGTCGAAAGTGAATCATGGTACACAATTCCTAAACTTGAATTTTCAAGCAAGTTTATTGTTATTTCTGCTAATAAACAAAATTATAAATTAATGCCACGCTTCGTAAGTACAACTGAAGTTAGTTCAGAAGAAAGTCAGTTAGAGCGTATAAATAAGTATCATTCAGAATTACAAGAAACAAAATTTGAAAGTGAAATATGGAAGCAAGTTATAGTCTACTTTTTTATATGTTTTCAATATGACATTCCATATTCTACATTTGACCAGTTAAGAGCTATTTCTAGAAGTTCAGAAGTTGCCTCAAGAACTTTTCTATTTTTAGGCTATTATCATATACATGATTTTACAGAGTTCATTCAAAAAGCTGTACCTGATTTAGAAAAAGATTTAGGCTTTTGTTTTCATTGGGTGTCCAAAACTGATTGGTTAAATGCAATTAATGAGATTAACCAACCCGATAGTTTTAAATACCTTCAGAAGTTTTCAGAACTAATATCATCTTATTTTGAAGAAAATAATTTAAGGGAACTTTTTAATTATATAAATGGTTCAAAAATTCAACCACAAACAATATTACATGCTGATATTAGAGATATCAGAGCTAAACTAGGTGAAAGAGTTTTAAATGAATTGCCATATAGTAGTCCTAAGGTCTGCAATAATTATAACATTCAAATAAAAGAAAACAAAAAAGTTAGGCTCTTATTACAAGCACCAATTGCTGTCTCAGAATCTATTTTTGATTTACATGAAAAACATTCCTTTTGGGGTGGAGACGAAAAAAGACAAGTCATTAGAAGAAGCATTCAATATGCACAATATTTAAACCCTAATTTCTACAAAAGAATAATTTTTCACACTCTTAATCGAATTTAAGCTATGAATTTTAAAGAATTTTACAATAAAACTGAAAATAGGTTAACAGATGCTATTTTATCACTTTGGGCAACTGGGGATAAAGAAATGCAAGATTATTTTAGATTTTTGTTATCTCAAGAGCCAATAATTGCGGAAGCAATTTTTCAAAATACATTTCCATGGCAACAAGGAAATCTGAATTTTAATGAATCAACAAGCGTTTTTAGTGAAGAATTTATAAATGCTTTAGATAAAATTAAAAATGATGATTTTAGGTTTCCAAAAGATCGTAAACCTTATAAGCACCAGCTTAAAAGCTGGGATATGCTCTTAAATAAAAACAAATCAATAGCAGTTACAACTGGAACTGGTTCTGGTAAAACCGAGTGTTTTATGTTGCCAGTTATTCACGATATTCATGAAAATTGTAAAAATAAAGAAGGAGTGAATGCAATTTTTCTATATCCCTTAAATGCTTTAATTGCAAGTCAAAGAAAAAGAATGCACGCTTGGTGTTCTGCTATTGGGGGTGTTAGATACGCATTGTTAACAGGAGATACTGTAAATAAAGAAAATAGTAAAGAAAGGAAAAAAAAGGCATTTCCCGAATTAATCTCTAGAGAACAGATTAGAGAAACTCCTCCCCAAATATTATTTACAAATCCAACCATGTTAGAGTATATGTTGGTTCGAAATGCAGATGTTCCTATTCTTGAAAAATCAAAAGGCACATTACGTTGGATTTTATTAGATGAAGCCCATACTTTAACCGGATCTAAAGCTGCAGAAATGGCACTTTTAATCAGACGTGTGGTAGCTGCATTTGAAGTTGATATAAATGATTTGAGATTTGCAATAACATCAGCAACTGTAGGAAGCGGAAATACAGAATCTCTTAAGAAATTTATGTCAGATTTATGTGGTATTTCCAAAGAGCAAATAGAAGTAATTTCTGGGCAAAGGGTCAAGAACCAAATAGCAGACCAAGACATTCCTCATTTATCTAACAGCTTGTCAAAAAAAAATATAAAAGTATTAAGAGAGCAATTTTTAAATAAAAAAGGAGAGCGTGCATTAAGTCAAAGTGAGGTTGGTAAATTATTAAATATCCAAGGCAAGTTAGATCAAATTACTGCAATAGATACTTTAGCAGAACAAAAGATAAAGGGACAAAACTTACTGCCTGTTCGGGGTCATTTTTTTACTCGAGGAATTGGTGGAGTATATGCATGTACAAATCTAAAATGTAACAAACATAAAGACCAAAAACCTCATAAAGCAATTGGTACAATGTACACAGTAGCTGGTAAGAAATGTTCCTGTGGTCATCCATTACTTGAGTTAGTGGCTTGTCGTAGTTGTGGTAATATGATGTTAGAAGCAGAGAGAGTCAAAAGTGTTAAAGGCACTACTATGCTAATGCAAAAAGCAACAATTGGTTTCGAGGCATTTAATATAGATTCCGATGAAAATGAACAACAGCAGGATGCTTTAAGCAAAAATATAGTTAGATTAGTTCGTGGGAATACGAATACAAATAATAAAGAACTATTTCATTGTAGTATAAATAAAGAAAACGAAATAATAGATGGTGATGATTTTTTAATTTCTGACAGCAGTAAATGTCCTCATTGTAAAAACCCTAACGAAAACCCAATTCATTTTAGAATTTCATCTGCGTTCACCAATAGAATTCTCTCAGATATTGTACTAGATCAAACAGAAGTTATCAGAAACCAAACACCTAAAACACTATACAATGGAAGAAAATACATTTCATTTACAGATAGCAGACAAGGAACTGCTAAGATTTCAGCCTTAATAAATATTGATGCTGAAAGTGATTGGATAAGGTATCAAGTATATCATTATCTGTTAAATAAACTGAATAACAATAAATCAGATAGAACAGATAATCAGTTAGTCGAAGAAAGAGCATATTATATTCAACAATTAGAGAGTGCTCCACCTTTTTTACAAAATGATTTAAAAGCTAAATTAAAAGAGGTTGAAAGTAGAATTTCAAAGGATAGTAATGGTGTAGTTCTAAAATCTAGCCGTTCAACTTGGAAAGAAATTATCGATTTCATAAAAGTTAAAAACGATTTCAAAACACTTTTTCACAAAGCAGCAAGAGGTAATGATATTTCTACAGAAAATGAAACCTATGCAAAATCTTTATTATACGATCAGTTTGCTAGAAAGATGCTAAGAGAAAGGTCTTTAGAAAACTTAGGTTTAGTAAATATAGTTTATCCAAAATTAGATAATTTAAAAGCTCCAGAAATTGCCATAAAACTTGGAATAATTGATGAGGAGTGGATGGCCTTATTAAAAATTGCTGCAGACTATATTATTAGATATAAATTCAACTTCTTCTTTGATGACGCGATGCGTTTATTTACTTCTAAGTTTTATCGCTCAGATTTAATATACTCTTCAAATTCAGAGGTTGTAAGTAATAATAAATGGAAACTATACAATCCAGATTCAATCACACAACCCAAATTAGTGTTATTAATTTGTGCAGGTATAGGGTGGTTTGATAGAGCTGATATATCCCAGGTAAGAGAAGATCAACTCAATGAACTTTTAGAGAAAATATGGAGAACACTCCAACAAAAAATATTAACAGAGGATTCAGGTGGTTATAAACTAGATTTTTTTGAAAACACTCGATTTGAGTTGGCTGGTAAAGAATACTTATGTCCGGTAACTCATAGATTAGTAGATAAGGTATTTAGGGGTTTTTCTCCTCTAATTAAAGGAAACCTAGAGTTTGATAATATAAATAATTATAGAATAGATACTGCTAAAAGTTTTGAGTTTCCAAAATATGATTATCCATACCATATAGATGAAAATAACCAAGCTGTTTCTTTAGAAAAAGTTGAATCTTGGTTAGATACTAAAAGTAAAGGAGCAAGAAATAAAGGATTATGGAATAACCTACACGAACGTATTTTTAATTTTGACAAACTGTATTTAGCAGGAGAACACTCCGCTCAACAAGATAAAACACGTTTAAAACAATTAGAAGAACAGTTTGAAAATGGAGAAATAAACATTCTAAGTTGTTCCACAACCATGGAAATGGGTGTCGATATTGGAGGTATTTCAGCTGTAGTAATGAGCAATGTGCCTCCAATGCCAGCTAATTATTTACAAAGAACAGGTCGTGCAGGTCGTAGAGCAGAGAACAAATCATTAGCATTAACCTTCTGTGCGCCAAACCCAATAGGTCTTAGAACAATGAACAATCCAAAATGGGCTTTAGAACACAAAATTGCTCCACCTATCTTGGCTTTTGATAGCAAAACAATTGTTGAAAGACATGTGAATTCTCTCCTTTTTGGAAACTTCATAAGAAATCAAGAGAATGAAAATAGAGGATTAAATGTAAAAATGAATATTGAAAAATTCTTTTATGAAAACAATCCTACAATTGGTCAAAGTTTTTTGAGTTGGTTAGAAAATATAGATCCATTAGTCTATCAAAAACAACTTAAAAACCTTGTTAGAGGTATCCCTACTTTTTCAAAACAAGGTGCTGATGAACTGATACAGAGGGTCTCAAAGAATTTTAAAAAGATAATTATTGAGAACAGAAACTTAAAAGAAGGTTATGATTTAAAATTAGAGGCATTAAAAAAAGAATTTGGAGACGCTAGTCCAGCCTATAAAGCTGTGGGTTACAGAAAAAGTCAGTTTTTACAGAAATTTGTATTGAGTTATTTAGCTGAGGAAGGGTTCTTGCCGAATGCAGGCTTACCGACAGGAATTATTGATTTTGAAAAAACCACACTTTCAGATTTAAAAGGAGGCAGGAATAAAAAAATTAAGTCAAATCCAAGTTATACAATTGCAAGAGCCTTAACTGAATTTGCCCCTGGTAATAATATTTTAATAGATGGTTTAAATTATAAATCGTCAGGAATTGTTTTAAAAAATAATTGGGGTAAATCAGTTGAAAGAAATGTAATACAAGGGTGTAAAAATTGTGGCTATCAACATGAGTTGGGTATTCAAGGGAATGTAGATGACAATTGCCCTAAATGCGAAAATGCAAACTCTTTTCAAGGCCTTGAGTTAGGTGAACATAAAGGAAGTTTCACAGAATTGGTGGAGCCAGCTGGATTTTCTATAGATTTATATGCAACACCAACCAGAGTTGTTTCAGAAAAAAGCAAACCGCAATATTTAGAACCATTATTATTAAATATAGCACCTTGGACACTAGAACAAAATAGTTTTTTAGATTTTAGAACCAACTCCAATGAAAAAGAAGCAAAAATTCTTTTTTACAATACAGGTAATGGTGAGGGGTATAGCTTATGTTTAGATTGTGGCAAAGTAGAAACGTCAAGAGACAAATTAGAAGGCCATAGAAGATTAAGAGGCGGGAGAGAATCAAATGGAGATAGCAGCTGTGTCGCTCAAAATATTAAAGAGCATATTATTTTAGGAAGTAGTTTTAAAACTGATTTCACAGAAATACGTCTCATAAATCAAGACCAATCTTTTGTAAATGATAAAAAGTTGGCCTATTCACTGGGTGTAATCTTTTCCAAATCACTGGCAGAATACTTGGCCATTGAAGAAGCTGAATTAGGCTTTGGTATCAAAAAATATAGTGGATACCAAACAATTTTTATATACGATACTGCTAAAGGAGGTGCTGGGTATGCCTCGCAATTTAGATTGTATGCAGATAAAATACTGAAGCTTGCATTAGATGTTTTACAAAATTGTAGTTGTCAAACCGCTTGTACAAAATGTTTGGTAGATAGAAGTACACAATGGCATATAGAAGATTTAGATAGATTGTTAGCTATAGAATGGCTGCAGTTTGCTTTAGAAAACAAGATGCCAAAAGAACTAGAACCAATAAAAGATAAAACAAGTTTAGTATTTGGTTCTTTAAATGATGAGATAAATCGTATAAATTACCATTTTGGTATTAAAGAAATTAATGTTCATATCAATAATAGCATAACAGATTGGGAGATTGAAGAGTTGTTATGGTTAGAAAAATTAAAAAGAGAACAAATAAAAATTAATTTAGTGGTTGAGGGCAAAGTTGCTTTTCAAAATAATCAAGAAAAACTAACGGCATTTATACTGTCTCATAACTTTAATGTAAAACAAGGGTCTCAACATCAAATTTCAGGATTCCCTGTGCATCTTTCAATTACAAATCAAAAAAATGAAACGGTTTCATATGTATCTCTTGGATCTTATGATACCTTAAATGAAAATTGGTCAGTAAATAAATCTGAAAAACTCTTTAAAATCGAAGAAGTAGAGGTAGAAGAATATCCACATTTTGATGTGCCTGAAATATCTTCTGGTAACTTATATGAATCTCGTATTAAAGACAACATACCAAGTAATACTTTGAGTAATGATGTCTGTAAATTAATGACAGTGAATCTTAAAGGAATAGATGAATTGATGTCCAAAATTAAAGATCAAACGTATAGTGTCTCTTATTTTGATACTTATAATCAATCGGAATTATCACTACGACTCATGTTGCAGTTTGTCAATCAAATTAAAAAACTTTGGCCAATAGAAGTTTCTAAATTAGAGGTGCATCTATGTAAAAAAGCTTTTCGTAGCCCTAATTATCCAAAATACATCACTCATAATTATTTAGATGCTGCAGATTATGTGCACGATTTGAACAAACTATCATCTGAATTTGATTTTGAAACCGATGTTGTTTTTGAAGATAAATTGCCTCATTATAGATTTTTTACTTTTAGAGGTAATCAAACGGAATTTACGATACGTATTGATGGTGGTATAGCACATGGAATTAAACCTAAACAATGGTTGAGTTCAGAAGATTTACCTTTAAAAAACGAAATTTTTGAAATCAGAAAAGATGTAGAGCATGACATTATCTATAATATTAGCATCGAAGAGGAATAAGTGTGCGTTTATAGTGCACATTTAAACCTCATCTTTGTAGCAAAAAAAAAAAATATGATAAATATTTCAAAACTTACAAAAGTAGATCCAAAAGACTCAAATATAAAAGTAATAATCCCTAAAGAAAAGGGCATCTATTTTTGGTGTGATAAAGTTTCAGATGAGATTATGTATATTGGTACTGGATCTGGTGTTAAAGGTTTATATAACACAATAATTGGGCAACATCTAAATCCAAAATATATTGAATACAGGGCTAAAGTACATAGTCAAGAAAAAGATATATTCCAGCTAAAGTACCCTATAATTCGTGAGAGAGATAACGCACCAGGTATAGACCAGAGTGCGTTTAGAAAAAACGTAGGTAGAACCTTTAATATAAAACCAGGTGAAGGAACTGTAAATTATATCAAAGAAAACTATTATTTGAAATATAAAGATGTTGAAAGTAAAGAAAAATTAATAGAATTAGAAAAAGAGTTAATTCAAATACATCAACCAAAATTAAATATTAGTCATAAATATAAAATCTCAAATAGATAAAATATAATTAATTATATGGAATTAAGACAAATATTAGATGGTGTTGAATCATTAGAAATGGTAATGCCTGAATTTCAGAGAGAGTATGTTTGGCCAATAGAAGATGCTAAACAATTACTAATCTCAATGTTTAAAGGTTATCCTACAGGTTGCCTTTTATTCTGGGAAACTGAAAATCCACCTGAAATAAAAAATAAAGCTGTAGACACTAATAAATTAGGTTTAACAAAAGTGATTTTAGATGGTCAACAAAGATTAACTACATTATTTATGTTAATTAGAGGTCAAATTCCACCTTACTATACGAATGAAGATATTTTACATGATCCTAGACACTTATATTTCAATGTGCTTTCTGGAGATTTTCAATATTATCAAAAAAAGCTAATGGAAAATAATCCATTATGGCACTCAGTAATAAAATGTTTTGACGAAAATGAAGTGGATAGTTTTGATATAGCAGAGAAGTATAATGAAATTAATGAAGACGTTGAATTTAGAGAAATTGCAAAAGCAATAGGTAAAAACTTAACAAAATTACGTGCTATTGAAAAAATGACTTATCCTATACTTACTGTTCCAAAAACAGCAGATATTGACGGTGCAATAGATGTTTTTGATAAAGTAAATTCAAAAGGAACAAAGCTTACAGATGCAGAACTTGTGCTTACCCATGTTACAGGTGGTTGGCCAAAGGCACGTCGCATTATGAAAAAGAAAATGTTGGAAATGAAAGATAATGGATTCGATTTCAGTCTTGATTTTTTAACACGTTGTATGGTAGTTACTTTAACTAAATCAGCTCTTTATAAAAAGAACTCCAAACTAAAGTATGATAAGTTTACTAAAGAAGACTATAAATTAGCTTGGGCTAAGGTAGAAAAGGCTTTAGATTATCTTTTACCTATTTTACAACAAGATGGTCTAATATCATCAACAAATGATTTAAGTACCAATAATGTATTAGTACCAATGATTGCTTATTTGGTTGAAAATGATAATAAGTTTAAAGGTAATTTAAAATATCAATTTTTGTATTGGATGTTTTTGGCTTTAATCTGGTCTAGATATAGTGGTCAAACAGACGCACGTTTAGATAAAGATATTTATATTATCAATAATGATGAAGATATTATTGCTAGTTTAGTGCAAGAAATTGAAGATAGTCGAGGTCGTTTAGATGTTAAAGAAGCGGATATGGAAGGTCGTACAGCTGGTCATCCGTTATATAAAATGCTATATATTGTTACAAAAGCCAATAAAGCAATAGATTGGGCTAATGGTGGTGCTATATATGGTACGATTGGTGATTATTACTCTATTCAAAGTCATCATATTTTTCCACAAGCATTTTTGTATAGAAATGGCTATCAAGGAGACAATCATATAGATAAAAAGAAAGTAAATGAAATTGCAAATAGAGCATTTATAACCAGAGATACGAACTATTCCATAAGTGATAAAGCTCCAGAAATATATTTACCAAAAGTAAAAAATGAATATCCAAATGCATTAGAAAAGCAATTTATTCCAGAGAATCCTAAATTATGGTTGGCAGAAAATTATGATTCATTTTTAAAGGAAAGAAGAGAGATGATAGCTTTAGCAATTAACGATTTCTTAAAAAAGTTAAAGAATCATCAGGCTGATTCCAATGAAGTAATAGAGTCCAAACCAACAAAAAGTTGGAGTGATTTCTTAGACAAAGGCGAAGATAATTTCACAGAATTTAAATCTTCTTTGAGATTTTGTTTAAGGCAAAACAAACCAATGGATTATATAGAGCATGGTATTTTAAAAACAATTAATGCTTTTTTAAATTCTGAAGGAGGTACTTTAGTTATTGGAGTAGATGATGAAGGAAATGTATTGGGTCTAGAGAATGATTTTAATAGTTTTAGTAAAATTGGTAAAGATGGTTTTTTATTGCATTTCGATAATTTAATAATTAACGCTTTAGGAAAAGAACAACAAGCAGATTTAAATATTAAATTTGAATGTGTAAATGATAAAGAATTTGCTGTAGTTGAGGTAAGTTCAAGTAATAAGCCTGTTTTCTTATCAAAGAATGGTAAAAAAGAATTTTATGTACGTCATGCAGCATCTTCTCAAGCCTATGATATAAGTGAAGCATACGAGTACATCAATAAACATTGGAGTTAAGATATACTTTTAATAGAAGTGTTTTTAACTTAATAGAAAGGATATAAATTATTATATGGAAAGAATTAAATTATCAAATTTTAGAAAAGTAAAGAATAGTTGGAATTTAGATCTAGCACCTATTACATTCTTCACAGGTACAAATAATTCAGGGAAATCTACTGTTATAAAATCTTTGTTGTTGTTAGAAGATTACGTTAAGTCTAATAATCACTTCGAATTAAATTTCAAAGGTCAAAATTTTTACAAACATAAAATTGAAAGTTTTAAGAATGCTATTAACAGAGTTAATTTTAAAAAAATTAATAAAGACATCCTTTTTGAATATCAAAATAATGGATATGAAATCACTATAATTTTTGAAACAGGACAACATTATCAAACAGGTGTTCTAAAGAAATTAAAAATAGAGAGAAAGGATTCTGCATTTTTAATGATAGAAAAAATTAGTTATCCCAACTACCGGCTTCAAATTGACAATCGATTATTAAATCAAATTGAAGATTCAATTGATTCTGAAAAAAAAGCAAAACTTGAGTTGCTTGCTATGGAGCAAACAATTTTAAACCTTATTAAATTTGATCAGGAAGAATTAGAGAAAAATGAGGATAGTTTTGAGGTTTATAATCACGAAATTTATTTAGAATCGCTTAATGATGCTTCCAATTTAAATGAAGAAAAGCTAATCCAAAAAAAAGAAAATTTAAAAAGACTTAATGGGTTAATTAAAGAAAGTAGAAAAAAAATAATAGATCTTCATCAAAGTATTTCTGAAGCCAAGTCAAAACTAAAAAAAACTTCCCTTTTATTGAATAAAGAATTTCCAAGTAATAAAGATAAAGAAATATATAATCCTGAATTTTCACTAGAGCAATTCGATAATAAGAGAATAGACAAAATTATAAGAACAGTTTTACCAAAATATTTGGTCGAAAATAATTTAGGTCAAAGTAGAAAAAAGAATGATTTTAAAAATTCTGATGAAAGTTTAGAGCTAGATAAAGCCAATAAATTGGGTGATGAGCTTTTATTAGCGTTATCTTTTAATGTAAAACATTTAAGCCCTCACAGAAGTAGTCAAAATAAGTTATTTATACACGAAAATAGAGATGTAGATATTAACTATTTGACTAAAAATCATTTTGAAAAACAGTTACATGCAGATTTAGATGTACAAGAATTTATGATAAAGTGGATGTCTGAAAAATATTTTGATATTGGAGAGGATTATAGGGTTGTAACTTATGAATCTACTGTTTCTAAAATAGAAATTTATGAAGATGAATCTTGGATTAATTTAGCCGATAAAGGTTTTGGAGCGGGTCAAATTTTTTCAATTCTATTAGCAATTGCTTCAAGTATCATAGAAAATCTAAGAAAAATAACTGAAAAAGGAGCTTTGTTTGAGGAGGATCTATCGATTATTCTTATTGAAGAGCCAGAGGCTAACTTACATCCAAAGCTACAATCCTTATTAGCAGAACTTTTTCTAGATGCCCATATAAAATTTGGTGTCAACTTTATTTTAGAAACACATTCTGAATATATGATAAGAATGTCTCAGATTTTAGTTAAAAAAATCAACGAAAAAGAAGAAAATGCTAAAATACCTTTTGAAGCATTTTATTTTGATAAAGATGATATCCCTTATTCTATGAATTATAGAAAGGATGGGAAATTTACAAATGAATTTGGTTCTGGATTTTTTGATGTTAGTTCTAACCTAGCCTTTGATATTTTATAAGATGGACATATATATAGACAAAGCAAATTTAATTTCCTTCATAAAATCTAAAAGTCACGAACTTTTTGATGATTGTAATAAGTTATTAAAAAAACAACTGAATGTATATTTCAATTTCCCAAAAAATGAGTTGAAAGAAAACCAATTGTTATTGCAATGGATTACTACTTTAAGTCAAGGAATTGGAGATCATAACGAAATAAAATTTGATTATAAAGAACCTTCAAGACCATTAAAATCAAATAGTTCAATCGGTTTTTGTGCTACTAAATTAACTTCAGCATATTTGTTAGAGGATGAAGAAACCGATAAATTCAAAGCTTCAGGATGTGTGTTGGTTGGAAATGTTGGAGAGGAAATAGAAATTTTTAACAAACTTTTTTTAAATCAAAATGATTATAATTTTGAGAAAAAGTGGCGAATAAATGGAGATGATTTTAAAACTTGGAAAGATTTAGAAAACTACTCTTTCCCTCTTACAGATGTACTGATTATAGATCCGTTTATATTAAAAAATAAGGATACAGATACAGATACCATTGATCTTAATTTAGTTGAATATTTAAAAATAATTTGCAAAGATTCTTTTACAAAGGCGAATATAATTGTCGTAACAAATCCAGCAAATTCAGATTATGAATATCAAGAAATTAAACAGAAAATAATAAATGCACTAACAACAGTTTTAGGTAAAAGACCAAAATTTACATTAATACTAACAAGAAGAGAACATGATAGGTGTATTTTAACCAATTACAAAAGAATTTATTCAGGAGATACGTTTAATTTTTGGAATGCTAAAAGACAGAAAATAACTAAAGGTAGAGAGATTTCTTATTCAAGTTTAGCAAAAAGGGAAAACCATAACTTAGCCATAGAATTAATCAAAGATGTTCAGTCAACTATAGATTTTTTAAAAGAAAATAATCCAGAATATATATTTGGTGATAAAGCATCAAATTTCTTAAACTTTTAAACTGTGCACTTACACTGCACAAACAAAATATATATTTGTACCATACAACAACAAAACAATAAATGAGTAATACAACAAATAACGTAGACGTAGGTTTTATCTGGCAAATCACAGATGATGTATTAAGAGACGCTTTCAGAAAAAACGAAATAGGAGATGTAATCCTTCCGTTTACGGTAATTCGCAGATTAGATTGTATGTTAGAAAACGTCAATCAAAACGTTAGAGAAACGTACAACAATTTTAAAGACAAAGTAAGCGAAGAGAAATTAGATCCTATACTAAAAAAAGCTGCAAACGGCTTAACCTATTACAATACCTCAAAGCACACCTTACATTCGTTAAAAGACGAACCACAATACATAGAAATCAACTTTAATAGCTATTTAAATGGTTACAATTCAGAAGTTAGAGAAATACTAGAAAGCTTTCAGTTTGATAAAGTAATTGCTCGTTTGGTAAAAAACCGTTTGTTGTATGAAATGATAGATGCCATCTGTAAAATAGACTTGCATCAAGATACTATAGATAACCATTCAATGGGCTATGTTTTCGAAGAATTGATTCGTATTTCTAACGAGCAATCGAATGAAACAGCAGGAGAGCATTTTACACCAAGAGATGTAATTGCACTAATGAACGCAATCATCTTTACACCAGAAAAAGACGAAATTTCTAAAACAGGAATTATCCGTACCATTTTTGACCCTGCTTGTGGTACAGGAGGTATGGTAAATTTAGGAAAGAACTTTGTGTTAGATAACCTTTGTAAAGACCAAGAGCAAAAACCAACCATTTTAACCTTTGGACAAGAATTAAACGAACAATCTTGTGCCATTGCAAAATCAGAAGCCTTAATTTCTGGTGAAAACCCAAGAGATGTAAAACACGGAAACTCTTTTACAGACGACCAATTTCAGGGCAAACAATTCCATTATATGATGGCAAATCCACCTTATGGAGTAACTTGGAAAAAGGACAAATTGTTTATAGAAAACGAAGCTTTAAACCCTGCAGGACGTTTTTATGCAGGCACACCAAGAACCAGTGATGGCCAATTGTTGTTTTTACAACATATGATTGCTAAAATGGACACCAAATCTGGATCTAGAATTGGCGTAGTTACCAATGGCTCTCCTTTGTTTACAGGTGATGCTGGTTCTGGCGAAAGCAACATACGTAAATGGATTATAGAAAACGATTGGCTAGAATGTATTGTTGCCTTACCTAAAGATTTGTTTTACAACACTGGCATTAACACCTATATTTGGTTTTTAACCAATAAAAAAACCGAAGAAAGAAAAGGAAAAGTGCAATTAATCAATGGGAATGCAAGCAAAGTAATTGGTACAAATGCCAAAGGAAAAGAAGAAACTGCACATATTTTTGCACGTTCTAACAAAAAAAGTTTAGGAAACAAACGAAACGAATTAACTCAAGAACATATTGCCAGTTTGTTAGAATTGTACACCAATTTTGAAGAAAACGAACATTCTAAAATATTTACTAATGATGATTTTGGCTATTATCAATTCACAGTAGAACAATCCAAACTAAGTACTGAAGAAATTGTAGAATTAAAAAAGAAATACAACTGTTTTATAAACCCATCTTTAAATAGCAAATCAATTTACGAACTTCAAAATCTATTAGAAGAAATACAGCATCATAAAGGAAAAGTTGATCCAAATACTGTACTCGAGTTTTTAGATGATGTGGATTATTCAAAAGAATTCATAGAAACAGTTTCTAAAGAGATATCTAAGAATGACATAAAAGAAATTGAAGCCTACTTGAAAAAAGTAAAAAAACCAGATAGCAAAAAGAGAGATAAAGAAAACGTTTCTTTAACTGAGCACCCAGATACTTATTTTGAAAACGAAGTTTTGCCTCACGTACCAGAAGCTTGGATAGATTATGACAAAACACGCATTGGCTACGAAATTAACTTTACCAAATATTTTTACGAATACAAAGGTTTACAACCTGCTGCTGAAATTAAAACAGAAATTATTGGGTTAGAAAAAGAGATTGCAAGACTTTTAAATGATTTGTTGGCTTAATGAAGAAATACGAAACATATAAAAAAG
Source organism: Polaribacter sp. R77954 (assembly GCF_044595335.1). Taxonomy (GTDB): domain Bacteria; phylum Bacteroidota; class Bacteroidia; order Flavobacteriales; family Flavobacteriaceae; genus Polaribacter. The sequence goes on from NZ_CP138992.1 coordinate 3,802,007, forward strand.
TAAAAGATTTATGGATAAAAGATATTCCAGAAAGTTGGAGGATTTCTGAATTCAAATATTATGTTGATATAATAAGTGGCTATGCTTTTAAATCGACTGATTATTCTGAAAAAATAGGATTTCCTATAATAAGGATTGGAGATATTTATAAAAATGTAAATGTTCAAGCCGCTAAAAAAGCAAATCCAAAAAACATAAAAGAATTAGATAGATTTATAATAAAGAAAGGAGATTTATTATTAGCAATGACAGGAGCTACTATTGGGAAAAATACTATTTTCAATTCTGATGATTTAGCATATGTAAATCAACGAGTAGGATTATTAAGAGCTAAAGAAAATTTATCTCAAAATTTCTTGAAATATTATATTGATACAGATTTTTTTGAGGAGTTTATTAGACTTGAATGCGCAGGAGCTGCTCAAGAAAATATAAGTAGTTCTGATATTTCAGAATTGAAAATTTGTATACCAACTCTTAAAGAACAAACCCAAATAGCCAAATACCTAGACCACAAAACCCAAATTATAGATGCTTTAATTGATAAAAAAGAGGAACTCATAAAAAAATTACAAGCCCAAAGACAAGCCATCATTAATGAAGCTGTAACCAAAGGTTTAAACAAAAATGCACCACTAAAAGATTCTGGTATTGAGTGGTTGGGTAAAATAAATACTCAATGGGTTATTAAAAGAATAAAGCATACAACATACGTAAAAGGTAGAATTGGATGGCAAGGTTTGAGGTCTGAAGATTTTAGAGAAGTTGGTCCTTATTTAGTTACAGGAACTGATTTTATTAAGGGAAGAATAAAATGGGAGACTTGTCATCGAGTTGATGAAGATAGATATGATATTGATCCTAAAATTCAATTAAAAGAGGATGACGTTTTAATTACTAAAGATGGTACAATTGGAAAAATTGCAATAGTAAAAGGAAAACCTCAAAAAGTTACATTAAACACTGGTGTTTTTGTAACCAGACCGCTTAAAAATGATTATTTGCAAGATTACTTTTATTGGTTATTAACTTCTGAAGTTTTTACTCATTTTATTGATTTTAATAAATCAGGAGCCACCATTCAACATCTATATCAAAATGTTTTTAATGAATTTAGTTTTGCTTTGCCAGTTAATTTAAAAGAGCAAAAAGAGATAATTGATTATTTAGATGAAAAAACAAGAAAAATGGATTTACTTCTTGAAAAAGTCAAAAATCAAATCAAAAAACTAAAATCCTTTCGTCAATCTATTATTAGTGAAGCAGTAACAGGTAAAATAGATGTAAGAGATTGGCAACCGCCAAAAAAGTAAAATTGTAAAAAGAAAAAGAAATGTTAGAAATTGTGTTATACATTGTATTAGGAGTCATTTTAGGTTTTGTAATAGGTTGGTTTATTGCCAATTTAAAAAACAGTAAATCATTAAATAAATACAAAGAAGATAGTCAAAATACCTATGCAAGTTTAGATAAAGAATTTGCAGAATTTAAAGCAACTACTAATAGCGAGCTTCAACAACAAAAAAGAGATATTTCAGAAAAAGAAACTCAGCTTTCAACCTTAAAAAATGAACTTGAAACCTCAGAAAATAAAGTTTCAGTGCTTGAAAAAGAACAAGCCAAGTTTAGTGCAAATGAAAGCTCTCTTACCAAAACACTTAAAGAAAAAACAGAGTTAATAACAGATTTAGAAGAAACCATCAAAAATAAAATAGAAGAAAACAAAACAGTTTCTAGTGAATTAGCAACAAAAACAGCCAACTTAGCCGCTGCAAAAAACACCATTCAGCAACAAGAAAAAGAGGTAAAAGATTTAAAAGAAGAGTTAAGTAATTTTAAAGAGAAATTCAATAATACCAATGAAAGTTTAGCAACAGCTAAAGCAGAAAACACTTCTTTAGAAGATAAGTTAGTAAGAGAACAAAAAGAAATAAAAGAATTAAGAAATCAATTTAATACAGAATTTCAAAATATTGCCAGCAAAATATTAAAAGACAATACAAAGTCGTTCTCAGAACTCAACGAGTCTAAGATTAAAGAGTTATTAAATCCTTTAAATAAAGATATTAAAGAGTTTAAAACCAAAGTAGAAGACGTGTACGATAAAGAAAGTAAAGAACGTTTTTCTTTAGAAGAAAAAGTAAAAGAACTGGCAGCCAAAAGCGAGCAGATTAGTCAAGATGCCATCAACTTAACCAATGCTTTAAAAGGTGAAGCCAAGACCCAAGGAAATTGGGGAGAAATGATTTTAGAAAGTATTTTAGAAAAATCAGGTTTACGAAAAGATGAAGAATACTTTATGGAGCATCAATTGTTAGATGAAAATGGAAAGCCTTTGCGTTCAGACTCAGAAAACAAGAAAATGCGTCCAGATGCCGTAATTAAATATCCAGATAACAGAAATGTAATCATCGATTCTAAGGTTTCTTTAAATGCATTTACAAGATATTTAGCAGCAGCAGATCCAGAAGAACAAAAGCGTGAAATAGATGCGCATATATCAGCAATAAAAAACCACATAATTACTTTAAGCACAAAAGGCTACGATGATTATGACAAAGCGTTAGATTTTGTAATGATGTTTATTCCAAGTGAGCCAGCATATATTGCTGCAATGCAAGCAGATGCAAACCTTTGGAACTATGCATACGATAAACGAATCTTGTTAATGAATCCTACCAATTTAATAACGTCTTTAAAATTAATTGTAGATTTATGGAAACGTGAATATCAGAATCAAAATGCAATCGCTATTGCAGATAGAGGAGCCAAATTATATGATAAATTTGTTGGATTTGTTGAGAATTTAGAAAAAGTAGGTACACATTTAGAAAGAGCACAATCTTCTTACACAGATTCTTTTAAACAATTAAGTACAGGAAATGATAATTTGGTACTACAAGCAACAAAACTTAAAAAATTAGGTGTAAAAAATAAAAAGAAATTATCCAAAGAATTAGAGAATGAAGCCTCTTTTAATACGTTAACAGAATAAGTTATGGCATCAGGTACGAAAGAAATACATTTTGAAGCACACATAGAAAACTATTTAACAAATTCAGTTAAAGAGTATCATAGTATTTCACCAGCTTTATACGATAAAGATCTGTGTGTAATTCCATCAGAAATCATTGCTTTTATAAAAAGCACACAACCGAAAGCATATAAAGCTTTACAAACGCAATATGGTTCACAAACTGATGATAAAATTGTACAAACTGTTGCTAAAAACATCAGTAAGCATAAAACCTTAGATGTTTTAAGAAATGGTATAAAAGATAGAGGTCAGAAAATTTACTTAACCTATTTTAAACCCTCTCATAACAAATCTCCAGAACACGAAGAAGCTTATCAGAAAAACAGATTAGGTTTGGTACGTCAGTTGCAATACTCCAATCGAAATAATAATGAAATTGATATTGTGTTATTCATAAACGGAATTCCTGTAGTAACAATGGAATTAAAGAATGCACTAACAGGTCAAAATCATTATAATGCTATTAAGCAATATATGCAAGATAGAGATCCTAAGGGAGAACCATTTTTAGAGTTCAAGCGTTGTTTGGTGCATTTTGCAGTGGGCACAGAAAAAGTGTTAATGACAACGCAGTTAAAAGGAAAATCAACTTTCTTTTTACCTTTTAATAAATCACTACACAATACAAATCCAAACGGATTTGCAGTGTCTTATCTCTGGGAAGATGTATTACGAAAAGATTCGTTACTAAGTTTGGTGCAAAATTTTATCAGTGTACAAACGGATAAAGAAAAAGTATACAATGCTACAACACAAAAACTAGAAGAAAAGAAATCTACAAAATTATTATTTCCACGTTTTCACCAAAGAAGAGCTGTAAACAGGATTTTAGAAACCTTACAAAAAGAAGGTACAGGTAAAAACTATTTAATTCAGCATTCAGCAGGATCAGGAAAATCAAATACCATTACTTGGTTAGCATATCGTTTGGCAAATTTTTATCAAAAGTACACAGATGAAAAAGCCTTGTTTGATTCTATCATTGTAGTAACAGATAGAAGGGTGCTAAACAAACAAATACAAGATAACATTCGTCAGTTAGACAATACACCTGGCGTAGTTGCTTATTTAGATGAAAAAACTACGGCACAAGATCTTAAAGATGCTATTAATGATAAGAAAAGAATTATCATAACAACCATTCAAAAATTCCCAATTATTTCTGATGTTGTTGGGCATTTTAAAGATAGAAATTATGCCATTTTAATAGACGAAGCACATAGTTCACAATCTGGTGAAACCTCAAGACATATGCGTAAAGCACTAAGTCTAGCAGATGCAGCAAAAGATGAAGAAAATATAAAAACAGTAGATGAAATTATTGCAGAGGATATTGCTAAAAAAGGGCAACAACCTAATATTTCTCAATTTGCATTTACTGCCACTCCAAAACCAAAAACACTAGAGCTTTTTGGTACTAAAAAAGATGGACAAATTGCTGCTTTTGATGAATATACAATGGAGCAAGCCATTAAAGAAGGCTTTATAAAAGACGTGCTAAAGAACTATGTTTCTTATAAGAGATATTACAAGCTCATTAAAAGAACAGAAATTGATGATAAAGAGTATGATAAAAAGAAAACAGTTCGTGTTTTAGCCAATTATGTAGACTTACAAGACCATGCTATTGATAAAAAAGCCAACATTATTTTAGATCATTTTACGAGCAAAACTCAGAACGAAATTCAAGGACAAGCAAGAGCAATGTTGGTTACAAAATCTAGATTGCACGCAGTTCGTTTTAAACGAAAGTTTGATGAGATAATGGCTGAAAAAAAATTGCCTTACAAAGCATTGGTAGCTTTTTCTGGTACAGTAAAAGATGATGAAACAGGAGAGGAGTACACAGAAACCAATATGAATAATTTAGAGGGAAAAATAAGTATACCTGAGGCGTTAAAGTTACCCAAATACAGAATCTTAATTGTAGCAAATAAATTTCAAACAGGTTTTGATGAACCTTTATTACAAACCATGTTTGTAGATAAAAAATTAGGTGGTGCAAATACGGTGCAAACCCTTTCTCGATTAAATAGAAATCGAAGAGGTAAAGATGCAACTATGGTATTGGATTTTGTAAATGATCCAGAATTGATTCAAAAAGATTTTCAACATTATTATGGTAAAAATTTCATCGAAGAAGAAAATGAAACAGATCCAAATAGTTTGTACGATATTTTAAATGATGTAGAAAGTCACAATGCTTTTTATGAGAGTGAAGTAGAAGCTTTTGCAGCTATCTTTTTTAAAAAAGGAGATAATTTTGAATTACTTCAACCTATTTTAAATACCATTTCTACTCGTTTTGCAGATGAGTTAGAGGAAGAAGAGCAACTGAATTTTAAAAGTTCTGCACAATCATTTATAAAAATATATCGATTTTTAAGTCAGATTATTACGTTTACAGATGTTGATTTAGAAAAGAAATATGTGTTTTTAACAGCTTTACTGAAAAAGTTGCCTTTTGTAAAAAGTAATTTGCCATTAGATGTAGTGAATGATGTTGAATTAGATAGTTATAAAATTCAATATAAATTTGAGAAAGATTTGTCTTTAGTTACAGAAGATGGAGAAGATTATGGAATGACATCTTCAGTAGGTGGGGGTAATTTAGATAATGAATTAGATTTTTTATCAAATATCATAAAGGTTTTGAATGAAACTTTTGGAGCTGATTTTACAGAGGAAGAAAAGAATGATGCTAGAGATATTTGGAGGAATACAAGTAAGGACAAAGAGTTATTAAATTATTTTAATAAGGAAAATTCTAAGAGTAATATTAAAGATAAGTTTGATGAAAAAATCGATGATACTTTATTAGATTTTATAGATAAAAAGCTAGATTTTTATAATAAAATGACAGAAGATAAAACAAACTTAATGTTTAAAAATATGTTATTTCAAGAAATTTATAATCGAGAGGTAAGAGGAGTGGGAAAGTGATAATCTTTATGAATTATTAAAATGATAAAATATAAAAACTGCTATGATTATATTTTTAGATTTAGATGGTACATTAACAAATACTACACATCCTTATTTTAAGAAAATGAAGGATGGTATAGATACAACTGATGTTTCTTTAATAAGGAAATATGTGTTTCCTGGTGCTCTTAATTTTATTAAAGAACAAATTTCAAAAAATAATAAAATATATATTGTATCAGATAGTCATCCTAGATATGTTGAACCCATTTCAAAACAAATTTTTAATTTACCTTTTTTAAGTTTAGCAGACAAACCTAATGATAAAAAAACAAGAAATTTTATCAATTCAAATCCAGAATTGAGTACTGCTTTTCAGAATAAAGATAATTTTATTTTTGTGGGTGATAGTTGGTTGGATGTCGTATTGGGTAGGTTATTAAATATACGAACAGTACTCACAAAATTTTATAAAACTTATGTAAAAGAAATTAGAGATGGTATTGGTGATGATTGGAAACCTATGAAAGAAGGCCCAACGTATTATGCAAAAGATTTTCAAGAAGTAAGTAATATAATAGCTAACCCCTTGAAAAATTTATTAGCATTGGAAGCTGTTTTTCAAGGTGTGGAATCTTCTAAAGCAGTTAAGTTCAAATTTCAAAAACACAGTACAGGTTTTACAGCTTTTCGTTGTTTAGCGAGACAAGAAGATGGTGAATGTGATAAGTATGCTCGTGCTGATCAATATTTTCAAATTGACAATCCAAATAGATCAATTGATTTTCTTGAAAAATTGGCCTTGTCGGTTTCTAATTATTTGCAAAAAGTAGAAGCACAAGATAATTTTCAATGGGATTATCTGTCTTATGTTTCTGATAAAAAAACAACCACTCCTCCTCAAAAAATGGAGCAAATATTTAAACTAATTACCAGTAATATAAGCAAAGTTAAGCTCTTTCATTGGGATTTAAATGTAGAAGGAAGTCTACGGCATCAACCAAATTATAAGGCTCGTAGAGAATTTATAGCTAAATATTTATCAACTGATAGTTCCTATGATTTAAACAATAAAAACATTATTGTTATTGATGATCAGTTTACATCGTCGGCAACTGCATACGAGATAGCAACTCAATTAAGAAGCAGAGGAGCTAAAAACATCCTTTTTGTTGCCTTATTTTATTTAATTTTACCTTTATCAAATAAAATATGCCCAAATTGTGGTAAGAAAATGCAGATAAAAATAAACCGTAAAAAAGGGAATAAATTTTATTCTTGCACTCCACCTAAATATAGAGGAGAAGGTTGTGGGAACATTATAAATATTTACAATGAACATTAAAATTAAACATATCCTTGCATTAACTCTTATCAAAGGGGTTGGAGATGCATTTATCAAAAAGAAGTTAAATGACATTGAATCATATATCAATGATATTGATTTATTGGGTAATATGCTTGGTGGTAAAGTTACTAAAGAAGGTATTTTGGAAAGTTTACCATTAGCTGATAGAATTATTGAAGATTGTGCTGAAGGTAATATAGAATTAGTTTCATTACTTTGTGATTCTTATCCTACTTTATTAAAGGAGATTAAAAATCCTCCAGCTATTCTATATTTAAAAGGTAATAAAGATAACTTAAGTAATTGTATTGCTGTAATTGGTTCTAGAAAATCTGATGATTTAGGCAATACAATAGCAAATAAAGTAGGAAACTATTTTTCACAAAAATGGTCAATTTGTAATGGTTTAGTAGAGGGTATTGATAAAAATTCCATTTTAAAAGGCGATACTGTTTTTGCTAATGTAACAGGTGTACTTTCAGGAGGGTTAAATTATGAAAGGACTTCATCAAAAATAACAAAAGAATTGGCTGAAAAAGTATTGAATAATAATGGATTATTGGTTTCAGAAAATCCCCCCAATAAACCTGAAGATCAATTTTCGGGGAGTAAAGCCAGTAGAATTCAAGCAGGTTTATCCAAAGGATTAATTTTAATTCAAAGCAGTACTAAAGGCGGTTCTAAATATACATTAAAATCTTTCTCAGAAATAAAGAGAGTAATTGGTGTTATAAGTTTTAAAGGAAATAAAAACTTTGATAATGAAGATCAATTTTCAGGTAATAGATTGCTTGTAGAAAATGGAATAACAGGTTTATCTGAAATGTGCGATATAAAAAAAATAAACTCAATTAAAATCAAGAAAATTATAGGACTTAAAAGCAAAGAAGATTATATGCTTTTTGAGAATGAAATGATTTAATAAATTTTAAGATATTTTTTCCCAAAGCTATATTTACATAATGCGCAGTTATACACACATTCATTCATTTTCTGGTCTATAACGCCATTATGTAAAATAGCGGCTCATCCAACGCGCAAATAACTATTATCAATAATAATTCGGCTATTCATGAACTCCCCTAAAAATAGAAAAGTCGTGAACTAAATAGCCGCACTTCCAACGCTCACCTAGTAAGTATTTAAAAAAATCTATGCAATTAAATCAAATTTTCACTTTGTTGCATTGTTTTTATAAGTGCTTATGCTTACAATAAATTAAAAGTCCAACTTACCTAAACCCAATTGGTAAATTAAATCCAATTTATAAAGCACCTATAAAATCAAAAAAAGCCAATAAGAGTATAACTTTTTATTTTTTAGGAAATTAGTTAAAGTAGTTTTTACCAAAAGTGGATGCTATATTATTCTTTTTAAAACAAGAACAATACAAAAATAGAGAAGTATAGTAATAAGAGACATTAAGAAACAGCAACCACTTTTAGCAAAAACATCAATAAAAAGGGTATAAGAAAAATAAAAAGTAATACACTTATTTTCGCTGCTGCCAGCGCACTAGGCATTCGTTAATGCAGTTTTTTTAATCAAAAAACCCACATCGTTGAGAGGTGGGAAATTGCTATGAAAAAGAAAGTGAGATTGTACTCACTTGACTTTAAAAATAGTAAAAATATACTTCAATTACAAATAATGTTCGTTATCTCATTCAAGCTGCACAAAACCATCGCTAAGCCTGTGCCGAATTCGATTCGGCATCCATTTCATCCGCTTATCTCAAGTATTTGTTTGTTTCATTTCGCTAAGCAATAAATTTTAGTCCACTTTCCCCACCGGATCTAACGTTAAGAAACAGTCTAGTAGACTGTTTTAGTGAAGAGGTCAGCTTGTCGCGTTGTTAAGGCGTAGGTTACAGCAATTAGTAATGTTTGCCATGTACCTGCGGTAGTTTCATTACATTCATTCAAGGCACCTCAATGCTTCCTTTCATCCAGAAACTTCGGTTTCCTTTCTCTCATTCCATTCAACCACCTCAACACCGCGCATAAAAAAAGAACGTTTTTACTCAAAACGTCCTTTATTTATTTTTTCACTTCTACAACATCCCTAATTACCTCCACCTACGCAGGTTGGGTCTGAAAGTTAGTTTCAATTATTCAATACGTTGATATCTTTTTTCTAATACAGTTTTGTAAGCTGTTTTCATTTCATCAGATAAAAAAGAAGCGTTGATCAATTGATTCGCTTTCGTTTTATTTTTGAACATTCGTTTAAAAACACCTTTAATTTGTTTGTCTGTTAAATTTAAAAGTTGTCCTAGTTTTTCAAAATGTTCCTTTTGTAACTTTCTCTTTTTTCCTGCTAGTGTAAGCGCTAATTCTTCTGTGTCTTCTGGTAAAACAATGCTAACATTTAACAAGTCGTAGGCAGGGGCAAGTATCCATCCTGAAACACTTTCTATTAAAGAAAAATTCTTTAAGTGCATGTCATTATTACCTGTTAAAAAGCTAAATAAAGCCAATTCAAAAAAGAAGATTTTATCAAGTAAAGTATTCGTAGAATATTGACCAATGGCTTTGCCTACTTTTTCCATAGAACCTTTGTACTTATCATAAGCTTCTGTAATTTGAAATAGATCTAACATATGTATTTTTTCTCCTTCAGAGGTTCTATCAATCCTTTTGGTAATATAAGCGAGTTCTCCAGAAGCAAGACGTATCAAACTTGAAGGTACAGTGTTTAAACCAAAAGCCTCAGCAATACGCATGGTCAAATGTTCATTTTCTGGCATCTCTCTATATTGTGGCGTTGGTGGTTTAAAAATATAATGTCCTCCCAAAGCACCAACTACAGTAAGTCTAGGTCTTTCTTTTGTTTCTGAATTTGTATCCAAAGACATTGATAGTTTAGGTTGTACTCCTGGTACTGCAATACTTCTTTCTACTACATTTTTAGCTAAAGTTCCCATGTCTTCAAGACTATAAGGTATTTCAGGTACTTCTTTCGTTCCAAAGAATTCTAAGGCACATTTTTCATGAAAATCAGCTTCATTAGTCAATGTTTTGTAACAATACAAACAGTTTTTTTTAGACATCATCGTTTTCTTTTATAGGTACAACACTAACAGCTCCAATACAATTTTGACAACAAGCTAACAACAATCCCATTCTGTCATTGGGGTTTATTTTCCAGTTTTTGGTGGCAATTTCTAACAACCATCCTTCTGGTATCAACCCTTCAAAAAAAGGAAACAATCGATCTGATATATAGGGTTCAATCCTTACAGGCATACTAAATGTGATAAATTGTTTAGGGTATTGGGTTACATAAGTAGCATCATATGTAAAAACATAGTCTCCTTCTGCAGTTTCTGTAATTTTACCTGCAAGTATGTCTTTATAATATACATTACCTTGTCTCATCGTCTATCTTTTTTCTTTCTACAGGTGCTAATTCATGACCAAACATTGCCAAAACCAAATTCACTTTTTCTAAGTTCAAATTGGTTTTACCTTGTTCTATTTTACGCACTACTGTTAAAGCAACTCCTGCACGTTCTGCAAACTCTTCTTGGGTAAGATGTACTTCTTTTCTGCGTTTTTTTACAAATTCTGATAACAACTCCATTATATGTTTTTAAATATAAATATAAGCAAATATACCAATTTATATGTTTTTAGATATAATTTAATGAAATATTGATATTTTATATGCTTTTAAATATAATTTACATGTAGGAAACGCTATTTTTTATTGGAACAAGGGTAGATTTTAGTAAAAATTACCCTCGTTTTTAATATAAGGGTAAATACGACACCTAAAGACACCATTTTAGAATTTAAATAAAATAAAAAAAGATAGCAAATATAAGTGCCTTGCATCATCCATCGCTTTAAGCCTGTAAAGGTCAAGCCCTATGGGTTTTTGATAAAACTTTTTCAAAAACTCTTTTAAATTTTTTATCAAATTTTTGTCTCTAAAAACTTTTACCAAAAAACCTTGACAGTCTTTCCTAAGGCACTTTTATATAGGCATATCTCTTTTTAATCCAAAAAAAATTATGTGCGAAGCGCAGCGAAGCATAATTTTAATTGGATACCTATGTCAACTTTTCAGATCAAAACGCACCAACCAGGTCGCACGTACGCAACTCCTCATTTTTTTATTTTAAACAAAGGTTTAAATTCTGGAAAACCACTAGAAAAGCCTTGCCCAAATTGTTTTGTAATTATTACCAACACAAAAGCAAATAGAGAGTCTTTGTATTACCTGTGCCTATCCTTAAAAGTAGGGCAGTTCTTTGCCTATTATCTAAAAGGTTCTGTGATTCCTTTTATAGGCATCTCAGATGTTAAAAAAGTAATCAATACAGCTTTACAAAATTATGAAGAGCAGCAATGGCAAATGAAAGTTGAAAAACTCAAAAAAATAACAGCTTTTGAAGAAAATCTAAAACAACAGTTATCAACTATTTCAAAATTAAAAATTGCTTTATTAAGATCTTAAACTGCCAAAAACCAAAAACCAAAAACCAAAAACCAAAAACCAAAAACTAACAACTAACAAATGAAAGTAATTATAGCAGGTTCTAGATACTTCACAGATTACCAAAAACTAAAAAGAGAATGCGACCAATTCCTGCAGGATCAAAAAAATATCGAAATTGTATCTGGTGATCATTATAAAGGTGCTGACAAATTAGGAATCCAGTATGCAAATGAAAAAGGTTTTAAATTAATAACATTTTCTGCAGAATGGAATAAATTCGGAAAAGCTGCAGGTCCCATCAGAAATAATAAAATGGCAATATTTTCGGAGGTATTAATTGCTTTTTGGGATGGTAGGAGCAGAGGTACTCAAAATATGATTCGATTAGCAAAACAAAAGGGATTAAGAGTCAAAGTTGTTTTGTTTTAAGGTGAAATTGAAGTTTTTATAGGGAATTTAAAAAAAATAGTATGCATTACAATATGGGACAAAAAGTCGCACATTCTTTTTATAGGTACCATTTTTCTTTTTTTTGGTACATTAACTAATAAAAGGAGTATGTATAAAAAATTAAAAATTAGATCATTTGAAATCTTTTTGTAAACAAAATCGAATTTTCTATACATTATAAATACCCTATGTTAAGAGAATTCAAATTTTTAATCATAATATGATTTAAAGTAAAAAAAGTCCAATCAAATGATCGGACTTTTTCAATTCAGTAAAGGTTACCACATCAAAACTGAACTTTGTCCTGAATTTATTTCAGGATCTTTTTAATGATTTTAAGATTTTCTATTACGCTTTGTAATCTTTTTTAAGAAATAGGAAACCATAAAACTTACGGTTGCACCAATCACTGCTAAAATAATAGTTTTTACAATATCTTGCGTAAATATTCCAGGACTAATACTTAACAAAGTACCAGAGGCAGTTCCTATTTTTAATTGGATGTTTGTTCTCATGGTCCTTGTTCTTTTTTTGCTTTAGAGTCTTCAACAGTAACTTGACTTACTGCAGAAATAACCCCTCCAGCTACAGCAACATAACCTGCAGCAGTAACTACCGCAGCAGGTAATGCAATAGGTGCAGCCATAATACTTCCACTTACTGCTAGTAAAGACAATCCTATGGTTCTTAAAATTCTAAAAAATTTGGGTGTAGATGCTTTTGCACGTTCTTGAATGTTCATAATATAATTTTTTTAAGTGAACTTGTCCTGAATTTATTTCAGGAACTTTTTTCATAATTAACGACTTCTAAAATAGGATAGGGAAGAGGTAATTCGCAATTGCACTTTTGTATTCTTAGCGAGTGCTGGTAAAACCAAACTCGTTAATTTATAGAATGCTTTTCTTGACGAATTTCCTTTTCCAATTCCCGTATGATAACTTACAGGTGCAATACAGCCTTCTAATTCTCTTTTTGCATCATTAGCTGGATGAATTAAAATCAAACTTCTACCCATAACATTTTTCAAATACAAATGATCCTTGAATTTAGGGCTGTATCGTTTTTGTAAATTATATAAACCTTCAGGAACACAAGAAATGTTTCTCTTATTCTGGATCCAAGGCAGTTCTATGGTATAACAAATCAACTGTCCATTGTATAGCAAAATTCCTTGTGTACCTTCAGGGAAATAAGTTCTGTGTAAAACAAATAGCATTATACACCTCCATCTACTTTTACCAAAGACAGCGCATTATATGCACCATTTTTCAATGGATACATTTGTCCATTTACTTCTTGGTAAAATTCAATTCCTAATGCTAAAAACAAAGGGTGTGTACTATTTGCAGTCACAGCGTTACTCAAGTTGATTGCAGCTGTAGCAGAAGCATCCCAAGGTAAAATAGCAGTTTCTGAGGTTGCAACAACAGACGTTTCATTTTCAAAATCAATTTCTGCTCCCCCAGAAATTATTTTAAAATGAGTGGTTCCATTGGGTGCTGCAATCATTGTACTAGGTACAAATGATGGAATGTCAATATCCAATGTTCCTGCAACACGATCAATGGTTGTGGTATAGGCTGCAAACAAACTGGTTCCTAGTTTTCCATTGATATTGAATTCAAATCCAGTTAATAATTCAGCTTCACCATCAATTACGTTTCTTAATCCACGCTCACTTACAGTATCTGCTTGAATTACTTTCACCATAGATTGGTGCAATCTACTCACCACTCTATTGTCAGAAGCATTTAGTAAAAGCAAACGCATAGCAACACGTAATACTTTCCCCGCTTTTCCTGCACGTCCAAATTCAGAACCGTTTTCTCGAGTTCTTTGAAACGCAGGATCTGTAGCAATTCTTTGGGCATCTATTCCTCCTTTTTCTCTGGCCAAATGGCCATCCTTTGTTTTGTAAAAAGTAATATCTCCAATAGTACCTTTTAATTTAATTATTCCTTTTTGTCTTGCCATAATTTCTAATTTTTAATGATTTACACTCAAATATTGAGAGAATCATTCAATAAAAAAAGAGGGACTGTTCCATATGTCACCTATGAGAACAGATGACTTTCAGTGTCATAAATAGTTAGGGTAAGTTCACTTAAAATCAGTATATTGATGGGGTAGAGTTACACCATAGCAAAAGCATAGATAGTATATGAAAAAAGAGATGCAAAGAGTGTGCATCTATCCAAAAGACGTTCAGATCATTACTGGTAAAAGTTATCGTCAAAGTGTTAGATTGGTACACAAAATTAAAACAGAGCTTAACAAAACCACCAAAGAGTTCTTAACCATTGATGAGTTTTGTGAGTACACAGGCATAAAATATGAACAAGTATCGCATCTAATTATCAGTTAAGATCCACTTATATTTTAGAAAACATTCCTATATATTCTTGCAACTAGTTCATTTTATAGTGTAGTTAAATTAAATACTGTTAGTAAAAACTATCATTAAGTGTTGTTTTTGATTTTAATGATAGCAAAAGCTATCACTTAATATCTATTTTATGATTATAATTGTTATCTTTGTTAGCAGAAACTAACATTAATGATTAAATAATTGGTTAAAGATGGCAAATACTAACATAAACTTCGCTAGTTTATCAGATACTAGAATCATTGCTCAAATTGGTGACTTTATGAAGTATACTCGTATTCAGCAAAACAAAACCCAGGAGCAATTGGCTACAGCATCAGGATTAAACAGGTATACTATTAGTAAAATAGAAAATGGAGAGTCTATTACTTTGTCTAGTTTAATTCAAATACTACGTTCATTACAGCAGCTTCATTTATTAGAAAACTTTCATTTTATAGAACAGATCAGTCCTTTAGAATATGCAAAACTCAAAAAGAAGCAGCAAAAAGAACGTGTTCGCAACAAGTCTAATAACAAAGAAGAAAAAGATTTAGGATGGTAGATGTAGCAGAAGTAAAAATATGGGGTGAATTAGCAGGCGCAGTTCGTTGGGATGAAGAGCAACAATTAGGTTTTTTTCAGTATGATCCTAATTTTATTGAAAAAGGATGGGATCTTTCACCCATAAAAATGCCTATCGTAAATGGTAGTACAATCTATAGTTTTCCTGAATTACGAAAAGGAAGAAATGAAACAGAAGATACTTTTAAAGGTTTACCAGGGCTTTTAGCAGATGCATTACCAGATAAATACGGAAATCGATTAATCAATGTATGGTTGGCAAAACAGGGTCGTCCAGAAAATAGTATGAACCCTGTGGAAAAGCTATGTTTTATTGGTAGAAGAGGTATGGGGGCATTAGAGTTTGAACCAGCTCAAATTAAAACAAATAAAAATACATTTTCATTAGAATTGGATAGCTTAATAGATGTTGCTAAAAAGATGTTAAATGAAAGAGAAAGTTTTCTGACTAATATTGATAAGGATGAAGAGAAGGCGATGCAAGATATTCTTAAAATAGGAACTTCTGCAGGTGGAGCAAGACCTAAAGCAGTTATAGCATATCATCCAAAAACGAAAGAGATTCGTTCAGGTCAAAGTAATGTACCAAAAGGTTTTGAGCATTGGTTAATTAAATTAGATGGGGTTAGTGGTGCGCAATTTGGAGAAAGTACAGGCTGGGGTAGAGTAGAATATGCGTATTATTTAATGGCTAAAGATTGTGGTATCAATATTAGTGAATGCGAATTATTAGAAGAAAATGGTCGTGCTCATTTTATCACAAAACGTTTTGATAGAGCAGGTAATACAAAACATCATATCCAATCATTTTGTGGTTTACAACATTACGATTTTAATGATATGAATGGCTTCAGTTATGAACAACTATTTCAAACCATGAGACTTCTTAGACTAACCTATCCAGAAGCTGAAGAAATGTTTCGTAGAATGGTATTTAATGTTTTAGCTACAAACTATGATGATCATACCAAAAACTTTTCATTTCTATTAAAACAAAATCAAAGCTGGTCATTGGCTCCTGCTTACGATTTATGCTTTTCTTTTGATGAAACCAATCATTGGGTAAGCAAACAAACATTAAGCGTTAATGGTAAAAGATTGAACGTTACAAAAGATGATTTAATGACTATTGCTAAAGATAATAACATTAAAAAGGGAGAAAAGATAATTGATGAAATCAATAGTGTTGTTAAAAATTGGAATTGGTATGCAGATAAAGCGCAAGTCAGAACAAACCTTAAAGAGAGAATTCATAAATATTTAAACAACTTCTAAATTTTAGTTTTTAAAAGACAATAAAATAAAGTATTCTTAAAAATTATTTTTTAAAACCAGTTCATTTATTAGTATAGTTTCTATCAAAATCTCTTTGAAAAATGTGCTAATTTAAGTATCTTTATATCATACAATTTAGTGTTTTTTAGTAGGTAAAATTCGGTGTCTAAATCGGTGTCATTTTTTAAGTAAAATTTTGTAAAATACTGATTTTCAGATATAATATAAGGAGGTTCAACTCCCTCTTTCTCCGCAAAACCCTTGTTAATCAATTGATTTTCAAGGGTTTATTTTTTAAGTTGACAGTTGAGTTGACAGTAAGTTTCTTAACTTAATTATTATTTGACTATAAAATAGCAATAGGTTAGGGGTGATACTCAAAAATTTCTTTCAAAATTCTCATACAAAAATTCGTTAGAAATTGATTTAACATTACCTGCATAATCTTTACCTCGTAATTTACCAACCGTATAACAACTCATTTTATCTTCTGGAAAAGATTGAATCATTTCTTGAATTTGTTTTTTATCTAAATCATTATTGATTGGGTTTAACCAATTATCAGCTAAAGAATCTGGAAGGATAAATGGCATTCGTGGTTCTTTTAGTTTTGGATTATTATGAATTTTAGACATTAGACCATTTGCTTTTGTAGTTACAATTCCGAAACTAGTGTGAATTATGTTTGTTTCAGGATTTTTCCATTCGCTCCATAAACCTGCTAGAATAAGTGGTTCTTTATCTTTTTTAAAGATATAAAATGGGTATGTTTTATTATTATAATGATGATGTTCGTAAAAACCATCAACATAAATTAAACATCGTTTGTTATTTGCTGAACTTCTAAAAGATGGTTTTTCGAAAATTGTTTCTCCTCTTGCATTTAAGGTGGTATTCCAAGTTTTTTTCATTTGAATATCATCCTTTACCCAATGTGGAATTAATCCCCAAGTGGCTACTGTTGGGTAATCTGGAGAATCATCAGTATAAATTAGTAAATCGTGATGCTGAAAACCACTGCTATGGTATAAAGGCAAATCTGTGTATGGTATTAGATCTTCTTCAATTTCGTTGATAGCTGTTGAATCATTCTGCTGTATTGCTCTTTTTAATTGAGCCTTTTTTGAAGCTTTAATATCATAACACATTATTGGATATTTAGAAATTATTTAAAAATACAAAAGAATTTTAACTTCTAGGATCACACAAAATCCCCAATTTTTTAGATTTGATAATATTCATACTACAAAACCCAAATCGATCTGTAATTTTTCCATAACAAGCATAAATTCCCATTCCAGAAATTGGATAATCATGAACTACATTGGTAAAATGAACTGCATCAAAATAGTGTCCTTTTTTATCAATAAAAGTACTTAAACGCATCAATTTACCTTGTGCTGTTTTATTAAAACGAGTAGTGACTAATTTACCATAAAGCAATACATTTTGATTTAAGTGATTTTGCATTTCACTTGCTAAAATATGTTTGCAATACTTTTCATCAACTAAATCAAACAAATCGTATAATGTAAAACCTAATAATTCCAATTCATCATAGACTTGCTCAATCCAATGATTTTTGAGTTTAGGTAATGTAAATGATGATTGTTTTAATTTAAATAAATCGATTTGATCTTTTAAGTTGCTTGGTTTTTGTGCTTTTAATCGAAAAGTAGCTTGCCATAATAAGTTCTTTTTAGGGATTTTTGTAAACCGAAAAGCACCAATTCTAATTAAAATGGTGAGCTGTTCAATAGAAATAAAAACTCGATTGATAAAATCATCCAAAGAAGTAAATAAACCATGTACTTGTCTTTCACTCAAAATATGTTGAATGACCAATGATTCTAAATTTTTAAGATATCCAAAGCCAAGATATATAGTTTCATCTCGAACACAATTTGCATGATCGCTTAGATTAATACAAGGCAGCTCAATAATAGCTCCTTGCATTTTTGCTTCGTGTATGTAATGTTCTGCTGAATAAAAACCACCTCCATTATTCAATACTGCACACATAAATTCTATGGGATAGTAACATTTTAAAAACAAACTTTGGTAACTTTCTACAGCATAGGAAGCAGAATGCCCTTTTGCAAATGCGTAACCTGCAAAACTTTTAATTTGATTCCATACATCTGTAATTAGAGGGTCATCAAATCCTTTTGCCCTACAATTTTTGATAAACTTTTGCTCAACCGCTTCAAATTCTTTTTTGGAACGATATTTACCACTCATTCCTCTTCGTAACACATCAGCTTCTCCTAAATCTAATCCTGCAAATTCGTGAGCAACTCGCATTACATCTTCTTGATATACCATAACTCCATAGGTTTCTGGCATTATTTTTAAAAGTATAGGATGTGCATTTTTACGTTGTACTGGATTGCGATGTCTTTTAATGTATTCGTCTTTCATTCCAGAACTGGAAACGCCTGGTCTAATTATAGAACTTGCAGCCACCAATTCTAAATAAGTGTTGGTTTGTAATTTTTGCATTAAACCACGCATGGCAGGAGATTCTACATAATACGCACCAATTGCGCCACCTGTTTTTAAAAGGTTGTTGATGTTTTCATCATTCTTAAAACGATCAATATCATAAATATCAATTTTGGGTGCATTGGGTTGATTTTCTTTAATAATTGCTAAAGCATCTTTAATTTTTGCCAATCCACGTTGACCTAAAATATCAAACTTAAAAATTCCCACATCATCTGCAATGTACATATCAAATTGAACGGTTATAAATCCTTTTGGTGGTAAAAAAGTAGCTGAATAATAATGAATCGGTTTTTTAAGAATTAAAATTCCTGCTGAATGCACACTTACATAGTTAGGGAAACCTTCAATCAGTTTTCCGTACTTTAAAACCAATTGACTCATCTCATCGAACTTAGATGAACTAGCACCTTTGCTAAGTTTGTCTATTTCCTCTTTAGGCAAACCAAATACTTTACCTATTTCTCTTACAACTGCTCTGTATTTAAACGTATTATACGTGGCTAAAAGGGCTACATTTTTAAATCGATTAAAAATATAGCTGGTCATTAAATCGCGATCTTTCCAAGAAAAATCAATATCAAAATCAGGTGGAGAAGCTCTATAAGGATTGATAAAACGTTCGAAATACAAATTGAGTTCTACAGGATCTACATCTGTAATACCAATAATATAAGCTACAATACTATTTGCGCCACTACCTCTACCTACGTGAAAAAAACCTTGACTATTGGCATAAGAAACAATATCATAATTGATTAAAAAAAAAGAAACAAAACGTAATTCTTCAATCACTTTTAGCTCTTTGTCTAAACGTTGTACTACTTTTTCTGAAGGATTTGGATAGCGTTTGTACAACATCTTATCACACAAATCTTTTAGCATCTTTAAATCACTCTCAAAACTATCCAAATACACATCTTGATTTTGAGAACTCCTTTCTACATCAAACCCAAAATGAATACTGCACCCATTTAATATATTTTTCGTGTTGTTGATTACTTCAGGAAACTCCTCAAAATAATTTTCTAAGTCCTTTTTAGAATGCATCACATCAGTTCGTAAACATTGTTCAGAAAGGTTAAGCTTACTCAATAAAGTATTGTTGTCTATTGCTCTTAACAAACGATGTGTATTAAAATCGCGCTGATTTCTTATGGTTACTTGTTGCTGAATCACAATTTTATGGCAATACTTTTTAAGATAAGAAAACTTGAGTTTTTTTACTTCTTCTACAGAAACTCCTATAAATTCATTTTCTTTTAAATCGTTGATTTGTAGTTGTAATACTTTTTCAAAAGGATAAATGACAAACGTATTATGCAATGTTTTACATCGATCTGGAATTACAGATTTTGTTTCTAAAAAGGATGATAAATAGTTGTTTATCTCATAAAAGCCTGTGTTATTTTTTGCAATACAAACAAATTGCTGCAAAGCAGCATTTCTAAAATCGACACCCACTATTGCTTTAATTCCAATTTTTTTAGATTGTTGTACAAAGTTCATGCATGCAGAAGTGGTATTAATGTCTGTTAATACTAAGGCATCAATATTTTTTTTTTGAGCAAGCTCTAACAAGGTAACTTCTGAAAACGTACCAAAACGCAAAGAATAATATGTATGACAGTTTAAATACATTAATTATTGTTTTCTATGTGCTAAAAGCATAGGTGGTTCTCCATTAAACGGATTTCCAAAACGCCCAATAGTTTTTGCGCCTAAAGAAGATGCTCTCATTACAGACATTTCTCCATAGCGTTTTCTAATGTTATCCATAGAGGAATATAAATTCATTAATTGATCACTATCATCAAACAAATTAATTTGATAATGTCCACCTACAATATCAGACACTTTAACGCCTACCAAACGAATTAACAATCGTCTTTGATAGAGTTTTTTAAATAGTTCTTGTACTGTTGGTATGATAATATGATCTGCACTTGTATAAGGTATTTTGATTTGTTTGCTGTAGGTATTAAAATCTGAATACCGAATTTTTACACTAAAAGTAGAAGCGACTTTTCCTCCATTTCGCAATTGAAAAGCCAAGTTTTCTGCCATTGCAAAAATGGTGGTGTTGAGTTGCACCATATCAATCGTATCTTTGTTAAAAGTTCTTTCTGTGCTGATGGATTTGCGTTCGTGAAAAGGTACTATTGGAGGATTATCAATACCTAAAGCGCGTTTCCAGATGGTTTTACCATTTTTACCCAACACACTTAGTAGCATTTCTAGAGGCATTTCTTGAATCACTTTAACCTTATCAACACCTAAATTGCGTAAAATTTGATACGTCTTTTTACCAACGGATGGAATTTTTTTGATAGATAATGGTGCTAAAAACTCTTTTTCAAAACCATTATTGATGTATAATTGATTGTTGGGTTTTGCTTCGCCAGTAGCGACTTTAGAAACGATTTTGTTTTTAGACATGCCGAATGAAATGGGCAAACCACTTTCTTTAATGATTCTTTGTCTTAATTCTGATGCAAATTTGTAACTGCCATAATAGGCATCCATTCCACTTAAATCTGCATAAAATTCATCTACACTTGCTTTTTCAAAAACAGGAACACTTTCTTTGATAATTTCTGTTACTTGTTGTGAGTATTTGGAATAAATACCAGAATTACCTCTAATTACAGTAGCTTCTGGGCAAAGCTTTCTGGCAATTTTCATAGACATTCCAGAATGTACCCCAAATTTTCTGGTTTCGTAGCTACAAGCAGCAACAACTCCTCTGTCTCCTGTACCTCCTACTAATAAAGGTTTATATAATAAACGACTATCTATTAATCGCTCGCAGGAAACAAAAAAAGTGTCTAAATCTAAATGTAAAATTGTTGGATTCATAGTGTAAAATTAACTACAAAAACATACATTTGTTGCTACAATATGTAGTATTATGAATTTTTTATCTAAAAACATCAAACATTTAAGAGTCCTCAAAAACTTATCTCAAGAAGCTTTTGCAGATCATTTAAACGTTACACGCTCTAGAATTGGCTCTTATGAAGAAAATCGATCTTCGCCTTCTGTGGATTTTTTAATGAAATTGTCAGCTTTTTTTAATATTCCCATTGATATTTTAATAAAAAATGATTTGACCAAAACCAAAGACATCTCATTTATAGAGGTGGGCAATAAAAAAGTATTATTCCCAATTATGGTAAATGAAGAAAATGAGAATTTAATTGAAGTTGTACCCGCAAAAGCTTCTGCTGGATATTTATTAGGGTATGATGATCCTGAATATATTGAGCAACTCCAAAAAGCAAACCTTCCTTTTATACCTAAAGGTAAACACCGAATGTTTCCTATAAAAGGAGATTCTATGTTGCCTGCAAAAGATGGCTCTTATATTATTGGGGAATACATAGAGGATATTAAAAATATAAAAAGTGGCTATACCTATATTGTGGTTACTAAAAATGATGGAATGACCTACAAACGGGTTTATAACCAAGTTGAAGAACAACAAAATTTCTTATTAAAACCTGATAACAATTTGTATCAGTCTTATGAAATACCTGCCAATGAAGTTGTAGAAATGTGGAAATTTACCTGTGCTTTTAATCCTTTTGAGTACGAAGAGCACGAACTTAAAATTAGCAATATTGTCAATTTATTTCAAAGTTTGGGTATTGAATTGAAGGCTTTGGAAAAGATGTTGAAAGAGAAGTGATGTGGTTTTTACATTTTAGTTTTGTGTAGAAACTGTAAAAATATATTAAAATGGAAAATCCTTTCGAAATTATTAATCAAAGACTAGATCGAATAGAAAAATTACTACAAAATTTAAATTCAATTAAAAATAACAAGAATAGTATTGGTACATATCCTGAAATTATGGATGTAAAAGCATTGACAGAATATTTAAATGTATCTTCATCTTATATTTACAAGATGACAAGTACTAACCAAATTCCGCATTCTAAAAAAGGTAAAAAATTATATTTTGATAAAGAGAAAGTTACAAATTGGGCATTGGAAAACACTGTAATGACTCAAGAGGAAATGCAAGAAGTAGCTACTAAATATTTGTTGAAAAGGAAATTAAAATATTAACAAATTAGACAATTTCTAATTTTTCAAATATGTCTGTAGCAATATCTCTATTCTTTCTCAACCCTTTTTCATTTGTAATTTCTATAAAACCAATTTTACATTGATTTACTTCTTTTTCAGTTGGAATGTGGTGATAATTTCCAAAAACACTATCGTCTTGATTCACTTTTGGGTATAGTAACATACTTTTTTCAGCATTCCAAAATAAGTTATAAGCAAACATTTGTTTTAAATCGTCATCTGATGGTTTGTAGGTATTTATTATTTTCCATTTCGTATCGATAATAATTGTTTTACCAAACGAATTTTTAATTACGATATCAGGTTTTATTCGTTTTCTCTCCCAGAATTTTGTCGAATTTTGAGGTGATACTGAAAAGCCAATTGGTTTGTTTTTTTGGAGAATTTTATACACATATTCTTCCCATAACTTATTCATATCAAATAGAAGTGTAAGCATATTATCATTGCCAGCATTTAGATTTGGAGAATAATTTAAGATGATCATTTTTGCAATATCGATTGCCTTGCTATAAGGTTCTGTTTTTCTATTCGGTACTATTTTAAAAAAATGAGTTGCATTAATAGTTACTTTTTTAAAGTCTGAAAAATGGTATAACACTCTGTTTAATTTATCTCTGAGGTTAGGAGCTATAAAACCATCTAAAATGACTAATCCTTTATATAGAATTTGATGTAATAAATGGTTATTATCAAACACTTGGTGTTCGCAATAGAAACGTTCTTTGTGAACTGTATTCTTTTGGATGTTTTTTGTAAACACTAATTTACCCTTAAGTGCCAACTGATTATTTTGAACTCTTCTGTATTTCTTAATAAGACCACTATTGATGAGCCCTTCTATTTCATTTAGATACATTTCGAAATACACTTCTAGAATTGAGTTGTATCTTTTCTTTAATGCTGTTTCAGAAATATTATCTACCTTGATATGATTGCAAACTTTTAACATGTTCAACAATACATTTTGCCACGTCTTTTTTTGTCTTTCAATATCGTGCTTCTCTTTGTCCGCCTTTGGAAGTATTTCAAGAGTTAAACCACCAATTTGGATAACGCCAACGTAATTATTAAACTTTATGCCTTTATGGATTATAGTATAGTACTTATTATCATTTTTCTCATTGAATTTTACCATAGCATTAAAATGACTTTCTGTAAAATCATTTTCAGAACTATCAAATCTTAATTTTTGATATTCGAATACTTGTATGAGGTTTTTTTTGCTCAAAATTATTACTCGTAGATTGAAAGAAAAGAACTGGCATCCCAATGATCTTCATTTGTAAACGTATAGACTGCTTTTTCTCTTAAGTTTTCTGCATCTTCATAAACTTCTGTGAAATTTTTAGCAAAAGTTACTTTTTCTTGATCATCTTTTAATTGAATAAAACCACTGCCTAAAACCAAACCTATTTTACCATAATCGCCGAAGAAATATTCTTCTAGTAAGGGAATTACACTTTTTTTAAAGGCTTGCTTTAAATCGTCTAAGGATTCGATATTTAAGAAGTAAGAGTGTCCTATTTTATGGTCTTTGTCAATTAATAATTCTATCCTATTATTTATTGTTGACAACAGTTTTTCAAGATTAATACTCTCAATATATTTATCTTGAAACAACTCGGGCTTTGGGGCAATTTCTAGAAAAGTAAACCTTCTTCTTAAGGCTGTATCTAGAGCCTCAATAGAACGATCTGCTGTATTCATAGTGCCATAAATATCTAAATTAGATGGAACATTAAACTCCTTTTTAGAATACGGTAACTTAATGCTTATTTCATTTTTTGCACCACTTCTTTTATCGGTTTCAATCAGTGTTATCAATTCTCCAAAAATTGCAGAAACATTTCCTCTATTAATTTCATCAATAAAAATTGCATATCTATTTTCAGGGTCATTTTTAGCTCTTAAGCATAATCTTTTAAAAACCCCATCTTCAACTGCATAACCTAAATCAGCTGTTTCTTCTTCATTTTCTGGCATTACTGGTTTTATACCTTCAATAAAATCTTCATAGGCAAATGATTGGTGAAATGTTACAAAATCGTAATGTTTGATACTACTATCTGCATTTGCAACAAAATTATTTACATTTTCAAGAATTTTAAAAATTTCTGGGGATTGTTCTTTTAACTCACTATCTAGTAAGATCCACGATTTATCTATTTCTTTATCAAAAATAAGCGGTGCTTGTCTTTGTTTGTAATTAACATTTGTTGACTCTTCTATGGTGTGCATTTGTAAGGTACCCCAAATGGTTGCTCTTACATTTTTAGATTCACTTAAGTTTGCTTTAGTGGCTACCCATCTATTCTTTAAAATATCACTAACTTTTGATTTCCCTTCTTCAATCAATGCTAGTGTAATTGCCTGCCACCAAGTAATGTTAGTAACTACTTCTTCAAAATATTTTTCTTTGGAAATAGCTTCTTCTTTTAAAGTGTATTTATCAAATAATTGCTCTTTTAAATAATAGGTTTTCCCTGTTCCTGGAGGACCATATAAAATTTGATTAATAGGTTTCATATCGGTTATTATTTTTTCTGCAATTTTTTGTTTTTTACCACCAGTCATTAATGCCATTAAATAATCAGAGTATTTATCATATTTTTCGTATTCTGAATCATAAATGGTAACATCTGTAAGCGTTTTTAAAACAAGTTTATGTTCTGAATGCCATTCTCCTTTTAGTTTCCAATCTACTTTTCTACAGCTTTTAAAACCTTCTCTTTCGCTATCAAAAAAATAGTCTGAAGTTACTACTCCATATCCTAATAATTTACTTCTACCTTGTTTTACAATTATTACATCACCTATTTGCATTGTATTTGCAAATTCATAATTCGCGGTAACCTTATTTGGTTTTCGATCACTATTTCCGTTAATATGATCAAGAGCCTCTTTTATTTCATCTTTTGACTTATATTGTTTAAGATCTCCTAATCTATCCCAACCAATAGCCATTATATTGGCTTCAAAAAATTCATCCCAATGATCTGCATTACCTCCTGGAGAATACAACCAATATTTAATATTATTGGTTCGATTCCAATTTAATAATGTCTCAAACTCTATTTGAGTTGCACTAAAATTTGTACCTTGATTACCTGCTTTAAATTCAGAAAAAACAAGATTGTCTTTTAGTTCTTCCCAAAGTATAGGATCTTCTGCTAAATATTTTAAGATTCTAATTTTTACTCTTTCTGTAGACTCACTATCCGTAGAATTTACATAATATTTTTGTTCATAGTTTTCTTCTTCAAAAACACTTACTTCTGAAGTTACCTCCGCCAATGCATAACATCCTGCATTTTCGCCAGTTTGCCATATAATAACTTGATCGCCAATCTTTATTTTGTCTTTGTGTGCAGCAACTTTCCAACTTTTTAGATGGCCTGCTTTTAAAGCTCTTTTTATATCATAAATATTAGGGTTTCCTTGAAAAATCCAATAATTAGGAGTTTTATATTCAAACTTTTCTTTTAAAAATTTAATGTAATTATTCTTACCTAGAATTGCTTTTGGGATACCATTACTGTTTTTTGAATCATATTCTATAAAATCTAGATTTTTAGCACGTTCTTTTTTATTTAAAAGAAACATAATTGTACTTATTAAAGCATTTATCTTTTTTGGATCTACAAGAAAAAAATCTATTTCATCAAAAAAACTATTAATTTCAATTAACTTTTCTTCAATACTTTGATTGGAATATCCTAAATAATTACGATAAGAATCAAACGTATTTTTATTTAACCATTTTGCAAAATCTTTTTTTACATCTACTTGACGTTCTTGATATTGCTTCCATAAATGATGACAATATGTAAAATACTCTTGCTCTTTTGGTTTTAATTCTAAAATGGCTTTATGGAAATAAGAAATCGAAGTTTTATTATTGTATTTTATATTTAAGTTACCAGCAATAATGCGCAAAGCATCTAATTTAAACATGTTTACACAATTGTAATCGCCATATAAAAATGCAATTTTCCATTTGTAAGCATTACCTAGGTCAATATCATCAATGGGTTGTAGATTATTTTGTTGAGCATAGTTAGCAATACTTATAATAATTGATTTTATAGTTGTAAAGGCATCTTCTTTGGTTGCACCATACTTGGTATGCCATGCATAAAAACCATCATTTGTTCTGTTGGTTGCCGATTCTGTTTTAGAAGTAGCACCCATTTTATAAATACCGAATTTATAAGAACTACCACCTACAATACTTCCTAAATCTCTAGTTATATGTTCTAACCAATAACAAAAAGAGTTTTCTCTATTGGTATCTGTATATTCTTCTAGAGACATATTCTTTAACTTTTCTAAAGACCAATACGCTAAAAATTCTTGTTTTAGCTTGTGTAAGTTTTCATTCATAGTATTAATTTTATTTTAAATTTTAAATCCATTTCTTTCAAAGGCTTTAAAACAATCTGTATCTAAACCACCTTTAAAATAACGTTCTATTTTTCTACCTTCTGCATGATAGTTTGCTTAGGCCATTATTGCTTTTGGTGGATATCTTTTATCTTTATAAATAACATCATAAGTAGAAGATGGACCAAATTCATTTGGAAGTCCTTTTTCTTCAAAATCTTTGATTCCTTGTAATATGTGTTCTCTATTAACCTTATCAAATAGCATGTTATTTATCTTTTATTATTTTGGAATTAATTACTGACTCATGAAATGTCATTAACTTATAAAATTGACTCCAAAATTTTCTACTTTGTTTTTTATCACATTTTCCCCACGATTTAAAACTTTTTTATACTATAATGAATTGATGGCCCAACAAAAAACCCATTGGAGTAAACTCCAAAACCAAATGAAAAACCTACACCAATACGTTTATTCTTTTCTTTTTCAAGAAGAATATTAAAATTTGAAATCTCCTCAGTAGTGATAAAAGGATTAGTATTAATTATCTCTGTTCTATATTCTTCTTGAAGAAACCCAGTTTTTTTTAATCCTGTAACAATTGATTGTTGAAAATCTGCCTGAAATTTCACATCGTACAAACCAAATTCGTTGACATTCCCTGACAAATGAAAATGTTCATTTTCCTTTATAAACGGTCTGTTAAAAACATACTTTATTTTTTTATCAAATGGAATTTTTATTGAATCTATTTTAAGACTACTGTTTACTTTAGTTATATTATCTGGTCTTTTAAAATCTTCTAAAATTTTAGTTAGCTCTTTGTTTTTTGCTTTCTCAATATCAAGTAAAGAATCTAATTCTTTTTTGGTACCAAAAAATGTTTCTTTATGTGCAATTTCTAAGTCTGAGATTTTGCTTTTAAAATATTCTACTGTATCGTTTACGGCTTCTATATTCAGATTTAGTCTTTTTCTTGACTTGGCATTTTCTGTACATTGATTCAACAAAAACATGCCTAGTACTAATATGATAACTATATAAGTAATATGTTTCATCTTAAATTATTTTAAACGTCAAATTCATAAACTTTAGGGTTCCTAGTTTCCTGAATGGCATCTAGATGTACCCAATTTATTGGTTGACCATTTTTATTTCTTTCCAATCTTATTTTAAAAGGAAATAACTCGCTATTTTCTTTAATCCAAGTTCTAACTTCTATAGCAGTCATTCCTCTTACATCAAAATCAAATGCTTCTCCTAAAACATGACCCGATAAATAAAGTTTACCTAAGTTAAACCGTTTTCTAAATATTTCTTGTAGGTTAGTTCTTAAACCTCTCTGGCTGAATTTACCTCCTATATGCCAAGTGTTAATTGTCATGGGTCTATTTATATTTTGTCTTACAATTAATAGCATAGTTAATGCTTCACTTGAAAAGAATTTCCAAGACCTTTCGCCATGGATTCTATATGTCCATTTACCTACCAATTCTTTAATATCAAAGTACTCTTTTAATTCATCTATTGTGTTATCACGTATCATTTATTTTAATTTAAAATGGTTGTATCAATAATTGTTCTAATATCCCTATTCGTTTTATTACAAGACTCTATTAATTTTATTAATTCAGATTCGTTTTCTGTAATAAAATTAGACTTTATATTAATTTCTCTTAACGTTTCTTCTGCTTCTATGCGATGCGTAATTAGATCATTGAACATTTTTGAAACATTTTTTTTCCCTGTTTCACTTTTTCCCGTATTTAAATTGACACTCACTGAAAATATTGCGCCTAATAAAGATAAAACAGCACTAACAATGGTTACTATTTCCTTGCCATCAAATTCCTTGTTTGTAGATAATAGCCCAATAGTTGTTGAACTCGTTACTACTACAATAATTTGAGACCATAGCTCAAGGGTTTGTAGTCTTTTTATTTTTTTTCTAAAGTATGGGAGATATTTTATTTTTGTTTCTTTTAAAGTTTCTTGTAAAGATATTTGCGAAACTTTAATTCTAATTTTCAATTCGTCCAGACTCATTTGAGATTCTCCTCCAATTACACCTAGTTCTAGTATTTCTGAAAATTCGGGGTTCTGATTTCGAAATTCTTCTAATGCGTTACTATTTAGTTTGTTTAAAATACCAACAGATTCATCTATTGGTGCTAATGATGATAATCCTCCCATAGTTTAATTTTTATTATTTATAATGTAATATATTAGTAATCCACCACCAAGTGTGGCAGTTCCTGCTGCTGCTTTTTGGTACATAACCATTTTAGCAAAGCCTTTGTTTGAGAATGTGTCTGCACTCAAAACTAAATCTACTGCAGTGTTATTTGGACCAATTTTTTTTGTGGAAAAATCAAGTAAGAAATTCTTAAAATTCTTATTGTTTTTTATGCTCGGAATAAGGGCATTAACTGTTTTGTAGGTATTTATTGCTGTTGCAGTTCCATCTCCCAGAGCAGCTGTGCTACATCCTAAATGAAAGATATTAACTTTATTTGCTTTAGCAATTTCATTTAATTTTGTTAAGGCAATTTTAAAGTCTCCCTCTACATAAAAACCATCTTCTATATGCCCTACAGTGATAACAGTTTTTCTTTTGTTTCTTTTAATTTTTCTAGCTATTTCTTTTTCTGATCTCAGTTTTGATTTTATCCAAGATTGTTTTGGTGAGTTTTTAAATAAATTAAGTGTTTCGTTATTTTTAGTGAGAGGTAAAATCGCTATTTCATTGAGATTGTAATCCCAGTCTAAGTTTTTATTTAATTCATCTAAAGTGTTCCCTAAATTATCTTCTTTTAGAATATGTAAATTGTAGTTTTCTTTAAATTGTATGGTATTTAACTTTTTAATTTCAACACCACTTGTGTTTTTTATACCGACATTAGAATTTGCAAAATTTTGATATTTTCCATCCACGAAAACAATGGTATTATTATTACTATCTAAGAAACTCTTTAGTTCTTTATCAATAATTATAGTATTATTCTTTAAGTTGTTTACTTCCTTAAAAATTTTAATCTGTTCTTCTATAGTTTTATCGCTAGAATCTGCTATTGTCTTATTAAGTTTGTTTTTAAACTCTTCTTCTATTTTATCGATTTTGTTAGAGGTAGCATTATCAAATTTTTTGGTGAGCTGTATATCGTCATATTTTTTTTGGAAATTTAAGAGTATGTCTTCTATACTGGTATTATTATCTCCTTCTCCTATTAATTCAAATTTCTTTTTAATTTTAGTCTTTTCTTCATCTATATAAGTTTTAAGATTTTCTATATCTGTATTTCTTTTTTCAAAGTCTTGAATTAAATCGTCTATTTTCTTAATTTTTTTAGGATTTTGATTTAGAAAATTTAGATCGCTGAGCAGCTCTTTTTCTATATCTCTAACTTTATAAAGACGGTCTCTATAAGACATCTCACCATCAGAATAGAAGTTTTCATTATATTTTTGGTATGCTTTTCTATCCCTAGCTAAATTGCCTATTTCATCTGAGGTTAGTAATTTTTTGTTATAAAGGTCATAATATTTTAGTTTTTTGTAATGACTTTCAATCACACAAATTTTCTTTTCTCTAGCATAAACCTTAGATTCGAGAGACCAGAACATAGCATTTCGTTGGGCTTGTAATCTTCTTTCAATTTCTCTTTGTTTTACAGTTTTTACATTTTTTTCTATTATTTTTTTATAGAAATTGTTGTAATTCCCAACATTTCTAGCTTTCATATATGCAAGGTCTAACAAATCATCTAGATTAACATATTTATAAAGTGGATTCTTCTTGTAAACTTGATAAACATCATCTTGTTTAAAAGAACTTTTAAACATATTGTAATCCATAGATTTATAGACCTCTTTCTTAGCACTTTTTTGAAAAAGACTTAAAACACCTTCTATGCCTTCTTTTACGAGTTTAGATTGAGAGAAAGAGAAGTTAATTGTAAAAATTAATAATAGTGTAAGTACAAATTTGTTTTTCATAGCATTTAGTTTTAATTAATATTTATTTATAGTTTTATAAATTTCTCCCTCCTCAGCAACCAACCCAACCCCTCAATCTCTTTTTCTACACCACCAACACTAACCTGCCCATTCATTAACATAGGCAATAACCAATCTCTTAATTCGGATAGTTTTTGGTTTTCTAATTGATTATTTACTTTTTTTATTATCAATGGGTTGAACATTGTAAATTAAAAACTCTTCTAAGGCTAAACGCTCAAACCAAGTTTCGGATGGAACAGCTATTGTGCAAACGTACTTTGGAGTTTTATGCCATTTATGTACAATTTTACAAGACTTGTCCTCTGATTTTTGGAAATAGTTACTTAGTCTATTGCCAATGTTTGAAGATTCACCTATGTAAATTACATTATGATCTTTATCCATTATTAAATAGATTCCGTATCTACCATTGCTTGGCCATTCATGAAACCACCCATAAGTGTCCTTACTATCAGGAAATAAATCATAAATAGCACTAATTTCAAATTCTCCAAGATTTTTACCTCTGTATTTTTCTGAATACTCATTTACAAGTTCTAGAACGTCAATTAATTGAGTTTTTCCCATAACAATTTGTTTTTTAATTATATTCTTCATTCTCTTCAGCAACCAAACCCAAAGTGTTTTTAGTGCTTTTATTATAAGATTGCTTCGTGCCTCGCAATGACGCACCACCAACACTAACCTGCCCATTCATTAACATAGGCAATAACCAATCTCTTAATTCCGATAGTTTTTGGTTTTGGAATGAATTATTTATTATTTGATCATAAATAGGATTAGCTATTTTATAGTAGTCATTTAAAATATCAGAAATAGGATTAACAATTAAAGAAGTATCAACTGTTTTTTTATTAATATGTGGTTGTTGTGCACCAGTTCTTAACTTCATCAACCTTGGTATTTCGTTCACCAAATATGGATAAATAAATGATGATTTCAATTTATCAGATTCTAATATTCCTACAACAGATTGATTTGCACAAGCATCAATTCCAAGGATAGAAGGCCTTAAATGTCTTGTAATTGATAGAACACAACTGCCTTTTAGCATTAATGAAGTTGCTGAATTTGATATAGCTTCTTTTGTTACCTTTTCTTGAGAATCTATTATTGGAAAGTTTGCAATTTCACCCGAATTTAACCAAGGTATTTCTCCTTTCCAATATTCTATTACTTTAGTAGAAGGAGTTCCTCCTAACTCTGTTTTTAAAATATCTCCTATTTTACAAACCTCCCAACCTTCAGGAATTTCACGTTTCAATTCCTCATTAAAAACCATTTTACCACCAGAAGATTTATAAGGTTTTCCAGCTTGCCCTGAGCTTGACGAAGGGTTAGGAAAATCGAACTGTACAAACCAATAATCATACAACGTTTTTGCCATTGCTTCTAATTGTTGGTTTATTTTAATGTTGATTTCTATTTTAGCATCTAAATCTGATAAAACTTTGGCGATTTGTTTTTGGGTTGAAATTGATTTAGGAATTTCAATTTCCATTAAATCAAAAGATTTTAAATTAATTGTATCAAAAACAGAACCTTGACTTCTTTTTATAATATTCTTTACATAATTTTTTAGTGAATAGTACAAAAAATCGGTGTCTGCTATGTTTTGTTTTCCTCTTATCCCAAAACAAGATTGATTAAAACACATTGGCTCACCAATTTGAGCTAACGCACCAACTGTTCCTCTCGCCGAAATTATAATATCTCCTTTATTAAGAAACTTTGTATTACTTTCTTTAACTCCTTTTTCTGTTATTTTCTTTTCTGTATCATAAACGAAGCGAAGGTCATTATTGAAATCTGTAACGGAAAGCCAACCAATACTTCCATTCCAATATTCAGGAACTTTTGTTTTTGGTGTTCCTCCACTAATAACATCAATAATTGAACTTAAAGAAACTTTAATCATATTTCAAACTTTTCAAATTCTTCTGAATTTCAGATTCCAAGGATTTAGATTCTGCAAACAAATTCTCTAAATTACATTCAAAGGCATTCATTTTAGTTGCAAAATCCTCCGCTGAAATATCTATGTATTCAATTTTTACTTCAAAATATTGTCCTGCACTTAAACTGTAGTTTTTGGCTTTGATATCCTCATAAGAAACCACTACTGAAAAATCTTCTTTTACTGTTTTGGTATTGAAAACATCAATAATTCGTTGTTCTTCTTGTGGGCTTAACACTGTTTTTTGGTTTTTACCTTCCTTTACTTTTGTGCCTAAATTAGAAGCATCAATCAATACTACATCTTTAGTATTGGTTTTGTCTAAAAACAGAATACTTACGTTGGTACCTGTAGTGGCAAAGATATTAGAGGGCATAGAAACCACACCTGCCAACATTTTACTTGCTACCAATTTTTGGCGTATCTTTTTATCAATACCAGATTGTGCTGTAATAAAACCTGTAGGCACAACAATGGCTGCTTTACCTTTTGCAGACAAACTGTGCATAATGTGCTGTATAAACAACAAATAGATTGCCATACTTTCTTTCTTTTTAGCAGGTACTTTTGGGATGCCTGCAAAAAAACGGTCTTTGTTGGTATTGGTGTCTAAATTGGCACTATAATCAGAAAAGTCTAATTTAAAAGGCGGATTGGAAACAATATAATCGAAGGTTTCTAAACTGCCATCTTCTTTTTTATGATAGGGATTAGAAATGGTGTTTCCTTGAATGATATTCTGAATGGAATGTACCAAATTGTTTAAAATTAGGTTTAAACGCAACAAACCAGAAGATTTTTCTGAAATGTCTTGTGAGTATATGGTACATTTATCTTCGCCAATGGCGTGTGCTAAATTCATTAATAAAGTTCCAGAACCTGCACTAGGATCGTAACAAGTAGCATTTGTAACGTTTGTATCTGTAACCAAACAAGCTGCCATAATTTTAGCCACTGCATGTGGTGTAAAATATTCTGCATATTTACCACCAGCATTACTGTTGTAATCTTGTATTAAATACTCGAAAATTGTGGCAAAAAAATCGAATTTTTGATTGAAAATATGCTCAAAACTAAACGAAACTAATTTATTAATTAAGGCTTTGCAAAAGTTATCTTTAGATTCAGAAACTTTGTTTCCTATACTTTCAAACAATATTATTTTTTCTCCACCTTGTGTTAATACTGAGAAAATATCGCTGTTTTTTGCAGCAGTTTTTAATAAGGCATCATCAAAGATTTCAGCAAAATTTGGTTCGTTTTGTTTTTTAAACAAGTTGCTTAATAAATGTTCAGCAGCAATAGTTGCAGTACTTTCATTGAGTTGCATATTGATGAACTCTAAATCATCCGCAGGAAATTGCAATAAAGTTTCCTCAAAATTATCTGCTGCTGCTAATGTTGGTTCTATCTGTTTAACTTCATAAACATATTTATCATTTAAAAATTTGTACAAAAATATTTGAGAGATTACTGTAAACTCTTTTGCACTATTACCCAAACCGTAATTGGCACAGACGCTTTTTAAATCGTCTATTAATGCTTTGGTTTGTGTTTCAAATTGTAGGGTTTGTGTCATAAATTTATTAGGCTACATTGCCATTATACTCGTTAATATATTCTTTTACTAAAATACTATTGATGCGTTTTACATCGCTTGCATTGATGTTTATTTTTTGTTTGTTTTTAAATTGATTGATGACCAAACGCATCATCATTTTTTCTACATAACGCTCGTTTTCTAACACTTTAGCGTTTTGTAAAATTTCGTTGTCTACTTCTTCTTTTAATCCTTTTAAGGCTTCAAATAATTTACGCTCATTATCGGTTAGCGGATTCTTTTCTGATAATCGTTTGTGAATACGTGCATATTTTTCATCATAATCATATTTAGCCCGTAACAATTGGTTTTCTCTTTCTAACTTTTTGGCTTGATCATAAATAGCATTCAATGCCTTAATATTGGCTTCCATTTCTTCTTTAGAAACTTCACTTAAATTTTTCTTTTTAAACAAACGTTCTAATTCTTCTTTTAAGGAAACAAAAATTGGGTCTTTTGGATCGAAATTACCACCCAACATTTCTCTGGTTCTTTGCAAGGTATCTTTCAATTCGTCAGCCAAAACCATTTCTTCTTCTTTTACTTTGGTAAATGCGAAAATAACGTCTTCTAAAGCTGTGTTTAAAATGTTGTTGGTTTCTAAATTGGTTTCTAATGCGATTTTTGTATTGATTAAAGCCAATCTATCATTTGTGATTCTAGATAATGAAGAAAGTGTTCTAAAATCTAATTGCTCTAACAGTTCAAAATTACCAGACAAACGGATTAAGTTATACAACTCTTTAGCATTATTTAATGCTTTTGCAATTTCTCTGATTTCTTTGCGATCGTTTATTTCAGAAATTTGCTGATTAAAAACTTCTTTGTTTGAAGTATTGAATCTAAAGATGATGTCCTTAATTTCTTCTATCTCCTTTTCAATTTCTTCAGCAGATTTAAACAGGTTAGAGTAGTGTTGCATTTCGTCTCCTAACTCACCTTGCAACTCGTTAAAATAATCTTGATTTGTTTTATCAAACTCTTTTTGAATATCAGCAAAATCGACTACAAAACCATATTTATGGTCTTTATAGGTTCTGTTAACTCTGGTTAAGGTCTGCAATAAATTGTGTGATTTTATTTTTCGCCCAATGTACAGTTTCTTTAAACGTTTTGCGTCAAAACCAGTTAATAGCATATTGTACACAAACAAAAAATCTATATTTCCTGCTTTAAAATCTGCAACCCAATCTTTACGATCTTGCTTTGAGCCAATATCATGTAAAATAACTTTAGCAGTCTTTACTTTACTGTTTTCTAATTTCTTTTTACCATAACTTTCAGTATCTTCTGCTGCTAATCCTAAATAACTTTCTTCTTTTTGAGCATAGGTATTGTCAAAAATTTCTGACATCATTTTTGCCTGTTCAGAAGAATCACAAACTACCATTCCACCAATAGAGTTATCTCCCATAGAAATTCTTGCTTGTTCTAAATCTCTAACAATGTATTGCAACATTGGCTCCACAAACTTATGATGTGCGTATACAGTCTTTTTATCAGCATCACCTTCTAAAACTTTAATTTTATCTAAAGCTTCTTGTAAAGTTAGTTTATAATTGGTTTCTATTTCTTCACGAATTAAACGTAACGTATATCCATCTTTTATGGATAAATTGTAATAGTATTTGTGAATATAATCGCCAAACAAAGTTTTAGAATTGTATTCTGTGCCCAATAAAGGCGTTCCTGTTAATCCTATTTTGATAGAATTTTTATCTGCTAATTCTAGATTGGCTAAAAAACTACCTTTAGGATTGTAACTTCTATGCACTTCATCTAAAAAGAAAATACGCTGCACTCCTAAATTGTAATCGTTGTTTTTAATTACATCAGGATCATCTTTAAACTTTTGAATATTAACCACTGTAATTTCTGCTTTACCAGAACTATTATGAATTACTTTGGTTGATTTTATATCCTTCGTAAATTCTTCTCTACTATTTACTTTATGTACGATTAATCCACGTGCACTAAATTCTTTGGCAGCTTGGGTTAATAAATCCAAACGATCTACAATAAAGTAAAACTTAGGAATTACATTTTTAGTTTGAAAATAATGCGTAAGATGTTTTACATTAAAAAAAGTTAGTGCAGTTTTACCTGAACCTTGTGTATGCCAAATAATACCTTTTTTAATCTTATTTTCTAATGTATTTTCAATGGCTTTTGTTGCAAATAATTGAGGATAGCGCATTACGTGTTTTTGTAATCCGTTTTCTTCTTCTACATAAGCAAATGCATATTGTAATATAAATTTTAGTCTATCTTTTTGAAATAAAGAAGTACTTATTTGATTCGTTGGAGTGTTTGGGCTTTTATTAGTTGCAAATTCTTCTGAATTTTTAATACTAATTAAGTTGTTGTCTTTTAAAACAAAGTTTTCTACTTCTTCTGAAACTGGAGATAATAATTTGTTTAAATCAAAATTCTCTTCTTCTCTAAAAAAATTGAATATTGGTTTTCTGTAATTGGTTGTGCAGTAAAAAGCACCTTCTAGCATCTGTATATCACTATCACTATAAGGCATATTATTAGAAAAAACCATTAATTGTGTTAGGTTGATAAACTTTCTGAACTTTTTATTTTGAATACGAGTTTGCATTCGTTTGTGTTCTGCTAAAATTCCATCTCTATTGTTCGGTTTTTTAACTTCAATAAATACTAAAGGCATTCCATTGATTAACAAAATGATATCTGGTCTAAAGTTGTCATCATCTTTTTCATAAGGTAGTTCTGTAACTACGTGAAAAGAATTATTATCAAAATTTTTAAAGTCAATGAGTTTAACTCCTGATTGATCTATTAACTTCTTATAAAATGCTCTTCCTAAATCTTCATATTCTAGAGATAATGAAATTTCACTAAAGATTTTATCGGCTTCCTTTTCGGATAAGGTTGAATTGAGCTTTTTTAATTGATTGTAGAAGATATCTTTAAAAATATTCGTTTCTAAATCCCAGTTATTTTCTTTCAAAGAAAGATAGTTGTAACCTAATTTAATTAAGTGTAGAATTGAAGGAATTTTTACTCTAGAATCTTCGTTGAATTTCATTCTTAGCAATCAGTTTTCATTAGCAGATTTAAATATAGAGAATTTTATTAAAATGATATGTTTTAAATATTGATTTCTGTAATAATAGTTTTGATTATTATAGGGTTCATATTTTAGACACATTTATTTAACGTAAAGTATTTCCTGTTTATTTGATTTTATATCGAATCCACGTTAAAACCTTGTTTGTTTTAATGCGCCACCAAGTGCCACCAACAGCCCATAACCCCATATTTCACAAGGGATAGAGAGTGCCACCCAAAAGCCACCAAGTGCCACCAATTGCCACAACTTGTGGTAATTTCCAATACAGATTAAAACAAAAAACAAACAAAAAGTCAACAAAAAACCACCAAGCTATTTTATTTGGTGGCAACATTAATGTCATTGAAAAAGACAATTTGTAGTATATTTTGTGTTATTTTTTATTGAAACGTAAAAACAGTAGTTTTTGTTGATAGTATTAAAAAACGAATCATATAATCTGTAGTAATTATAAATTTTCTTGGAATGAGTAAAACATAACAATTGGATATTACTTTTGTGCAAAATATATTTCGTGGTTAGAGCCAAATACTTGTAAGGTTTATGTGTTGTTTTTATCGATTTTTAAAGTAACACAGCATAAGCATTGCATGTTTGTTTTTGTGGAATATCTGTTTACTTTGTGTTTGCTGATTATAGAAACTCTTTAAATTATCTTGTTCTTATACATCTTTAAGCAAAATAAATGTTTGCTTTTTGTGGAATTTATGTTTGTGTCTTTTTACTTTAACCCAATAAACTTTACCTGTTTTTCAATAAAATAAACTCAAAAAATATCAAACTTGTTGATAATTGCAAAACAATATGAAAAAAGTCGATTTTTTGTTGATTTGTTGAAAAACTTACATAAAATACTGTTTATCAACACTATAATGTATCAACAAAAGTTCAACATACTGTCAACAGAAATTTTTAATTGTTGATTGTTGACAGTTTGTTGAACGTATGTTATTCTCCTAAACCTTTGCTGTAACTGTGTTTTACAGAAAAACATCAACGGTCAACAGAAATATTGATAAAATCTTTTTTATGGAAAGTAAAATATCTACCTTTTCTAGTTTGATAATCTACTATTTTTTGCTGAGATGTATTAAAGGAATCAAAATACCATTTATAAGTTCCATTAGTAGTACTTAAACGATATTCAGTTTTTAAACTTTTAGAAACCTTAGTTCTATTCGCTCTTATATTTCCTTCTTGTAACTTTTTTAACAAATCTGTTGCTGTATACTGTAATACATCAACATCAAAAGCAACAAAATCATCAATTAAGATTTCTTTAATTTCTTGACTTAAATATGTTTTATTTCCATTGACAACTTTATCTAATGCAGGAGTGTAAATCTGTTGCTTTGTAAACCACATTCGTGTTTTTCGATCAGCCTGTATAGTTCTACCATTTAAATAATATAAAAAGTGAGGAATCTCTTTTTGTAGTTTTTTTAGCATATCTACATCTTCATTTTTTAAAGAATTTATTTTCATTACCCAGTATCTAATCTCTTTTTCATCAATCTGAATAAAATTTTCTTCATTATTAGAACATAAAATGAACTTACCAAAAAAGTTGGTTTCCACTTTATCTTTTCCTTTGGCTTCTGTTTTATAAGAATTGGCAGTAGATAGGTTTTTTATACGCTCACTATCTTCTCTTTTATCTAATAAAACTTCATCTATTGCAATAATTAATTTTGATGACCAATCACTGTTAAATCTGTTTCTAAAATCTTCATTTTTGTTGATGGTCATATTGCCTTGAAAAAGTAGTTTTAACCAGTTTAAAAACGAGGTTTTTCCTGTATTATGTTCATCACTTACCAAACATAAAATGGGTAAAATTTGGGTTGGTTTTTGCCAAAGTATGGTTAGGTAGTCGATACCTAACTCATACTGTTTGCCAAAAATATGTTCTAAAAACTCTTTTGTTTTTGGAAACTCTCCTTTCACCAATTGATGCTCGATTTTCTCATATTCATTATAAAAAGCATTGATTTCATCTTTATAATTCTGATGATCGGGAATCGTGATAAAGCCATCATATTTTTTAATGGTTTGCAGAAAATCTTTTCCTTTATCTGTGATAATTTCTCCTTTAGACCATTTAATGAGTGCTTTGGTGCTATCTCCTGATAATAACGGAACGTTACATACCTTGTAGTAATCTGTTCCAATCCTAAGAAATTTCATAACTAAGATTTTGGAGGTATTTTATATTTATAAAAACCTCTATTGCCACCATCTTTCCAGTCTATATATAAAATCATTCCTGTAAGATTTGGGTCTCTACGATACAAGTCATCAATTTCTTCTTGAATGTTAACCCAATCAAATCTTGGATTACGAATAATAGTAGTTTTAATTTTTTCTAATTCAGTTTTAAAAAAATCTAATGTTTTTAGAAGTAAACTATCTGTTATTCTATCAATTCGTAGTCTTTCAATTTCTGTTAAAACCCTTTCTATAATAACAAGTCCATTCTTAATGAACTTGTTATTTTGTGCGTTATAATCTTCCATACTATCTTCTGTATTTTAAAGATTTAACTTCGTTTAAAGAGTTCTCTAAACTTTCTAAATTGATAACTATTCTTCTAC
The DNA here is from genome assembly GCF_044595335.1 of Polaribacter sp. R77954. GTDB lineage: Bacteria > Bacteroidota > Bacteroidia > Flavobacteriales > Flavobacteriaceae > Polaribacter. The sequence goes on from NZ_CP138992.1 coordinate 3,842,701, forward strand.
CAATTTTGGATGCTTGGATTTTACCTTGCTTTACGTAATTTCTGATAGTGAGTTCTGTCACATTGAGCATTTTTGATGCTTCTTTTACAGTTACGTTCTTTTTTTGAGGATTTAATTTTCTGTTAATTAATTCCTGCATTGGATTTATCCTTCTAGCTATTGAAGAATCAATCATTTCTGACAACTCTTCGTGAGTTGTTACTATTATTTTTTTCATCTTTATATGACGTTTTAAATTATTAATTAAAACATATCATATTCAGTAATTACTAATATCCATGGATTGAATATTTATGTTTTATTACTGTAAAGGTGCGTGATTTAGTGATAAAAAAAAAGAAGTCGATATGAGTGAAATGGCATTGAATAAAAATGTAAATTATTGATTTTTAGGTTTTTAAACGTCTATTTTATGGATTTTTTATAAAAATTCAAAGCCTTCTTAAGTCTATTGTATCCATTTAATGGTGCTAAAATTGTCAATATCTCATCAACCATTTTAGTTTTACCTATTTTGTCTTTATCAGAGTTATTAACACCATATAAGAAATACTTATATTTAGTATTATTAGTTTTTGCTACTCTATCTTCGTTTTTTTCCAATGCTTCTGAACATAAAGAAAAGACTCTAAAGTACTCCGTTTCATTATCATCTTCTTTATCATTTTTATAATATTTCTTAAATACGTGAAGTATTATCATTCTTTGATTATCGGAGAGTTTAATTTCTTTTTTAGACTGTGCCTTTTCATCTTTTAATAATTTAAAATTCACTAAACTATCAAGACCATCTTCGGTCTTTTTAATTATAAAAAAGCTCTTAATATCTTTTTTACTCAATTCTTCACAAAATAAACTTCTATTATCGTAAAGCAAATTTGAATATTGTCGTAGAACTGTATATTTTGAAAAAAGCGTTAGAAAGTGATTAAAATTCTCATATTTAGAATATTTATGGTGATTGGAAAAATATATTTTTATATCTCTTTTAAAAATATTTTCAACTCTATCAACTTTATATTTTTTTTGTTCTAGATATGTACAACAAATACCCATTATTGAGGTACTGTAACCATCTTTACTATCATTTTCTTTGATTTCATTTAACTTTCCTTGAATATAGTTTTTATAAACATCATACAAATCTTCATCTTCTAAAGGAGAATCATAATCTTTCTCAATTTTATTGATAAATTCGTTTTTAAAAGTAAAAAGTTCTGTATTGTGTAACTTAATAAATTCTTGTCCGTAATTCATTTTTATTTTTTTATTTAAAAACACTGTTCATAAATTCAATTTTATCTTTTTTGCTTGGTTTGTAATACTTGTTAAATACCTCCAAACTCTTGTGTCCAGTTATAGACATAATCACTTTATCTGGAACCTTTTCATTTTTCATAATGGTAATGAAACTCCTTCTTGCAGTATGGCTAGAGATCCTTTTATAGAATGGTTTAAACTCTTCTTTCACTTCATTTCCAATTCTATAGGTTTTCTTTATCAGGTGATTAAACTTGGCTTCCTCAAAAACATCTTTTATATAATCATTAAATTTTTGGTTTGATATTTTGGGTAAATTATAATCATATTTTTCAAAAATCTTTTTTGAGATTGGGTTTAGAGGAATTTTTAATTGTTTGTTTTTGTCTTTTACATCAGAAACCCATATTTCATTGTCAATTACGTCTTGCTTTTTAATACTTCCATAATTACTAATACGAAGTCCAGTTGTACAACCTATGATAAATAAATCTCTTACTCTTTCAAGTTTAGGTTTATCAGATAAATCTAAGTCAGCTATTTCTTTAACTTGTTCTATAGATAAAGCTACTTCATTTGTGGCAAATGCTTGTGGAGATTTAAATGCTTTAAATTTATCATTATAGGTATGTTTGTTTTCTAACGCCCAATTTAGGAATGTTTTAAATAGACCTATATTTCGTCTTAAAGTATTTGCAGAATGTTCTTTTGTTTGAATACAATAATTCAACAATTTCTGGTAAAATGCTTGGTCTATTTTAGAAAAGTGAATTGTGGTTTTTGTATCTCTTTGAAATTCCTCTAAAAGTTTTTTATTGTACTTATATCTATTTATAGTACTATCAGCATTTCTTTGGTCACTAAAATCAAGGCTTTTATTCTGAATAAAAATTTCATAAATATCAAAGAAAACATTTGAGATTGGTTTTACTTTTTTGAAATGTTTGTCAAATTCAATTTTTAGGGTTTCAGAATCAAGACTTTCATTGGTGATTTTGTGTCTGTTTGCTAGTTCAATATAGAAATGCTCGTATCTGTCTAACTGACGCTTTATGGCTCTTGAATCTTCGCTCTCTTTAGACCTTCCAGTTAAATTTCTAGGTTGTCTATTTTCAAAATTCCATAAACTAGGTAAGATTGATTCTCCTGTCGAATAAACAAATTTTTTCCGTTCTTCTTTGATATAGGTAGAGAAAACTATTAGTGTTTCTATCTTGGATTTGGGCTTCCTTAGATTAAAAGTGAAATTCATATGCGTTGACAGTGGAGTTGACAGTAAAGGTACATTTTCTTATCAAATTACTCATATATTTAATGATAAAAATCGGTATTTAAGTAATTAAAGCACTGAAAAACAGGATATTTACGTATTTTTAGGTATATAAAGTTCGAATCCCTCTTTCTCCGCAGAGAATATATCAAATCTCACCAAAAGCCCGTAAACATTATGTTTACGGGCTTTTTTGTTTTCTTCAAACATCATTTAAACCGAATAAATATTCAATTAAAAGACACCTATTCGGTTACCTATTTTGTTTTCTAAATAGGTAACCGAATTTTAAAATAATTTACCCTAAATAGCTGTTATTTAGTTGTTTATATTTTGATTAATGTTTAAAATTTTGTATATTTATTAGATGTAAAAATAGGTAACCGATGTTTAAAACTTTTTCAATTCTTTTTTTTCTGCAAAGAAATAAAGTAACCAAAGATGGTAAAGCCCCAATTTACTTGCGAATAACGGTAAATGGAAAACGCAGCCAAATTAGTATTAAAAGAAAAGTAGCCGTTGAAAAATGGAATAGCGAAGCTGGAAAAGTAATAGGAAAATCTATGGAGGTAAGAGAGTTAAATCGTTATTTAAACTCTATAGAAAATAAAATATTTAAAATTCAGCAAAAATTATTGGATGATAATCGCCCAATAAGTGCATTGTTAATCAAGAATATTTTCATCGGAAAAGCAGAAAAACAGAAAATGCTGCTTAAAATATTCCAGGACCACAACAATCAAGTAGAAAAATTAGTCGGAAAAGACTTTGCACCAGGAACCCTTGAAAGATATAAAACCGCTAAAAAGCACCTTCAAGAATACATTAAATTAGAATACAGTTTAGAAGATATAGCTGTAAAAGAAGTCAATCATAAATTTATCACTGGTTTTTAATACTATCTAAAAACCGAGAAAAATTGTGCACATAACACAGCCATAAAATACATTACAAATTTCAAGAAAATCATCAGAATTGCGTATGTCAATGACTGGATAAGCAAAGACCCTTTTTATAACTGGAAAGCGAGACTTAAAACAGTAGAAAGAGAATTTTTATCCAAAGAAGAAATAGAAACCTTAGTAACTAAGCAGTTTTCTATACAAAGATTAAACCAAGTCAAAGACATATTTGTGTTCAGTTGTTTTACGGGCTTAGCCTATGCAGATGTTAAAAAACTATCGCATAATGATATTGTAATCGGTATAGACGGAGATAGATGGATAAAAACCAACAGAACAAAAACAAATACTAGAAGTAATATTCCGTTACTAAGCACCGCAGAAGCAATTTTAGAAAAATATAGCCATCATCCAGATGTGTTAAAAAGTCAGCTTTTATTGCCTGTGTTAAGCAATCAAAAAATGAATGCATCTTTAAAAGAAATTGCTGATGTCTGCGGAATCACGAAAAACCTCACCTTTCACCTGGCACGTCATACTTTTGCCACTACTGTAACTTTAACAAATGGAGTGCCTATTGAAACAGTGAGTAAAATGTTAGGGCACAAATCCTTAAAAACTACACAGCACTATGCTAAAATTTTAGATAGAAAAGTTGGTGAGGATATGAAAGCCCTAAAGGACAAATTCTCAAGTCAAAAACCAGCAGCTTCAAACACCAAAATAGTCAATTTAGAGTAGTTTATAGATTCTTAAAATAGAGGAGGATTTCTTGCGATTTTAATCATAATTTAATGTAAAAAGACACAAAAAATATAGAATCCATAATGTCTAATTTTTTTTATACCTTAATTGCTTAAAACTTAATTGACTAAGGATGAAAACTATAAATGATATTTTAAAAAAATATGATGATGAAATTGAAAAAGTAACGGAGCTAGACAACTTCCTGGAAACAAAGAGAAAGCTCGAATTAACATCACACTGTATCAATAACCTCAGAGAAGAAATTCGAAAAAAAAGATTTCCCTTCCCAAGAAGAAGAAATTGAATTTTTTAAATATCAAAAACCAAAATTACAAGGGTGTCTTTTCTTTTATGGTACACAATTAACTTATTATTTAGAGTGTCCAAAAGTAGGATCAGAACTACAGAAGCAATATTTAAAAAAGAGTATTAAACGTTTAGAAAATAGAAAAAAAAGAAATTTAGAATTCTTTTTTTATTATACCCAAAAGGAAACCATATCAGACAACCTTTATTTTTTACGTAAAAACATACAATTATCTCTTTTTGCTAAAAATTTTCAGATGAATAAATACCCATTATTCAATACCAACAAATCAACAGTGGCAGCAGAAATAACCGGCAATAGGTTATGTATCGACTTTTTTAACAAAGAATTGAATACTAAGTTTAAAAACAAAAAAGAAGTAAAACCAGAAGTTTTAACCAATTTATCCTGGACAGGATCTAAAACAGATTTAGTCGAATTGTTATTTGCGCTAAAAGAATCTGGAGCTATTAGAAATGGCAACTCAGAAATCAAAAAACTCAAAGAAGTATGCGAAGTTTTGTTTAATATCAAACTTGGTAATATCCATAAAACATTTAGTCAAATTAAAGCACGTCAAAAAGATCCTACAAAATTTTTAGATACACTCAAAAACGGACTATTGCAAAAAATAAATTACGACCCATGGTAGACAATTTACAGGGTATATTTTAGTACTACCTAAGCACTACCTAAAAGTTAAATTTCATACAAACCAAACAAGAGTTGTAAACAGAATCCCTTCTTTATAAGAGGGGATTCTTTGTTGTAAAAAAAAAATAAAACCCTGTAAATCAGTAGTTATAGACATTTGAAATGTTAAAATTTCTAGGTAGTACCTAATAACTACCTAAAGATTTTCAGAAATAGGCTGCAACTTTGTAACTCAAAAAAAAGGAATATAAACCCAAGAAAAAATCAAAGAAATGCCAGCACAAATTATTACAACAGACGATTTAAGAGAATTTAAAATGGAATTGTTATCAGAATTAAAAACAATGCTAACATCACATTCCAACACAAACGAAAAAAAATACTTAAAATCTTCAGATATCATGGAGATGCTAAAAATCAGTCCAGGAACACTACAAAATTTAAGAATCAATGGCACATTGCCATATTCAAAAGTTGGCGGAGTCATTTACTACGACTTCGATGATATCAAAAAAGTCATTGCAGAAAACCGCATTCACAATAAGTTTTAGAAAACTAATATAAGCCCCTTCTTTGTAGGGCAGGCCTTATGCAAAACGTAAACTACATAAAACACCTGAAAGGGATATTCTATCAATTCTCGAAAGACAATCGTTTAAATTCAACGCATATCAGTCTATACATTGCACTTTTTCAAATTTGGAATAACAATCGGTTTGTTCAAGAATTTTATATCAATCGAGAAGAAGTCATGCGTTTCTCTAAAATTGGCTCAAAATCTACATATCATAAATGTATCAAAGAATTAACCCATTGGCAATACCTCATCTATTATCCATCACACAATCCATACAAAGGCAGTAAAATCAAGATGTTCAATTTCGAGACAAGTGCTGTACAAGCTCTGGTACACAACAATACCAAAACAGAGACAAGTAGTGGACAAGCACTGGTATCTATTAATAAACATATACAAACTATAGAAAACTATAAAAACAGTAATAAACTAAACCAGCCAAAAAATGTAAAAGAAGTAATCCATTTTTTTTAAAATAAAAATTGGCCAAAAATAGAAGCGCAAAAATTTTACAACCACTACCAAGGCATTGGTTGGAAAGTAGGCGGAAAAACAAAAATTGTCAATTGGAAAGCCACCGCCAAAAATTGGATGATAAAAGCCGAAGAAATTTTGTCAGATCGAACACGGTCCAGAACAAACCAAAATCCAGTTAGCCAAAATCAAGACAACCTCAAAACAACCAAAAACAAGAATTACAACCAACCCTTGTAAAGAATACGAGCTTTAAAAAAAGACGTGAAACCTAACATAGGCAAAAATAAAAAATGAACAATTCACATCCCCATATAATCATCGAAGGCAGTGTACAATACCAATTGGGTATATTAAAAAATAATTGTGTGTATTACGATTTTAGTAAGATTCTAAGCTATCTACAAGCTAAGGGAGTAAAACTATTTGGTCAGAATTTCAAAATCTATAAAGAAGATTACTACATCATTTACAAACTATCATGTTATGCCATTCAAGATGCTAATGCTTGTAAAAAACTAAACATAGATCCAAATAAAGGAATCCTTCTTTCAGGCCCTGTGGGATGTGGAAAAACAAGTTTAATGAAATTAATCAGACACATAGCACCCAATAAAACAAAATACAATATAATTCCGTGCAGAAACACCGTGTTTAGTTTCAATCACATTGGCTATAAAACCATAGAAGACTATGGAAACCAACACCACTTTTGTTTCGATGATTTAGGAGTAGAACCTACAGGCAGACATTTCGGAAAAGACTGTAATGTAATGGGAGAAATCCTCTTATCACGTTACGATTTATTTGTAAAAACCTGTCACACCGAGCACAGTCGAGGAGTCATAACCCACGCAACCACCAACCTCAACGCAAAAGAACTCGAAGAACGATATGGAAATCGAGTACGCTCGAGAATGCGAGAAATGTTCAATTTAATTGCGTTTACCAAAGATAGCACAGACAAACGCAAATAACCCCAATGCAACACCCACCATCCAAAAGCCAAAATCAAAGTCAAAATCAAAGTCAAAGTCAACGTCAATGTCAAACCCATATTCCACTAAACCAAGCAGTATGTCATCTCCTGCAAGGTTTTACAAACCTGGCAGGTATGTTCATCAGAAACAGTAAATCTTTACAAAAGAAAATACAATCAAATAAAAACAGAAACCAAAAAAAAGCGATGGTAAAGGATAAGCCTATTAAATATTTGAATAAACAAATCCCCACAACCCAAAACCCGGGCAGAACATTAAGAAAACATCCAGCGGATGTTTTAAGTGAATGAGCCAGCTGGCGGGTTGGCAATGATAAATCAAAGTTTAAAATGAAGGAAAACAAGCCTCTGTCTTTTGGGTTGTTCCGCTTTCCAGCACCTAAGTTTAGCGTTTTACTCTCTAGAGGTACTTGCATTTTAAAGCTTGTATTTTCACACACTCAAACACAACTGTAAAAAGCAAACATTGTTATTGTTTTCATAAAACACAAAACTTCACCAAAGCTAAGTTACATAACTGGTAGTTATACGTACATTCAGTCACTTTTCTTTTTTAATCCATAAATACAAATGATCATTGAAACGAAAATATTGCATATCGCGATGCGCAATATAGAATAGCATGAAAACACAAAATAAGCATTTAAAGCCACAAGATGTTGTAATGTTACTCAAAATAGTGAGTGATAATAATGCTTCTTGGCATCAAAAACCATTGGCAGAAGCTTTGGGGGTTAAGTCAGTCAGAGATCAGTGAGGCGGTTTCAAAATGAGAATATGCCGGTTTATGAGATCCAAAGGCAAGCAATTGTTAAATGCTAAAGTTGTTGTTGAACCCACCAGTTCAAATCCAAATGGGTATCAAGATATGGACGGCTTTATCTTGCCAAATTCAAAATTGGTAATGATGACCTATTCTAAAAGATTATTTCGATTATCTAATCAAGTAAATACAGCACTTCAGCCGGATATAATAATAAATCAAAAAAAGAGTGATTTGTTGCAAAATAACGATACTGTTTTAGTGGAAGTATTAAAAGTAATTTTCTGAATAAACAAATAATTTTAATTGTCCTTGAAATATTGCTTTACTTGAAACACAATAATTGTTTGTTTGGTAACTTAAAACCCATTTTAATGCCTATAAAGTTTTACTATATTTGACAAATAATCATTATAAAACACTAATTTTAATTGCTTGTTTTAAATAAATCCATAGCAGTCCTCCCTTTCGTCAATATGAGCAGCAATATTGAAAACGAATATTTCTGCGATGGATTAACAGAAGAAATTATTAACGCGCTTGCTAAAATCGAGCAACTTGCAGTTACTTCACGTACTTCTTCATTTTATTTTAAAAACAAAAAGATAATTACTAAAGAGATTAAAGAAAAACTTAACGTAGCGATTTTTATTGAAGGGAGTGTAAGAGTGTCAAAAAACAAAATGCGCATAACTGTACAAATGATTGATACGCTTGATGATTATCACTTTTGGTCTGAAACCTTTGATAGAAATCCAGAACATATTTTTGAAATACAAGATGAAATAAGTCTGTTTATTGCGGAAAAACTACGGGAACATATTGGGCATATTGAAATAGAAGATAAACTTGTAGCACCTATAGATGTACCTGTACCTATTTATAGAGAATACCTGAAAGGGAGGTATTACATTATGAAATTAGATTATAAAAACTCTATAAAAGGCATCAAGATTTTAAAAAAAGTCATACAAAAAGCACCTAACTTTGCAAGTCCCTATTTAGATATTAACCTTGCCTATATGAATATGGGAACCATGGGGTTGTTACCAGCCTATGAGGCCTACCAAGAAGCGCAACCTTATTTGTCAAAGGCAATTGCGTTAGACCCAAACTCATCAAGATCGCAACTGAATTTAGCGTGGATAGCCTGTTGGCAAAATTGGGATTTAGAAAAAGCGTATATACATGCAAATAAGGCACTAGAGTTACAAAAAGCAGACGATATTTATCTGACCATTTCTAACTTTTTAACAGTAGAAGGTAAATTAGATGCAGCTCAAAATTATCTAGACAAAGCCTTACAATTAGATCCTTATGCAGCGATCAATCATCATTATAAAGGTTTCTTGTGCTATTTGAAAGAAGAATATGAAACTGCGATTCCTTATTTACAAAAAGCATTGGAATTAGACCCTAAATTACCCTTTCCTCCAATTTATATTGGTATAAGCTTATTAATGTCAGGCAAGCCAAATGAAGCTTTAACATATTTCAATTCACTAAAAGGGGTCTCTGTAAAAGACCTCACCAAATTAGGTGGGGTTACCATGTGTTATGCCTACCTAAAGGAAACAGAAAAGTGCAATGCTGGATTACAAGAATTAGAGACCTTTTTAACAACTGCACTTGTAGATAAGGCCTTTACATTTTTGATATTGGTAAATGCCTTGTTGGGTAATGATGAAAAGGTAATCGATTTGATAACTCAAGCATACAACAAGCGCTTGCCATTGATATTGTTATTGAATCCATCACCAATTCTCAAGCGGTTTAAAAACAAACCACGTTATAAGGAAATCATGCTAAAAGCAATTCCTGATAATCTAAATTACAAACAGAAAAAAAAATACAAACAGGCTTTGCTTGATGCTGCTGAAGTTAAAAACTACAGCGAGGAATTGGAGCAGATTATGATGGATTATAAGCTGTATTTAAATCCTGATTTATCACTAAAAGATTTGGCTTCTTACTTGGAGCTTCCTGGCAATTACGTTTCGCAATTGTTAAACCTAGGTTTTCAAAAAAACTTCTCAGAATACGTAAATACCTTTAGAGTTAAGGAATTTAAAGCGCGTGTACTTTTAGAAGAAAACAAAGGCCTAACGATTATGGCTGTAGCTTACGATAGTGGATTTAACTCTAAAACAGTATTCAATACGTTCTTTAAAAAAATGGAGGGGAAAACACCTTATGCTTATCTTAAAAAGCATATGGAATAGTCAAAAATTCGAATAAAAAAAGTATGTTTTTAAATGACCTTACAATCATTTTTATGACATTTCGCCATAAAGACGATACAATACCTAACTGTTTATTGCTTTTCTGATATAAATACTTTTAAATCGGTAAAGGCTTTCTTTCGGTAAGGTATTAGTTTTTTATAGTCTTCACTGTTAAATAATTGCTCCAAAGCTTCTTGGTTTGGAAATTCAACAACCATAATAAAGTCAGGTTTTTCTTTACCAATAACGCCATGTTTAATAGGGTATTTTACTGGTTTTGCATCAACCAATTCATATTTTGCTCTAATTTGAGACGTGTAATATTCAAAAGCTTCTTTCTCATTTAGATTCACAAAAGCTATAATGATGAGTATAATTTTAAAGTTCATAATATTTTGTTTCCCTATGAGTATAGCGTACGTTGTAAAAATCACATTTTATGACTAAAAAAACACATTAGTTAGACTAATGTCTAATGGAAACATTGCATTTTTAGAAGTAGTCAGTGTGATTTTTCCTAATACAATCCTACTCATATACTAACAGTAGTCTGGTTTTAGGGAAGAACTGTTTATTACCAGCTATTGTTTTTATATAGAATATGGACTTATGAAAAATACAATAAAAGAAGAACGTGCTATTTGCAAACTTACACAGGCAGAATTGGCAAAAAGAGTAGGAGTATCTAGACAAGCTATACATATTATCGAAAACAACAAGACAATTCCATCAACTGTAATAGCGCTAAAATTATCACAAATTTTCCAAAAACCAGTGAATGCTTTTTTTGAACTCGAAGAAAACGAATAATTTTTTTGTTAGAGTTACAGTGTATAAAATGGGTTCTAAATTTAAAATCAAAACCTTTCATTGTATTGTTTAGTTTTATAGGATGGCATCACATGAATAACAGTTATAGACTGCTTAAGGGATAGTTTTATTGAAGCTATAATGATTTGTAAATCAGTTTTTTATATTTGTTTTAAAAAATATTAAATTTTTTTTGTGATTTTTTAAATACTTTAAACACTCATACAATGTAATTCATCTTTACATGCATACAAAAGAGGACTTTATTCAACATATAAAAGAGAACGAAGGTATTATTTATAAAGTTGCAAGACTTTATACCAATAGTGCTGAAGATCTAGAAGATGTATACCAAGAAATTGTCTATCAACTTTGGAAATCTTACCCTTCTTTTAAAGCCAATTCAAAAATGAGTACTTGGATGTATCGTGTTGCTTTAAATACGGCAATCAGTCATTTGAAAAAAGAAAAGAAAAAAGGGACACGAGTATCCATAGATAATTTTCTTTCGAATAAATTAGATGAATTGGATACAGTTATGGAAGAACGAATTACACTGTTATATGCGCATATAAAAAAACTCAGTATTGTAGAAAAAGGAATCATACTCCTTCATTTAGAAGGCAAAAATTATGATGAAATAGCCGCAATTACTGGATTTACAAAAACCAATATTGGGACACGTTTAGGAAGAATTAAACAAAAATTAAAATCTCAAATTAAAAAATAAAAGAAGTATGGAATTCGATGAAATGAAATCCCTCTGGGAAGATCTGAATCAAAAAGTAGACCAACAAAAAGTATTAACAGATCAGTTAATTCTAGACATGACTAAAGAGCGCTATGAAATTAGAATGCGCAGTATTTCTGTGCCAGAAACTCTAAGTGCGTTCATCTGTTTTGCTGCAGTTATTTATCTGATTAGTAATTTTAATGAACTAGATGTTTGGTATTTACAACTTACAGGCGTGCTTACCATAGTTGCTTGTTTGCTGTTGCCTATACTGTCATTAAAATCAATTCAAAAGTTGAAGGCGATAGATATTTCTAAGAGTACTTATAAAGCATCATTATTGAATTATGCTAAAGAAAAAACAAGGTTTATGCGTCTGCAAAGAATAAGTTTTTATACCAGTTTTATAGTATTGATACTTACTGTAATTTCCTTTGGTAAAATTATAAAAGGTATAGATGTTTTTACAATGACAGAAAAACTCAACTGGTTGGTGCCTTCAGGTATTGGTATTTTATATATTTTCTCTCAATGGGTTTTAAAAAAATATAAAAAGGCTACAGATGCCGCAAACGCAATATTAAAAGAGCTCGAAGCCTAAGCCTATTTCAAACAAATAATCACAATTAAGTAATGCATTTATTATAAAGCTGAATTTTATTCGGACAAGAAAAGTGCGCCCAAAAATGAACTAAATTAAATTTAAAAAATGAAAAAAATATACATCACATTCGTCTTAGTGTTATGCTCAGTCTTAACGTTTTCTCAAGACATTACAGGCATATGGAATGGAACAGTAAAACTAGGTAAAGACAAAGAAATTCGTTTTATTTTCAATATTAAAAAATCAGATAATAATTATGTCACAGAGTTGTCTATACCAGCACAAAGAGTTGCAGGATTAAAACCTCAAAGTACCACGTATGACAATGGAATCTTATTAATTGATGGTTCAAACTTAGGCATCAAGTATGAAGGCAAATTCAATACTAAGTTACAGCAATTTGAGGGGAATTTTTCAGAAGGAGCTAATACACTTCCATTACAATTAAAAAAGGGAAAGTTAAGCGTAGCTACCAAAAATAATAGACCCCAAGAGCCTGTAAAACCTTATCCTTACAATGAGGAGGAAGTAGTTTTTAAGAATAAAAAAGCTCAAGTTTCACTTGCTGGTACTTTGACTTTACCACGAAATACCAAAAAAGCTCCTGCTGTTATTTTAATAAGTGGTAGTGGTCCACAAGATAGAGATGAAACGTTCGCAAACCACAAACCTTTTTGGATACTTGCAGATTATTTAACACGCCAAGGTATTGCAGTTTTACGTTTTGATGATCGAGGAGTAGGAAAATCGACAGGTAATTTTAGTGAAGCAACAACTGCAGATTTTGCTACAGACGTTGTAAGTGCTGTAAGCTATCTAAAATCAAGATCAGATATTGATACTAATCATATTGGTCTAGTGGGGCATAGTGAAGGGGGTATTATTGCACCTTTAGCAGCGAATCAAACAGAAGACGTGTCTTTTATAGTACTATTAGCCTCTACAGGTATACCTGGAAGCGAAATATCATTAATGCAGTCTATTTCAATGCGTCCTTTTCCAGTACCTAGTGAAGCAGCATATGAGCAAGCCATCAGAGAAGCAATTAAAATTGCAGCTTCAGATAAGGAATTGTCAACAATTAAAAAAGAATTGACTGCGCATTACAACAAAACAATTGCTCCAATATTAAAACCCATGGTTGGTAATGATGCTAAGGTAAATGAGATTGTGGAAGGTTTAATCAAAGCCAGAACTACACCTTGGGTTCGTTATTTCTACAATTACAATCCTGCAACTGAAATAGAAAAATTGCAAATTCCGGTATTGTCTTTAAATGGTACGAACGACACACAAGTAAATGCAGAAATCAATCAAAAGAGTATTAAGGAAGCATTGATAAAAGGGAAAAACACAGATTATAAGATCGTAAAATTAGAAGGTTTAAATCACTTTTTTCAGGAGAGTACAACTGGTAAAATGGATGAGTATAGTAAAATTGAACAGACATTTTCACCAATAGCCTTAGAAGAAATTTCAAGTTGGGTTTTAGAGCATATCAATTAATGAGTTCGGTTTCTTAAATCAGAAAAAATTCAACAATAAGCTTTACATAGTTTTGTAACAATAATATATTAAAATCATGAAAAATTATATAACCTTATTATTGCTGTTCATAACTGCATCAACTTTTTCCCAATCAAAATCAAAAATTCAAAAGAAGGTTTTAATGGTTGTAAGTAGTTATGGTAAAGATAATGGCCATACACGACCAGGCTTTGAGTTTGAGGAGTTTGTAGATGCCTACACTATATTTACTCAGAATGATGTAAAGGTTACTGTAGCAAGTCCAAAAGGTGGTTCTGTAGTAGCAGATAAATTCGATGCAACCAAAAAGAAAAATAAAGCATTTTTAACCAATAGTGCTACTAGAAATTTACTGAAACAAACCCTACCAACTTCAACTATAAATGCAAATAATTATGATGCTGTTTATGTTATTGGAGGTAAGGGAGCCATGTTTGATCTTCCTTATGACCCATCATTGCAAGATATAGTAGTAAACCTCTACAATAGAGAACGTACAGTTTTGGCTGCTGTTTGTCATGGTACTGCTGCTTTTGTTCATGTAAAAGATCAAAATAAGTATATTCTAGATAATGAAAAGATTACTGGTTTTTCTAATGAAGAAGAACGCCTATTTAAAAGTAAATGGATCAATGAATTTCCTTTTTTATTAGAAGACAAGCTAAAGTCAAGAGGAGCAATCTATCAAGAAAGTAATTTTATGTTAGAAAAAGTAGTTATTTCTGGTAAGTTTATAACAGGTCAGAATCCTGCATCTACAAAAGCTTCAGCAGAAACAGTGCTGATAGCTTTAGGGATAACACCTAAACAAAGAAAATATACAAGGCAAGAAGTAACATTAGGGTATATTAAAAAGTACCTCAACACTAAGATGGATGCTAAAGAACTTTTTAAAGAACATACTGCAAATAGTTACAATTACAAACTAATGGCAACTTATGGATTCTTACTTTTGCAAAATACTAGTGATGATAAAGCAAAATTAGAAAAGGCGATAGGATTAATTACTACTGCCAAACCTTATTTTTTTAATGAAAACTTTCAGTTGCTAGTTGCAAAAACACAAATAAAAATTGGCAATATAAATCAAGCGAAACAAACTCTTGATGCGCTTATAGAAAAAGGGTTGTTGAAAAACGAGGCAGAAAAATTACTACACAAAATTTCTGAGAATTAATTGATGAAGAAAAGAATCCTTTTATTTTTAAAAGTTGGTTTTGCGTTAACGGCGCTTTTGGTTATAGTGATAACCATAGCTTACCTATGGCCAATGGATGTAATAGAACCACCAAAGCTTTTTCAGAAAACCATTGTTAAAAATGTAACTATTATTGATGTTGAAACTGGAAATTTAGCAAAACATCAATTTGTTCTGATCGAAAATTCTCGTATTACAAAAATTGACAGTATACCTATTGAAGTTGTTGATGATGTTTTGCATATCGATGGAAGTGGTAAATACCTAATGCCTAGTTTATGGGACATGCATACCCATTCCAATCAACAATCAGCTTGGTTACATCATCCGCTTTATATTGCAAACGGAGTTACTGGTATACGAGATATGTCAGGACAGTTAAATAAAAAAGACAGCTATTGGGTAGGTAGTAAAGAACGTCTGCAGTGGAATAAAGACCTAAACAATAACAAAAGAGTCACACCCAGATATATATTGCAAAGCAGTTATCAAATGGATGGCGAAAAAGCCATTCCTGAAGAGTTCCCCAACTTTTTCAAACTGCAAAAGCCATCACAAGTAGATTCCTTGTTACAGTTTTACAAAAATGAACAGGTTGATTTTATAAAAGTGTATCAGCAATTGCCAAAAGACACCTACAAAGCCTTGGCTAAAAAAGCACCAGAGTACGGGTTGCATTTGGCAGGGCATAAACCGATGTTTTTAAACTTAGTAGAAGCGGTTAATCTAGGACAAAAAAGTTTTGAACATGGACGCATATTTATGTATGAGTGTTTCCCAGAAGCCGATAGCTTAAAAAATCCAACAAATTGGAAAGCATATTTCTCGAAATCAAAAGCAAAGATTGTTCAACAGTTTGATTTGGTCCAAGCAAAAAAATTAATGCAATTAATGCAGCAAAAGAATGCCTATTGGACACCAACCTTACAGACTTTAAAGTTTGAAGCCAATGCACATATAGAGAATTTTACAAACAATGTAAATTTAAAGTATGTCACTTCAGTCAGGAAGAAGTTATGGTGGAAATTTGATACAGACCATAACAAAGAGAAAAATATTGAACGTGAGGGTATTAGTGTAAGTGAACAATTTTTTGAAGCCTCAAAACAACAAGTAGCCATGGCCAATAAATTGGGTGTGCCCATTATGGCAGGAACAGATGTTACAGATTCGTATGTGTTTGCGGGTTTTAGTTTACATGATGAATTATACGAATTAACAAGAAGTGGACTTTCTAATTTAGAGGCCTTACAATCTGCAACTATAACACCAGCAAAATTTTCCAATATAGAAGAGGATTACGGCTCTATAGGAATAGGAAAAAAGGCAGACCTAGTAGTATTAAATAAAAATCCACTAGAGGATATTAGAAACACAAAGGAAATACATGGTGTATTGTTAAATGGTGTGTATTACAATAAAGAAAAACTCACGGAACTCAAAAACTTCACTGAAACAGCAGCCAGCAGCTTTCATATGAATGTAAAAGCATTAATAAGCTTGGTGAACAGCCCCTTGATTCGTGTACAGTTTGCCGATTAACAAAATTAGTTCTATTTTATAATCTAGAACGTTTTAGAGTTTAAGCAATGTTAACTTTGAAAACAAATTAAGATTTCAAACAATGGAAAAAATGAAAACTAAAAAATACAGAAAGGGAGTAAAATTAGGGTTAGGAATTATTTTAGGAACAGTATTGGGCTATGTAACCTCAAACATGCAATTATGGTTTGTGTTAGGGATTGCCATTGGCGCAGCTTTAGAATATGGTACAACAAAAAAGCAATCATAAAAAATAATCATAAAATGAAATCATTATTTACGACACTATTTTTTATAGGTATTACACTTTCAACGGTTAGCATTGTTTCTCAAAACAAGAACCAAGAACTTGTTAATAAAATTGATTCTTATCTGAAGGCAAGTGAAACAAATGGATTTTCTGGTGTGGTTTTAGTGGCTAAAAAAGGAGAAATTCTTTTATCTAAAGGATACGGTTGGGCAGATAGAAAAAATAAAACTCCCAACTTACCTGAAACCATTTTTAATATTGGTTCAGTAACCAAACAATTTACAGCATCTGCTATCTTAAAATTGGTAGAGCAAAGAAAAATGAAAACTTCAGATAAACTGAGTTTATATTTTCCTCAAATTCCTCTTGATAAGACGGATATTACAATTCATCAACTATTGACACATACTTCAGGTATTTCCAGTAAAACAGGTGGTTTTAGATATCATGAAGCCAGCAAAAAACAGTTCTTAAAAGAGTTTTTTGAGGCAACACTACATGCTGAACCTGGCACATCCTACCAATATGCAAATGCCAACTACATACTGTTAACGGTGATACTAGAAATGGTTTCAGAACAAACCTACGACACTTTTCTACAGAAAAATCTATTTGTGCCTGCTCAAATGAAAAGTACAGGTTATAAAAGTGTTAATTTTGATAAAGAACGACTAGCACATGGATATTACTACAATAGAGATGACGAACAGTGGATGGATTGGGGTACAACGCAACAACATCTACCAGATAATAATAATCATTGGTATAGTATAGGTAAAGGGGATATTCATTCTACCATTGAAGATTTATATAAATGGCATAATGCTTTAAAAAATAATCTCGTTTTAACATCAAAAATTAGAGAAAGTCAAGAAACCCCTTTTGTAGCGGAAAATGATAACAATACATCCTATTATGGATATGGTTGGGCCATTTCTAAAAGTGATAGAGACACCAAAATTGTTGCGCATAATGGTAGTAACGGGTTATATTTTGCAGATTTTGTAAGATTTGTAGAGGATGATATAGTTATCATATACATGACGAATAAGTTTTTAGGACCTGAATCTGAAAACGTAGCAAGAGAAATTGGTAAAATGATGTTTGATGCGAATTATAAGGCGCCTCCAATTCCCAGAAATATTTATGAATTGATTCATGAATTTATGAACATTAATTCATCTAAAAATGCAAAAAAACTACCAGATTTTTTAAGAAAAGAGCTCAAAAGTGAATTTAATGATCCTGCCATACTAAACCGACTAGGATATAGTAGATTAAAAAAAGAAGAACAAGCAGATTGGGCATTAGAACTGTTTAAACTGAATGTAAAATTATTTCCTAAAGATGGTAATTTATGGGATTCTTTAGGTGAGGCTTATTTAAAATACAATCAAAAGGAAAAGGCCATAGAATGTTATACAAAGGCAGTTGAATTCGGAAGTGAAAGTTCTAGGAAAACTTTAAACAGATTAGTAAAAGATGACCAATAATGAATTTGACATGGTAAATATAAATAATCAAATTAAAAAATTACACTCCTATTATTCACCAACAATAATAGCAGAAGTCAATAATGAATATGTGAAAATTGCCAAAATAAAGGGAGATAAAGTCCCTTGGCACACGCATGAAAATGAAGACGAGTTGTTCTATATTTTGGAAGGTTCGTTGGTTATGGAATTAGAACATCAAGAACCTTTTATCATGCAAAAAGGTGATGTATTTGTAGTTCCCAAAGGAGTAAAACATAAAGTAAATTCAGATAAAGAATGTACAATACTATTAATAGAAAGTAAAACAACTTTACATACAGGAAATGTAATTACTGAGATTACAAAATCAATCAAAAATCAAAAAACACATATTTTTTAAGTTAAAAAGAAGAAAAAAAACTATAATTCTTAAAAATCATAAGTTACATCGATTATGTAACGCTAACTCTAAAATAAATACGTTCATGTATTTATTTTTCCTATTTTAAGGTAAATTACGTTGCTTTGTAGTCTATTATGAATTTGCATCTAAATAAAAATTTATCAAAAATACATTTATACTGGAAATGCCAATTAGTAGGGTGGAGTATGGTTTCTATTTATTGGGCATATACAGTATATACAAGAGATAATTACGGTTTTTTTTACACGTTTTTAAATTATGTATCAGATATTGCTATTGGAATATTTTTAACACATATGTATAGAGTGTATGCTTTAAAAGCTGAATGGAGTAAATTGCCCATAAAACAATTACTCATAAGAGTAATTCCGAGTATACTTTTTTTAGCTGCTTTATTTGTTTTCATAAACAATTTAAAATGGATTGTTTTCAGAACCTTTTTTGTTATTAAGAACGTTGATTTCTTAGAGTCAATTATGTATTGGGACCCAATTTTACTCACGGGTCTTCGTTTAATGTCTATTTGGGTATTAGCCTATCATTTGTATCATTATTATCAAAAAGAAGTGGTTACAGCAAAAGAAAATGCGCAATTATCTTTAATAGCTAAACAAGCGCAATTAGATAATTTATCAGCGCAGTTGAATCCTCATTTTTTGTTCAATTCCTTAAACTCCATAAAATCTTTAGTAATTGAAAACCCAGATACAGCTAGAAGAGCTATTGATTTATTGTCAGATTTATTACGTTCATCTTTATATGAAAAAGACAAAGGTTTAATTACCATTAAAGAAGAATTATCTTTAGTAGAAGATTATATTGAATTGGAAAAAATGCGTTTTGAAGAACGTTTGCAACTAGAAACACAAATTGATGACAATCTTGTTAATTATAAAATACCTACGCTTAGTATTCAGTTGTTAGTAGAAAATGCCATTAAACATGGAATCGATTCAAGCGTTAAAGGGGGTATTATAAGTCTTATGATTAAAAAGCAAAAAGATTTTATTGAAATTATAGTGAAAAACCCTGGAACTATTTATGATAAAAAAAATGCGGGTTTGGGTTTAAAAAATTTGCAAAAGCGATTAACAATTCAATATAAAAACGAAGCTACTTTCAGCTTAACTCAAACAAATACAGAAGAAGTTGAAGCAAAAATATTAATACCTATTATAGTTGATGAAGTTATTTAAAACCATAATTATTGATGATGAACGTTTGGCTAGAGAAGAAGTAAAACGAGCACTACAAAAACATAAAGAGTTTAAAATTATTGGGGAAGCAAGTCATGCAGATGAAGCTATAGTATTAATTGAGGACTTAAAACCAGATATTTTGTTTTTAGACATTCATATGCCTGGAAAATCTGGTTTTGATTTGTTAGAAGAATTAACCAATGTACCAAATGTAGTTTTTACAACAGCTTATGACCAATATGCTGTAAAAGCGTTTGAGATGAATGCGTTAGACTATTTAGTAAAACCTTTAAGAGACGAACGTTTTTCTAAAACTATAGAAAAAGTAAAGTTAGAATTGTCTAAAAGAAAACAATTAGCGTCTACAGTGTTACCAATGCATCAAAAGATATTCATAAAAGATGGAGAAAAATGTCATTTCATTCCCTTAACAGAGATACATTTTATTGAATCTTTAGAAAATTATGCACGTTTGTATTTTGGTTCAAATAAAGCAATGATAAAACGTTCTTTAAATTTATTAACAGAGAAGTTAGATCCTAAAGTCTTTTTTAGGGTGAATAGAAGTCAAATGATTAACATACATTACATTAAAGAGATTCACCCCTACTTTAATAATAGACTACAAATTATATTAACTACTGGTGAAAAAGTGGAGGTATCTAGTAGACAGTCAGTTAAGTTCAAAAACTGGAATAGTTTATAAAAATATCACTTATTTTAACGCTCATTGATTTTTATTTACGCTCCTGTACTTTCTCTTTAATAATGGCTTCAAAGAACTTTACTTTGTATTGTAAATAATTAAAAAGTACATCATGAATAACCTTAGAAAAAAACAAATCACACTTAATTTTTTATACGTAATAGTATTTATTGGATTATATGCTTGTGATAAAGAGATAGCAACTGAAGCAAAACAACCAACTCTAAAAGACTATGCAGTTGGTGAAAAATGGGTTTGGAAATACAAGGGAGTTACAGATAAAGGGGAAATACGTTCAGATGGAGAAGATGTGCGAAAAATAGTTAAAATGCCTTATGGTTTAGGTATAACAATTGGAAAAGATACAGTTCCAGTTTTAGATATGGTAAAGCCTGATGAAAGTGAAACTCCAAGATATAAATGGCCTTTAAAAGTTGGTAAAAAGTGGAAATACGAAAAGAACTGGACAAGTCAAGATGGAACCACAGGAAAACAAAGTCAAGACGTAGAAGTTTTATCTTATAAAGAAGAAAAAGTAGGAGCAGGAACATTTATGGCTTATACCATTGAGTATAAAGGAACAATATCCAATTCCAGAGGATATAGTGCCAGAACAGATGAAGTATGGCTGTATGCACCAAAAGTGAAAAATTTTATCAAGTTAACGCAAACTCAAGATGACTTTGTATACAATGAAGAGTTAATTGAATATACAAACCCAAATACGAAACAATAAGATTTGTTTTCACTTTTTAAAATAAAACCTATGAAAAAATCAGTTCTAATATTATTACTTATAGCAAATAGTATTACTTATTTTGGTCAAGAGATATCATTAAAAAAAATAGATTTATCAGATTCAGTTGCTATTGAACAACAAATGAAACAGATAGCAGGATTTTGTGACACAGAAAACCTGTCTGAAATAGATGTATTTAAGTTTCAGTTGATTAGAGGTGATTATGAAGATGCATTAATTACCATCAAAAAAAGAATTAAAGAAACACCAACAGATCAAAGACAGTATTTAGATGTTTATAGGCATTATGTGGAAGCAAAGTTGTCTAAAAATTTTAAAGATGTGTTTAAAAAATCGTACAAAAATTACGTAGAGAATTCTGATGATATACAAGTGATCAATTTAGATAAGGCATTGATATTAAGAGACCCCACTGATTATTATATTAGTAATTTTAATACTACGTATGGTAATATTAAATCAGAAAAAATATCACAAGCAACATCTAAAGATTTAGTAAAAAAATATTTTTTAAGCACGGTATTTTCATCAACAAGAGCAATTTATTTTGAAGAAATAAAACAAGATCATAAGCGTAGATATATCGTAAATGACAGAATCGTCATTCCAATGAAAGATGGTGCTGAAGTTTCAATGGTAATTGTAAAACGAAAAGGAAAATCAACAACTAAAAAATCGGCTATACTAGTTTCATCTATATATGCAGGAACCAATGAAGTTAGTGCTATGTTATCTGCATCTAAAGGATATATTGGAGTTATTGCGAATACAAGAGGGAAAAGATGGAGTAAAAGCGACATAAAACCTCTTGAATATGAAAACACAGATGTTTATGAAGTCATCGATTGGATTAGCAAACAGGCTTGGTCTAATCAAAAAGTAGCCATGTTTGGTGGGAGTTATAATGGCTTTACACAATGGGCTTCTATGAAACACAAAGTGCATCCTGCTTTAAAAACAATAGTTCCTATGGTTGCTATTGCCCCAGGAATTGATTATCCAATGGAAAATAATGTACTGCATAATTATTCCTATTCATGGAACTTTTATGTCACTAACAACAAGTTTTTAGATTATAAAGCATCGAATGACATTAATCGCTGGAATTCCCTAAAAAACACATGGTACAAAACAGGAGTCGCATTTAACAAATTAGATAGTTTAGATGGTCAGGTAAATACATTATGGAATTCGTATATGCAACATCCAAGTTATGATAAGTATTGGAAAAAAATGATTCCCTATAAACAAGAATTTGCAAAAATTGATATTCCAATTTTAACGATTACGGGTTATTATGATGATTCACAAAGAGGAGCCATGTATTATTTTAGCGAGCATCACAAATACGTTAAAAATCCAAATCATTATTTATTGGTTGGGCCTTATGATCATTGGACTGCACAATCGAAGCCAGAAGAAAGCTTAAGGAATTATAAATTAGACAAATCTGCTTTGATAAACATTGAAGAGGATATTATTTACCAATGGTTTGATTATGTTTTAAAAGGAAAAGCAAAGCCTAGTATTTTAAAAGATAAAGTCAACTTTCAAGTCATGGGCACCAATACTTGGATGCATAAACCGAGTTTAAATGCCATGACAAATGACACTTTACAGTTTCATTTAAGTTCAGAAAAAGGTAATGATTTTTATGCATTAAAAACGAAAGCAAATAATTCAGAGGTTTCTATGTCTATAGATTTTAAAGACAGAAAAACGATGAATAATATAGACTATTATCCATGGCCTCTAGAACGTGATCAAATCAATAAAAAAGATGGGTTGATTTTTAAATCTGAAGCGCTAAAGGAAGATATTATCATCAATGGTTCATTTTTAGGTAATCTTGAATTTTCAATCAATAAAAAAGATGTTGATTATTCTGTAATTCTTTATCAATTAACACCAGAAGGCAACTATTTTCATTTGAGCTATTATATTGGTAGAGCAAGTTATGCTAAAGATAGAGAACAAAGAAATTTATTAACTCCTAACCAAACGACACAAATCTCTTTTGATAATTCTAAATTAATCAGTAAAAAACTACAGAAAGGAAGCCAAATTGTAATAGTTGTTAATGTAAATAAAAACAACAATGCTCAAATAAATTACGGTACAGGAAGAGATGAAATACCGAAAGCATGAAAGATGCCGAAACTCCTTTAAAAATAACCTTTACAGGTAACAGTAGTATTTCTTTACCAGTTTGGAATTTTAATAAATAAAGATCCTGTTTATAATAATTTGTTTCAAGTACATCTGATTTTGAATGAAATCTAGATGAGCAAAGAGAACAAATTATATATGTTCTGATTCATAAAATAAAACTTTAAACGCTTTCACTCATCCTACTTTTAAAAGTAATTAATACAATTAATAAAAAATGAAAACAAAAAAAAGTACAAAAGGAGTCAAGATAGCTGTAGGTGTAATTTTTGGAGTGTTAGTTGGTGTCTTAACCTCTAATATAGCATTATGGCTACCAATTGGAATTGCAATTGGTGCAGGTTTAGAATATACAACTCAAAAAAGATGAGCACAACAAATATTAAAATTAGTGAAATACAGAAACAAACTAAAATAGTTGGTTTTACCTATTTAACAACAACCTTAATTGGGTTCATAAATATTTTCTTTGTTAAAATAGGTCTACATAAACCTGAAACACTATTAGCATCAGAATTTCAGTTTAGAATGTCCATAGTTTTAGATATTACAATGTACGCATTAGTAATGTGGATGGCTGTTGCACTGTATATACTAACGAAGTCTATTAATAAAAATAGAGCGACTCTCGGATTTATATTTAGAGTGGCAGAAGTCGTAATGGGTTTCGTAATGCTATTATTATATGCAGCGCCATTAATTATTTTAAGAAAGGAAGAAAAATACCAGTTTACAAATGATACTTTACATTCATTAGCTTCTGTTTTTTTTGACGTATATGGCATGGGATCTAATCTTCATCTCATTCTTATGAGTATAGGTGCATTCATATTTATTAAATTGTTACAATCAGCTTCTTACGTACCTAAATGGTTAAGTTATTGGGGGCTTTTCACCTATACAACAATTTTTATAGGTTTCACTTCACAAATTCTATTTCCAGTCATTTCAAAACAATTAAAGGTATTGATGGCACCAGGTGCATTATTTGAGCTGGTATTTGGTATTTGGCTTTTAATTAACGGAGTAAATCTTAAGTGTCTCAAATCCCAAACTACTGTGTAATCCATTTCGTTCGGCTTTATAAAGAAGAACTTTTATAATACATATGTTTACCATTTTTGTCCTAAATAATAACAATTATGAAAAAAGCAATTTATACAACATACGGTTCACCAGAAGTTATTCAAATAATTGATGTTGAAATCCCATCACCAAAACCTAATGAGATTTTAGTAAAAATCAAAGCCGCATCAGTAACAAGAGCAGATACAATGATGCGACAAGGTATACCTAAATTTGGTAGAATATTTTTAGGATTATTCAAACCTAAGAACACAGTTTTAGGAACGGGATTTTCAGGAATCGTAGAGGCTATAGGTTCACAAATCACAAGGTTTAAAATAGGTGATGAAGTTTTCGGAGAAAAATTGTTTGGAAACGGAAGTAACTCCGAATATTTATGTATTGGAGAAAATGAACTTGTAGAAAAAAAACCAAAAAATATTTCTCATTGTGACGCTGCACCAATATGTGACGGTTTTTTAACCTCTTATAATTTCCTAAAAGAAAATGCAAAAATTAAACAAGGTCAACATGTATTTATTAATGGAGCTTCAGGTAGTTTAGGTTCTGCTGCTGTACAGTTAGCAAAAATAATGGGTGCAAAGGTTACTGGTATATGTAGTTCAAAAAATATCGATTTTGTGATAGCATTAGGTGCAGATGAGGTGTTAGATTATACCACAATAAAATTGAACGAACTACAAAGTAGATATGATGTGGTTTACGATACTGTGGGTAAGCTTTCTTATAATAACTCTAAAAATATTTTAAATGATAATGGAATTTTTATGACACCTGTACTAAGTATTCAAATATTAGGGCAAATGATATTGCACCCCCAAAAAGTTAAGTTTGAAGCTACTGGCATAAAAAAGAAAGAAGAATTAAAAAGTTTGCTAAAGGACTTAATAAGTCTCTTTAAACAGAATCAACTGCAAACTCATATTGACAAAACATATAATTTAGAGGATTTAAAATATGCTCATCAATATATTGAAACTGGTGGTAAGGTGGGAAATATTGTTGTTGTTAATCTATAACACATGACCAAATTAATTTTCTTCTTTAAAAGTCGTAATATTCTTAAAAATCTTTAAAAATTTCTAAATGCAATAAATTTTAAGAAAATGGGGCACCTTTGGTTTTTAGGAAATATTTTTGTCTATGTATTAATAGGCTTGCCTATATTTTTTAATATCAAAAAAGGGAAACTTTCCAAAATTGTAAATCTTGTAAACCGATTATTTAGCAACCCTTTAGGTTTATTATTGATAAATGTTTTTTTTATTGCAGAAGTTCTAGTATTTCAACCAAAACCTTTTGCAGTGTATGCGCAAACTTGGCATGGTTTTGCAATTGGCTTACTGGCATTCTTTTTTGGTTTCCTTTTTATGATTGTGGGTAAAGTATTTTGGAACACAGTAAAACTATGGAAATGGTTTTTTCTTGGGTTAGCAACTGTATTATATACGGTAAGATATGTAATCTTTGCTTCTGAAGCACCTTCTTAC
This sequence comes from Polaribacter sp. R77954, assembly GCF_044595335.1. Classification (GTDB taxonomy): domain Bacteria; phylum Bacteroidota; class Bacteroidia; order Flavobacteriales; family Flavobacteriaceae; genus Polaribacter. The sequence goes on from NZ_CP138992.1 coordinate 3,868,853, forward strand.
TTAACTGTTATTGAAAGTAATAGTTGGATCTTTTCAATATTTGGATTTTGTTATCAATATTTTAACAAACCTAGTAAGTTGTTATCCTACTTAAGTAAAGCAGCGTATCCTGTTTACATAATACACATGGTGGTGTTGTATTTGGCAGCAAAATTAATACTACCATTTCACTTACCTGCACTAATTGCATTTACTTTAATTACAGGTATAACATTTATTGGATGTTATTTAATTTATGAATTTATAATTAGAAGAATTCAGATGTTAAGACCATTATTTGGTTTGAAATGGAATGCGAATTCAAAAGAAAAAAATAACATAAAAGTTAGTGTTAATAAAGTTTGAAACTTCAATTTCAAAAAAAAATCGATAGTGTAAAATTTATAGTGTCTTTATAAATAGAATTTTAAATTTTAAAACTATAGCTATTTAAATTAATGAATTAACAATTAAATCATGAACAAAAAAATAAAAAATATGTTAAGAGGTGTATTAATAATTGGGTCTTTGGTTTCATTGTATTTTGTACCGTGGATTTTGGTAAAAGCTTGGATTCTACCTTTACCTAAATCAGTTCAAGAACAATTAGATCAAGCCGTAAACCACGGATTTGAAGGTGTCTTGGTTTACGTAGATCAAAGAGGAAAAACACCAAAAACATACACTGCAGGTTGGCACAATAAAGAAGCTGAAATAGTTGCAAAATCAGACGCTCTTTATAAAATTGCAAGTATAAGTAAACTGTACGATGCAGTTGCTGTAACTAAATTGGTAAGTCATGGAAGACTCTCTTTAGATAAAACACTTGCTGAGTACCTGCCAGAGCTTGTGGGTAAAATAGAAAATGCAGAAACGATAACGCTTAGATTAATGATCCAACATAGAAGTGGTATTCCAAATTTTACAGATTCACCAAATTTCTGGGCTAAACCAACATAAACTTTCGAAGAAAGTTTAGCTTTAATTGAGGGTAAACCTGCCAATTTTAAACCCGGTAAAAAATACGAGTACTGCAATACCAACTACTTGTTAATCAATAAAATAATGGATGATGTTTTGGGATATCCTAATTTTCAATTCATTCAAGAAGAAATTTTGAATCCATTAAACCTAAAAAATACCTTTAGCTCCGTTAGTGAAGTTAACATCGATGATGTAATGAGTGGTTATCATGTTGGATATGCGCACGATTTAAAAACCAACGATTATGGTATGCATGCAACTGCAGAAGATGTTGGTAAGTTTATTAGAGCATTAAATAATGGTGCTGTTTTTAAGAAAAATGAACAAGAAATATATGCATCTATTTACGAATTTGAACATGATGGTTGGGTTCCTGGATATCAGAGTTTTGCCAAATATTATAAAAACACAGACACCGTAATTATTGCATTTTATAGTACAACAGACCCTAAGTTACTTAACTGGAATTTGTCGCAAATAATTAATAAAAGAATTCACAGAATTATTAAAAAATCAAAAAATGACGACTAAAAAAATAAGTTCAGATGTTAAGTAATCAAAAAAGAGATAATATCCATTTATTACGATGAATACAAACTGATTGAATTAAAAAAAAGTTTACAGAAAAGCTGGTATCAAGCTTTCATATCAATATAAAAACTTTTGTAAGCTTGGTTAACGGCCCTTTAATTCGAATGCAGTTTGCGGATTGAAAAAATGAGTTCTGTTTTATAATATAGAACGTTTCAGAGATGAAGCTATCCTATTTTTGAAAAAGAAAATAAGAATGCAAATAATAGAAAAATGAAAACTAAAAAAACTTTAACATATAATAATAGTGTTTGAAATCAATAGTAAAACAGCTTTACATACATGAAAAATAATAACTGAGATTACTAAATCAATTAAAAATCAAAAAAAACAAAAATTATGAAATCAATCAGAAAACAATTTTTAATAAAAATAGCTTGTGTTGCCTTGGCATTCGTATCTAGCAAAACCGTTGCACAAAACACAAAGCAAGAATCAGCAACACAAAGAGCGGGTTTTATCTTCGAGTTTACGCTTGGTGGTGGCCTCATTAGTATAGAAGATAGTGCTGGTATGCAAACTTTTAACGAGTCGCAAGGAACCTTTGTTTTTCCAGATCTAAAGTTAGGTTATATGCTAAATGATAGATTAGCGATTACTATATCTATGCCAGGAAATATTTACAAATTTCAAGATAATGATAGAAATTTTGGAGGGTTAATTCCATCTGTACAATATTGGGTAAAAGAGAAGTGGTGGATTCATGGAGGTTATGGTTTAGCCATTGATTCCCCAGCGCTTTATGATATTAAAGACAATATAAATGACGATTGGAACTTTGGTCATGCTATAATGATTAGTTCAGGTTATGACCTGTACAAAAAGAAAAATTTCGTGCTTAATGTGCAATCAAAACTAGTTTTGGGTCGTGCTAATTTAGAAGGTGATGCATACAGAGATGCCTTAATCTTTAATGTAGGGTTAGGATTTAGCTGGTTTTAAGTTTATTGCAGAGGATAAATACTAATTATAGAAATATTCAATTACATGAAAAACATAATTTTAATTATTTGTGTTCTAATGGGCGGGATAGCTTCAGGAACTTACGCCCAAGAAACAGAAGCTATAAATTCAAATTGGGGTTTAGGGTTTCATATCAAACAAAATCAACGTGACTTCGGGTTAGGTATAAACTTGACAAGTCCATATTTTGCTAAAAAGCAAGTCGCCCTGCGTGTAAGAGCAAACTTATTGTTCAACGAACATTTGAAAAACACCAATACCACTACTTGGACCCCATATTCGAGCATGTCAATAGGGGTTCTTGGAGTTGGAGGTAAGATTGGCGAATTCATTCGGCTGTATGGTGAAGGGGGAACAACATTGTTACTTCCGTCTAGTAAGTTTTCGTCAGAAAGTACTGTTTTCGGAGGCTATGGATTATTCGGATTCGAATTTTTTATGGATAAATCTTCGAATTACTTTATTGAAATAGGAGGTGTTGGTACAGGTGCAACCGCGGATAAAATCGTTGGAAACCCAATTTATGCTAATGGTTTAATGATAAATGTAGGGTATAGATATGTCTTCAAATAGCTAAACAAAAAAATATTGGCAACAACATTGTTTGAACAAAAACACTCCTTAACACTCATTATATAAAGAGTAAAGCTAGGTTTATAGAGTTGTATTGCTTTGTAATAAAGTATTGTACTCTAACACTTTCTTAAGTTGACTAATAAAAATAAAAGAAATCTAAAATAATATTATGAAAAAAATGGTAATTACAATGGTTTTGTGCGGACTAACTTTAACCTCAAAATCACAAAACACAAGTGTAGAAAAATCAACATTCGGATTACAAACAGGAGTTCTAGGAGTCTGGGTATATAATGAAGTAAAACTGTCAAATACCATAGCTTTGAGGACTGAGCTTGGTTTTGATTTTGGTATTTGGGAAACTACTTTTTATGATGATTATGATTCCCCATTTCTGCTAACACCTGTTATAGTTGTTGAGCCAAGATTCTATTACAACCTCAAAAAACGCTCAGAGAGCTCCAAAAGAATTGATGGAAATAGTGGCAATTTTTTTGCTTTAAAAATGGGCTATCACCCAGATTGGTTTGTCTTATTCAATGCTGATAATGCTCCTATAGTAAGTGATTTTTCTATTATACCCACTTGGGGAATTAGAAGAAATATAGGCGAGCATTTTAACTATGAAGCAGGTATTGGTGTAGGATTAAGTCACACGTTTGCCGAACGCGCTGGGTACTCAGAAGACAAAACTGAAATGGAATTAAATATGCACTTGCGAATAGGGTATAGATTTTAATCAAAAATAATCTATGACTGAAAATACAGAACAGAAAAATTTAATTAAGACTGCTAGAATAACTGGCTTTTGGTATTTAATGATGGCTATTACAGGAATTCTAGGGTTTATGGTCTATCATTCTCAAATATTTGTGTCTGGTAATCCTGGACAAACACTAACAAATCTTGTAGAATTGGAATCTACAGCAAGAATTCGATTGCTATTAGAGTTTGGTATTGTTATATCACAAGCACTTACCGCAGTTTGGTTTTATAAATTATTTAAAGATCATTACCAATGGGAAGCATGGACTCTAGGTATATGGGGCATGGTTAATGCTTTAGTTATTATGATAAGTGCAATTTCAATGGCCTCAGTAATAGGTATAGCAAATTCTGACTTAGTTACTATGAAAGAAAAAATTTTACTAATTCAAGTTTTTCAAAGTATTATTTCAAATGCTTGGGGTATTGGTGGCTTATTTTTCGGATTATGGCTATTTCCAATGGGATACATAGTTATCAAATCTAAAAGAATGCCTGTCTGGTTAGGAAGAATAATTATTTTAGGTGGGATAGGATATCTAATTTCTACAGTTATACACTACGCAGGAATTGATTTTAGCTTCAATACATATCTTACACTACCTGCAACTATTGGTGAGTTTTGGATGATTGGGTATTTATTATTTTTTGGAATAAGACCTAGTATAGAGCATAGCGAAAAAAAGATGGTACAGACAGCAGAGTATTGATGTTGTTAAAACCTAAAAATGAAATAACATGACAAAAAGAAAAACCATTGCGATATTACTATTGATTGTCGGCGCTTTTTTAAGTGTGGTATTTATATGGACATTGAATTTCCACAAGGTTTTGAAACCTATTTCAAAAGGGAATATTATAGCCAATTCGGTCCTTTAGCTATTAGTATAGAGCTATTAATTGCGGGTTATTATCTATTTAGAGAATATGAAAAAACCAATTTTACGTTAGCACTTTTTGGCTTTACTGCTCTATTTGATACTCTTTTTAATCTAATAGGACTTTTCGATAGAGTAATGCCTCTATATGGAACAATAATATTTTCAATTTGCGCACTTTTATCTCTTTGGTTAGCCTTTTCAAATACATTTGAATTAAACGGAATGACAATTCTAAAAGCCACGGTAAGTATTATTCTTGGTGTTATGACTGAATTGTTTTTTAATTATTTCTAATCATCATTTACCCTAAAAACTCTTCAAAATGAAGTATATTTTAATAATCAGTTTACTAACCCTAATGGGCTGTTCAAATACATCAACATCTAAAGTTGTGCCAACTAAAAAGCTGACTCAAGAAAACCTAATTGCTGTTTTGGATACCATCTGGAAAACTGAACAGCTCCCAATTAGATCGAGAGACTCTTTAATTGAGCTGTATGGAGTTGATCATGATTTAGTGAAAGAACAAAATTTAATTATTGATAAAAATCATGCAATTAACGAAGAAAAAGTAAAGACTATCCTAGATAAATATGGCTGGCCAACAAAAGAAATGACCGGCGAACGTGGCAATTGGACCATTTGTAATGTTATTCAACACTCAGATAATGAAGTTCGATTACAATACTTGCCAATGATGAGACAAGCTGTAAAAGACAAAAAATTAGAAGCCCGCTTTTTGGTCAGAGCAGAAGACAGAATTGCAACCGAACGAGGTGATTTACAAATCTATGGTGGGCAAATGAAGTATTATCCAGAAACGAAAAGCTTTAATCTTTGGCCTGTTTATGACCCTGAAAACATAGATAAAAGAAGAACTGCCATTGGGTTAGATTCCATTGCCATATTTTTACAGGATAGGTTCGATTTCGAATGGAATTTGGAAGAACAGATAAAAAGATCTGAAGAATTTATTTTAGCTAAGGAAAAAGCAAACAAATAGTATAAATGAAAAACAAAAGTTTTGAAATTGCTAAAAAGCAAAGTAAATTGTTGGATTAGATGGTGTTCAAAAAATGAGTAAAAGTCGTAACAACTCTATTATGATTAAAGCTACACCTGAAGAAACTGCACGATCAATAAAATCAGCAAAAACCGATTCAGAACGTTATATAACTTTTGACCATGAAAAAAGACCAGAAGTTTCAAATTTAATAATATTGGCTTCTCTTTGTTTAGATCAAGACCCTTATGAACTAGCAAATGAAATTGGCGACCAAGGATCAGGCCAGCTTAAGCAGATAACAGCTGAAGCTATAAACACATATTTTGAACCAATCAGAAAAAAAAGAAAAGAGTTAGAAATAAATAAGGACTATGTTAGGGATATTTTGCATAAAGGTATAAGTAAGCCAAGACAGACATCAATTACAACGCATAGCGAAGTCACAGAAGCAATGAATATGAAAATATAATAGCACCATAAAAAAACTACTCATCATGATAAAATCTATAGAAAATAAAAAACAAACATGGATAACAATATTAATATTTCTAGGCCTTGTAATTGCTCTTACTTCACCATTTCATTATGCCATAGTGAATTTGTATCCATCAAGAATTTATGTTGGCGCTATCATGTGGTGTCCTGCAATAGCTGCATGTATTACCTTAAAAATAAAAGGGCGTAAAATTTCATCACTTAACTGGAGTTGGGGGAATTGGAAATATATCCGATGGTCTTATGTTGTTCCTGCCTTATATGGTATAATCACTTATGTGCTTATTTGGATTTTCGGTTTTGGAAATTTAGCCAATAGCGAAGCCATAACGGAATGGGGAAAAGAACTAGGTCTGTTTGGTATTGGAACTTTAAATCCAACATCAATAACTATCATAGCTATTATGTTGTTAGCAACTATAGAGGTTATTAGAGCCTCTGCAACAACCCTAGGTGAAGAAATTGGATGGCGAGGATTTTTCATCTATGAGTTGAGAAAAGTGCTGTCATTTACAGGAGTATCCATTTTTAGTGGATTAATTTGGTCTTTTTGGCATTGGCCATTGCTAGTTTACTATAGTAACAATGTACTATTAGAATTTATAACGTTCACAATCGTAATTGTTTCTATGTCATTTATTATGACCTATTACACCTTTAAATCTAAAAGTTTATGGCCAGCAGTAATTTTTCATGCCGTTAGTAATGTTTACATTCAAAAAATTATGCCTTCGCTAACCATAAAAGTTGAAGGAAGTGAACATTGGCTTGGTGAAAACGGAATTATGTTTGCTATAGTAACACTTATTTTCGGATTATTTTTTTGGAGAAAAGCAGTAAAACAGAACTTATAGTCCACACTAATTTTCTATGTAATAGGTTCCAATTTCCAAATACGAACCTTTAAAGCTCAAATAGTTACCAACTTTGCTGTAAATAATAACAATTATGAAAGCAATAGAATGTATAAAGTATGGAGATGTAGAAAACTTGGTGTTAAGTAATGTTGAAAAACCAACACCAAAAGATAATGAAGTACTTATAAAGATACACGCTACTTCAGTAACTACAAGCGATGTGCTTATTCGTAAGATGAATGAACCGATGATTCCCAAATTTATACTGCAACTTATATTTGGTTTTGGACGTCCAAGAAATCCTATTTTAGGAATGGTAACAGCAGGTATCGTAGCGCGTAAAGGTAAAGATGTTACATTATTCGATATTGGGGATGAGGTTTTTGCATATGGTTCAATCTCACCAACCAAACTTCGTTTTGGTTCTTATGCAGAATATATTTGTTTACCAGAAGATTGGAATATTGCGTTAAAACCTACAAATCTTAGTTTTGAGGAAGCTGCAGCAATCCCTTATGGTGGTTTGCTTGCTTCCCATTTATTGAAAAAGACGAGTATAAACAAGGGCGACAAAGTTTTAATCTATGGAGCGTCAGGAAGTATCGGTACAATAGCGATACAATTGGGAAAGTATATGGGAGCTCATATTACTAGTGTCTGCAGTGCAAGAAACTTCGAGTTAGTAAAGATTTTAGGTAGTGATAAGATGATTGACTACACCTTAGAAAATGCAGAGAAACAATTGGAAAGGTATAAATATGTAATCGACGCAGTTGGTAATTCGAAATCATCGAAACTAAAAGAAATGAGTAAAAAAGCATTGACTCCTAATGGCAATTACATATCTATAGATCATGGTACACCATTAACACCAAAGGAAGCTTTTTTTAATTTAAAAACGTTAGCAGAACAAGAGAAAATTAAACCTGTTATCGATAGCATATATCCTTTAGAAAAAATGGCTGATGCACATAAATATGTGGAGCAAGGTCATAAAAGAGGAAATGTTATTATCAAAATATAGCTGAGCTACTCAGTAATATAATTCATGAACATCAAAAATAAGATTAAATATGTTTTTCAAATCAAAAGAAGGAAGAGAAATAATAAAATCATAATTAAAGCTTATTTTTAGCTGAATCCCCGTTGTTTAAATTTATACAAATGAAAATATTAAAACGAATTTTAAAAATTGTCTTCGCTCTCATCGGTTTGCTTGCGCTAATAGCAATCTTTATAGTTTGGATTGATGTATCAGGGACAAATTATCTCGAAATTGACAAGAATGATTCAGCATATCATAATTCCTATCTCATAACGCATGTGAATATAATCCCAATGAATCAGGACACTGTTTTAGTTGATAAAATGGTATATATAAAAGACGGAATTATTGAAAAGATTGCAGATACTATTGAGGTCAATGCCATTCAAATTATTGACGGAGAGAATAAATACCTCACTCCAGGGCTAATCGATATGCACGTGCATGTTTGGGATAGATATGAACTCGGTCTTTATCTATCTAATGGGGTAACTGCAATTAGAAACCTTTGGGGTATGCCTATGCATTTAAGGATTAAAGAAGATGTATTTGAAGAAAATATTTTCTCACCATCGTTTTTTACAACAGGACCAAAATTAACAGGCTCAGAATTTATTGGTGACGATAATTTGAATCTAACAAATCCTAAAGAGGCAGAAGAAGCTGTAATTTCATATAAAGAAAGAGGATATGATTTCATTAAAACCTATTATGGACTAAATAAACCGATTTTTGATGCTGTGATTGAACAAGCCAATATTTCTGATATGGATATTGTTGCTCACCCTTCTCAGAAAGTACCATTTATATATCATTTGAATTCACAAATCAAATCCATTGAACATGCTGAAGAAATTGTGCAGCAACCTTTACAGTTTGATTTAGATACTCTTAAACTGCAACCCATAATCGATTCCATTTCACAGTCCAAAAATACCAGTTATTGTCCTACAATTATGGTTTTTAATAATATCTATCAAATGATGATGAATGATAATATTTTAGATTCAGAAACATTGCAATATATGAATCCACTCATTAAAATGGACGATAGCAAAAGGCAATTTGAGCGTTGGTTTAATGCCAAGCAAAAAGACCCTTCTACTGTTGATAGGATAAAAAAACAGCACGATTTTCATTTAACCATTGTTAAAAAATTACATGAAGCAGGTGTGCCAATAATTTGTGGAACTGATGGCGGTATTGGAGTTACGCTTCCGGGTTTTTCAATTCATAAAGAATTAGCATTTTACAAAGAAGCGGGACTTTCTAATTACGAAGTTTTGAAAACAGCTACCGTTAATGCGTCTCAAACACATGCAAAGATGAACCAATTGGGTACTATTGAAAAAGGAAAACTTGCCAATTTATTAATAGTAAATGAAAACCCACTTGCAAATTTAGCTACTCTTGAAAATCCAACCTATGTTTTTATAAAGGGTCGAAAATTAAATAGAGAGATGCTAGATTTTTTTAATGAAAAGGCAAAGAATCGAAAGAACCTAATGGCTACAGCGCTTAGTTATTTGGAAAACATAATTATTGAAAAATAAATTATTGCCTAAAATGTATATAAATCAGAAGTAGTATTAAATAGTTAAAAGAAAAAAATCAATCATAATCATCAATCAAAAAAAGAGTAAATTATGTTTTTTAAATCAAAAGAAGGAAAATCAAAAATTTTAAGTCTTTACAATCAAAAGCTCAAAGAACTTCAGGTTAATTACTCTGAGAAATTAGTAGAGACAAAATTTGGAACAACTAATGTCATACAAGTCGGTTACACTGATTTACCACCACTTATACTAATACACGGAACGGGAGGTTGCGCGCCACAAATTTTAGACTCCTTCTCTAGCTTAGCCTCAAAATATTGCGTCTATGCAATAGATGTATTAGCACAACCCAATAAAAGTGCTGAGAATAGGCTAGATATGAAATCTTTAGACTATGGAAAATGGTTGATGGAGGTAGTTATAAAACTAAAATTAAAAAAAGTGACGCTTGTAGGCTTTTCATTCGGAGGTTTTATTAGTTTGAAAGCATTAGAGTTTAATGAAACACCTGTAAAACAAGTTTTCTTAATTGCACCAGTTTATATAGTTAATGGCAATCCACTTGTAGGTTTATACAAAATGTTTTTACCTCTAAAAAAGTTTATCAAAACGAATAATCAAAAATACATACAGAAAGTAATGAAAGTTCTTTTTTCTGAATATGACGATTTTGCCTTAGAGTTTATGTCAACTACGTTTCAGCATTGTAATATGGATTTTTCACCACTACCTGTAATCGCCAAAAATTCCGCTCAAAAAATAAAATCACCAATCATCATTTTTGCTTGTGAAAAGGACATTATGTTTCCAGGTAAAAAAATGATTAAACGTGCAAAACAACTATTTCCTTCATTAGAAGAAGTCATATTGTTAGAGGAGTCTAAACATGTACCAACCAATAAAAATTTTAAAATAATTGAAAAGTTAATTCTAAATAAAAACCAAAAGAATGAATAAAAATATATTTTACGTTGCATTATTAGCAATCACCCTGTTTTTTTCTTGCTCAAAAGATGACAATATGGATACATCATCTGATTTATACTTGAGTATAGCCGACAATAGCTTCGAGAAAATTCTTATTGCAAAAGGTATTGATTCAGATGGTATTGTAAATCAGCAAATGTTAAAGTCGGATGCTGAAGATGTTGAAGAATTAGAATTAGCAACCTTAGAGTTTGGTTCTATTGCTGATTTATCAGGTATTGAGGGATTTACAAGTTTAAAAAGATTGTATGCAAATCAAAATGATATTGAGCAGATAGATTTGGGGGCTAATATTCTTCTAGAAGAAATACATCTTGCAGGTAATTATTTATCTAATATAAATGTTAGTAAAAATATAAATCTAGTATTATTAGATGTAAGAGCAAACCAACTTACCACGATAATTGGTTTATCTGAGTTATTAAAATTAAAAAATCTTAATTTATCATTTAATTACATTGAAGAATTGAGTATCAATAATGAAACATTAGAAGTTCTTCATATAAGTAACAATGATTTAATTTTTCTAGATATAAGTACTGCTATAAATCTTACAAATGTATTATTAACAACTAATAAACTTAATACTTTAGATATTTCTTCAAATAAAAAATTACAAACTTTATTGGTGTCAGATAACCAATTACAAAGTATTAATCTTAGTAAAAATGTCAGTTTAACTCATGTATACATAGCTAGTAATTTCCTTGAGGATTTAGATGTAAGTAATAATCAAAACTTAGTTGAATTAAAAATAGATAGGAATCCAAGTTTAAGCTGTATTAAAATTGCTAACGGTCAAAGGATACCATCTGTATCCTTATCCAATCACCAAGTACAAATGATTTTTGTAATTAAAACAGTATAAAAAATAAATAAAAAGATGAAAAAAAAAGAAACTATAAACTTTCCATCAGCAACTTTGATTCCAATAAATGGAATTGAATTAGAGGTTTTTGAAGCAGGTAAAGAAAATATAGGTAATCCTATTGTATTATGTCACGGTTTTCCTGAACATGCATTTTCTTGGCGTTTTCAAATTCCTTCATTGGTAAAAATAGGATATCATGTGATAGTGCCAAATCAAAGAGGTTATGGTAATTCATCATGTCCAAAAGAAGTGTCAGCTTATGATATCACTAACTTGACGGATGATTTAGTGGCGTTATTAGATTATTATAATTATAAAGACGCAACATTTATGGGTCATGATTGGGGTGCCAATGTAGTATGGCATCTTGCCTTGCTGCACCCAAGTCGAGTTAATAAAGTGATTAATCTGGCATTGCCTTATCAAGAACGTGGTGACAAACCATGGTTAGAAATGATGGAAGCATTTTTTGGTGAAGATTTTTATTTTGTACACTTTAACAAACAACCAGGTGTTGCTGATAAGGTTATGCATAATAATGTAGAAAACTTTTTCCGAAATTTATTTCAAAAGAATGTACCGCTTTTACCTCCAGAACCTGGTATGCTAATGATGAATTTGGCAAAAGCAGAACATTCTTTAGGCGAACCAATTATGAATGATGATGATTTAGCTGTTTTTGTAAAGTCATTTAAAAAATCTGGGTTTACAGGCGCAATCAATTGGTATAGAAATTTGGATAGGAATTGGCATCTTATGGCAAAAATAAAACCAAGAATTGAGCATCCAACATTAATGATATATGGAGAAAAAGATGTAATTCCTCAATCACCATCGTTAAATGAATTTGCGCCAAATTTAAGTGTTGTTAGTTTAGATTGTGGCCATCATATTCAACATGAATTACCCGAAGAAACTAATAAAATTATTTTATCATGGTTAGTAAATCAAAGTAAAAATATTAGCTAATCACAGTTTTTTATTTGTTAAGCATTCTGTTATATAAAACTAAAAATCAAGTTAATGCTAAAGCAATATTTGGTTTGGTTTTTTGTTCTGACTTTTATTTTGTGCAATGTCGAAAGACTTTCCAATAATAGTTTAGCATCTTAATATCAAAAGGCACTTGCATGCTAAAGCTTTTATTTTCGTACGCTCAAAAACAACGATATAAAGTAGTTATGTTATTTTTTCATAAAAAAACTAAAATCTCCAAAGCTAAGTTACATAATGCGCAGTTATAGGTACATTCATTCACTTTCTGCCCTATAACGCCATTATGTAAAATAGCGGCGCACGCGTCTAAAATTTGTAGTTATAAATCTAATTCGCCGCTATTCATGAACACTTTAAAAGAAATAAAAAAAGTCGTGAACTAAATAGCCGCTTTCCAACGCGCAAATAGCTACTATCAATAATATTCTAGATTTATATATTAATAGTGATATTATTCAAAAAACATAAAATGTAAACCCTTTCTTTCAAAGCTTAAATCCGTAAGTAAAATCTATTCCTTATCTCATTCAAGCTGCACAAAACCATCGCTAAGTCCAAGTATTCCTTATCTCAAGTATTTGTTTGTTTCATTTCGCTAAGCAAAAGATTTTAGTCCACTTTCCCCACCGGATCGAACGTTAAGAAACAGTCTAGTAGACTGTTTTAGTGAAGAGGCCAGCTTGTCGCGTTGTTAAGGTGTAGGTTACAGCAATTAGTAATGTTTTCCATGTGTCTGTGGTAGTTTCATTACATTCATTCAAGACACCTCAATGCTTCCTTGCATCCAGCAACTTCGGTTTCCTTTCTCTCATTCCATTCAACCACCTCAACACCGCGCATAAAAAAAGTGTATTTTTTTCTAAAATACGCTTTATTTATTTTTTCCACATACCAGTTAAAGCATATAATTTTAGGAAGTATTTTTGAGTTAATTTGCCAAGATTAAGGTAAAAAACAGAGGCATAATTGTTTTAAGTCGAGTATTTTTAACGCAAATATTGGCAAATTAAAATGAAAGAGAAGTAACATTATATGCTTTAAATGGTATTTCTACAACATCACTAATTACCTCCACCTACGCAGGTTGAGCCTGAAAGTTAGGTTGTATTATACTATTTTTTGATATCTACTTTCTAAAACAGTTTTGTAAGCAGTTTTCATTTCATCAGATAAAAAAGAATCGTTTATGAGTTGTAATGCTTTTGGTTTATTTTTGAACATTCGTTTAAAAACACCTTTAATTTGTTTGTCTGTCAAAGCTAAAAGTTGTCCAAGGATTTCAAAATGTTCCTTTTGTAACTTCCTTTTTTTTCCTACTAGTGTAAGAGCTAATTCTTCTGTGTCTTTTGGTAAAACAATGCTAACATTTAACAAATCATATGCAGGTGCCAAAATCCATCCAGAAACACTTTCTATCAAAGAAAAGTTCTTTAAATGCATGTCATTATTACCAGTTAAAAAACTGAATAAACTCAATTCAAAAAAGAAGATTTTATCAAGTAAAGTATTTGTAGAATATTGCCCAATGGCTTTGCCTACTTTTTCCATAGAGCCTTTGTATTTGTCATAGGCTTCAGTAACCTGAAATAAATCCAACATATGTATTTTTTCTCCTTCAGAGGTTCTATCTATTCTTTTCGTAATATAAGCGAGTTCTCCAGAAGCAAGACGTATCAAACTTGAAGGAACAACGTTCAAACCAAAGACTTCTGCAATACGCATGGTCAAATGCTCATTTTCTGGCATTTCTCTAAACTGGGGAGTAGGTGGTTTAAAAATATAATGTCCTCCCAAAGCACCAACTACGGTAAGTCTAGGTGTTTCTTTTGTTTCTGAATTTGTATCCAAAGACATTGATAGTTTGGGTTGTACTCCTGGTACTGCAATACTTCTTTCTACTACATTTTTAGCTAAAGTTCCCATGTCTTCAAGACTATAAGGTATTTCTGGTACTTCTTTCGTTCCAAAGAATTCTAAGGCACATTTTTCATGAAAATCAGCTTCATTAGTTAATGTTTTGTAACAATACAAACAGTTTTTTTTAGTCATCATCGTTTTCTTTTATAGGTACAACACTAACAGCTCCAATACAATTTTGACAACAAGCTAACAACAATCCCATTCTGTCATTGGCTTTTATTTTCCAGTTTTTGGTTGCAATTTCTAACAACCATCCTTCTGGTATCAATCCTTCAAAAAAAGGAAACAATCGATCTGATGTATAGGGTTCAATCCTTACAGGCATACTAAATGTGATAAATTGTTTAGGGTATTGGGTTACATAAGTAGCATCATATGTAAAAACATAGTCTCCCTCTGCAGTTTCTGTAATTTTACCTGCAAGTATGTTTTTATAATATACATTACCTTGTCTCATCGTCTATCTTTTTTCTTTCTACAGGTGCTAATTCATGACCAAACATTGCTAAAACCAAATTCACTTTTTCTAAGTTCAAATTGGTTTTACCTTGTTCTATTTTACGCACTACTGTTAAAGCAACTCCTGCACGTTCTGCAAACTCTTCTTGGGTAAGATGTACTTCTTTTCTGCGTTTTTTTACAAATTCTGACAACAACTCCATTATATGCTTTTAAATATAAATATAAGCAAATATAATAAATTATATGTTTTTAGATATAATTTAGTGAAATATTATCATTTTATATGCTTTTAGATATAATAGGTGTTTGTAAAAGGTTAATTTTAATAGAAACAAGGGTAGATTTTAGTGAAAATTACCTTCGTTTTTAATATAAGGGTAAATACGACACCTAAAAGAAACTGTTTTAGAATCTAAATAAAATAAAAAAAGATAGCAAATATAAGTGCCTTGCATCATCCATCGCTTTAAGCCTGTAAAGGTCAAGCTCTATGGGTTTTGGATAAAACTTTTTTTAGTAGACTTTTCTCTTTTTTAAACAAAATATGTACATAAAAAACTTTTACCCAAAAACCTTGACAGTCTTTCCAAAGGCACTTTTATATAGGCATATCTCTTTTTAATCCATAAAAATTATGTGCGAAATGGAGTGAAACGGAATTCGCGAACTCCATTCGGAAAATAAACAATGCGTGAGCAAACGCAGCGAAGCATAATTTTAAATTGGATACCCATGTCAACTTTTCAGATTAAGACACACCAACCAGGTCGCACGTACGCAAAACCTCATTTTTTCATACTTAACAAAGGACTAAATTCTGGAAAACCGCTAGAAAATCCTTGCCCAAATTGCTTTGTAATCACCACAACCACAAGAGCAGAAAGAGAATCCCTGTATTACCTGTGCCTATCCTTAAAAGTAGGGAAATTCTTTGCCTATTATTTAAAAGGTTCTGTGATTCCTTTTATATGTATCTCAGACGCTAAAAAAGTAATCAATACTGCTTTACAAAATTACGAAACACAGCAATGGAAAATGAAAGTTGAAAAACTCAAAAAAATAACGGCTTTTGAAGAAAGCCTAAAACAACAACTGGCAACCATTTCAAAATTAAAAATTGCGCTACTAAGATCATAAACAGCAAAATGTCATTTCCAAACGACCTATTTTATTTTTTGTAGAAATTCAATTTTTATGGAATTCAGAGAACCCAAAAAGCTTGCGGCCTGGGTTCGAAAATGGAATAAAAAGTAGAATTCGAGTAAAATAAAAGTAAGTCTTGATTTTTTGTTTCGTTTTTTATCAAGAAAAAATGAAAAGAAATAAAACCAACATATGAAAGTAATAATAGCAGGAAGTAGAAACTTCAAAGATTACCAAAAGCTAAAAAGGGAATGCAGTCATTTCCTCCAGGATAAAAAAAACATCGTAATTGTATCTGGTGATCATTATAAAGGAGCTGACAAATTAGCAATGCAATATGCAAATGAAAAAGGTTTGAACCTAATAAAATTTCCTGCAGAATGGAATAAACTCGGAAAAGCTGCAGGACCCATCAGAAATAATAAAATGGCAAAACTTGCGGATATATTAATTGCTTTTTGGGATGGAAAGAGCAGAGGTACTCAAAATATGATTTGTTTAGCAAATCAAAAAGGATTAAAAGTCAAAGTTGTAATGTATTAAAATTATAAAAGAGGTCGTCTAAAAAGTAATTTTTAGGCGATTTTCTTTTTTGTATATTTTTAGTTTCTTGCTTTAATTTTCTTTTGTTTTAAAAAAGCAAAAGCTCGTTTATATCGTTAAGCTATACTTATTTAGGTTATGTGCTATTGCAATTAACCCCATTTCTACATTTATTTTATCTATTCCTCTTAGCATAAAGCGTTTAAAATTCATATTTTGCTTTATGTTCCCAAAAACAGCCTCTACATCCCAACATCGTTGTTTCCTTTTTGCAATTCCTTGCTCACTGGTTAATAATGTTTTTGCTTTAGCTTTTAATCGGATTAGATTGTAATTGCGTTCTATAATACGATTGTACTTGGATTTATGACAACTGCTTCTGAGCGGACAACCCTTGCAATTTTGTGCTTGGTATCTATGAATTTCTTGTTCAAAACCATTTTTTGTTTTCTTTTTATAACTACCAATGTTAGTCATCGTTTGTCCCATAGGACAGTAATACGTATCTGTTTCTTTGTTATAATGCAGCTCATCTGGATGGAAGGGATTTGTTTTTGCTCTCTTTTTATCTAGCTGTTCTTTATGGAAGTAATTGTATTTTACAAAAGCAGTAATGTGTTTATCTTCTAAATCGGTATAATTTTCTTCGCTTCCATAACCAGCATCTGCTGTTAGAGTTTCTGGGTTTTGGTTATAGTTTTCTATATGATTATTGAGGTGGTCTTTTAGTGTGGTAGTATCTGCTGTGGTTTGTGCTATCGTATAATTGGTTAGATATTGATTATTGGTAGAAGCTTGAATATTATAAGCGGGTTTGAGTTGTCCATTCTGCATATGATCATCTTTCATACGCATAAAAGTAGCATCAGTATCAGTTTTACTGTAGCTGTTTCGCTCTTTTAAAATGGCTTCTTGCTTTTGGTACTTTGCCATATTAGAAGGCCAGTTCTTCTTAGCATAGTTTAACTTTTGCTTTACCTTCTTGTCAATCTCTTTACCCTGTAAAGCGTCATTGATTTGATCGATGGTGGCTGCTATTTTATCAGCATCTATAGCTTCAAAATCAGGTGTATTAGGTATGGCTTGTTCGTCTTTATAAACTTTTTCAACATAAGTCCAAAGTTCTTTTAACTGTTTTTTGATGCGCTCTTTACTTGTCTTTATAGATTTACCCCATACAAAGGTGTAACGATTTGCATTGGCTTCTATTTTTGTTCCATCTACAAAAATATCCTTTAAGCTAACAACGCCTTGTTCTACAAGAAGTAAAACCACTTGATAGAATATTTTTTTTAATTTTTTTTGTAAACGTTTCCCTCTAAAATCATTAATAGTATTATGGTCTGGTTTACTCTGACCACTAAGCCACATAAAATGAATATTCTCTGTTAAAGCTTGTTCTATTTTTCTTGATGAATATAAATTACGTAAATACGCATAGATAATTACTTTGAGTAACATTCGAGGATGATAACTCGATGTCCCTCCTCCTTTATAACTTTGCTCTAAGCTAACAATATCTAAATGGTCTACAATAGTGTTTACAATTCGAACGGGATGATTTTTGGGAACTAAATCATCATAACTGGGTGGTAAAAGACTTAATTGTTCTTGACTATAGGTCTTAAAAACTACTTTTCTATTCATTCTTAAAAATAAGAAATTCAAGAAAAAAATGCAAAAAAAAGACTGCCTTTTAAGACAGCCTCTTTAATTTTGTCAATGATACAAAGACTTACATAGATTTTTACCAACTATTTTTGACCAATAAGCCTTTTTAAATGATATTTTTAGCTTAGTTTATTGAAATACACATCAAAATCAATAAAGAATAGAATGTATTAATTTTTTAATATTTATTCCAGAATCTTATATCAAAGCAATCTTATATTTTGGTATTAATCCGTTAAAGCAAATTGAAAACTAATAATTTAAATTATGTTTTTTATGAAATCTTACCGAATGAAAATAACAAAGAGGGCCTAAAAAAGCGTACACAAAACCAGGTACACCATATAGTAAACCTACTTGAAATTTAGCTAAAAGAAAAGACAATAATCCTAGTATAATAAAGATTAAAAAATGCCTAGAATAAAACAATAACTTGATGTTGTGCTCATTGGTTTTGTCTTTGTAATAAGCTCTAAAATACATAAAATATAAGCTTGTAAAAATTAAAGTAAAACCAATACTGTATAATTGGAATATGTTAGAAAATTCATCAATATTTATTCTTTCTCCGCCAATGCCTGCACTTAATAACGAGCGAACTGGAAAAATGTAAAATAAAACTGTAAACAACAAAATCATATTCAGTGCAATAATCCAATTATCTATATAATCTGTACGTCTAAAGAAGTTGTAATGTACTTTCCAAATTGCCATCATCACAAAAAAACTCACGCCAAAACTCACAAAGTTAGGCAGTTCTTCTTTAAAAGAGGTAATATTGGTATTTGCACCAATATTTACCACCATTAGTGTAGCAGCAAAGGCAAATACACCATCAGAAAGGGCTTCTAATCTATTTTTTGAATGTTTGAGTTTCATACAAACTACATAAAAGTTACACTTGCAATTTTACCATTTTTTATGGTATAAATAGCCACAGCTTTAAAGGTTCGTCCGTTTGCAGTAACCAATTCGTGATCAATAACTTTATCTTTATAAACAATTCGGTTTAGTATTTCACAGTGCAAATCTGGTGTGTTTTTAAAAAACGAAGCATAATTTTCTCTCATTTTTTCCAAACCTTCATAGCTTAATGTGTTTGGAAAACGATACACTTTTACATTTTGTGCAAATGGTTTTAAAAAAGCATTTATATCTCTAGAATTATATCCTTTTAATTGGGCTTCAGCCAAATACCTGGGTGAAACTTCTGCAACAATTGCCAGTTTTGTGCCATCAGCATTTACAGCCATTCTAGAAATGTTGTTGATGTTTTCATCAGTAAAACTAAAAAATAACGAGGGTTGTTTGTCTGTTTTTGGATTGAATTTGTAAATCTTAGCTTGCTTTGGAATTAACAAAGTGCCATCTGGTAACCAAGCAACATCTTCAGTTTTACCTACTGATGTGATGGTTTTAATCTCCTTTGTTTTTGGATTGACAGATTTTAATAACCAGTATTGCTCATTTTCTTTACTGATAAAACTCATCAACGTTGAATTCGGAATGCTATGCACTGAGCGCCCCACCATTTTTGCTACAGTTATGTTTGTTTTTTTCCTTATATCAGATATTATTAAATGCAAACTATCATTCACAATTACAGAAGAAACTAAGGTGTTTTTATCAAACCAAGCAGGATAAGCTACTTTTAATTCTGGAATTAATTCTTTTGATTTTTTAGTTTTATAATGATAACTGTACAAACGTTGTAAACCATCATTATCTAAACGAACAGCAGAAATATTCTTAGAATTAGGTATTTTTTGAGGAGAATATTCGCCACCATTTTCAGTATTTGAAATATAATAAAGTTCAGCCTTTTTTTGTTTTAAATCGTATAAAGCAATGTCTGTATTTCCGTTTCTTGAGGATGCAAAAATAACTTTAGAATGGTCGTAAAAATAAGGTTGACTATCATAACCACTATTATTGGATATGTTTTTTCCGTTTTCTAAAACATAATTTTCACCAATTTTTTTAATATCAAAAACGTGAATTTCTGTATTGGTTTGTGCATAAAATGAAAGGGTAATAAAAAAAATAAAAAGCAAATTATTTTTCATAGTAAGTAAAGTAATGGTTTATGAATTGTTCTTATAGTATTTAAAATCTAAAATAAAAGTAAAAAACGAGGCTTTCTGAAAAGTATTAAAATTTGTCATTTCGACTGCAAAGGAGAAATCTTATTTATTGATAATTAAATACATAGATTTTTCGACTTCGCTCAAAATGACATCCAAACCTACTTTTTAGAAAGCCTCGTTTTCATTTAGTTAAGATGTTATTCTGTTGTTTCTTCAACAGGTTTTAAATTATCATCAGGAATTCGATCAATTAATTTATTATATGGATCAATTCCTGCTTTTATAGGCAGTTTTGATGTTTTAAACGTGTAGGTATTAACACCAGGTTGTACCCACATTTTTTTGATAATTAACGGAACTTTAATAGTTACACTTTGATCATTTTTAGAATCATTATCAAAAACAGCTATTTCAATAAGGTTGGGTTGATTACCTTTTTCTAAAAGCTTACCATTGCCATCAAAGTAACTCTTGGAGCTTTCTACCTCTAAAGTTACTTCAAACTCATCATCAGCTAATTTTTTATAGGTGACTTTTTTTACTTTATTGTTGTATAAAGTAATTTTTTCAAAACTATCTTCTAAATAGTATTGTAAAGAATCTGGTGTTACAGATTTCATATAACTATACCATTCTAAAGAAGTTGTAAAAGGTGCTTTAGGTCTAAATCTTGCAGCATCCATATAGCGTTTAAAACCACTGTTTAAGTTCTTTTCACCAATTAAATCTTGCAGACCATATAAAATTAACCCTCCTTTTCTATACCAAACATAGGCTTGAGAATCGTTATCTAACAAAGTTTTTTCGAATTTACTTTCATTAGCTCTTCCCCTTAAATAACTATCCAATTCTCTCTTTAAGAAATCTTGCATAGCATCAATACCATATTCTTTTTTCATCACCATTAAAGAAGAATATTCTGCCATAGATTCTGAAATTTGATTCGATCCTCTTGTTGCTGATGGCGTAATTTGATGCCCCCACCACTGATGTGCAACTTCGTGTGAAGTAACCATATATACATAGTCTAAATCTTCAGGATTGCTGAAATCACCAACCCAACCAAAACTTTCTGCATAAGGCACTGTATTAGGAAAAGATTGAGCAAATGTTGAATATCTTGGAAATTCTATAATTCTTATCTGTTTGTATTGATAAGGACTATAATTTTCTGTAAAATAATCTAGAGAGTGCTTAACACCTTTTACGAACTTATCTAAGTTGTATTTATGTGTTGGATGATGAAAAATTTCAATATTTACTTTTTCGCCATTTTTACCTGTCCAAAGATCTCTTAAAACATCATATCTTGCTGAAGAAATATTATAGAAAAAATCTAACTCTCCACGCATTTTATATGAATAGTATTTTCTTCCATTTTCTTCCCATTCTCTTTGTAAATAACCAGGCATAATGGCTATCTGATCTAAATCTGTACTCACAGTTCCTTCAAAAGTAATGTAATCTGCATCATCATTAAATAACAAGTTATTCAAGCCCCATTGATCATCTTGTTTTGGTAAAGAATATTCTTTGATGGGTAAATTATACTTTTTTCTATCTTTATCGCTAGTAATTTCACCTTGTGCACTATATCCAAAAGAAGGAAAAAAATCATTATTTAAGAAAGTACCATTATACACAATTTGAGATCCAGTGCCTTCATTTGGAAATCCTTCAAAATATCGTGTTATTTTTAATTCTAATTTAGCAGTATCATTAGGCATTAATGTGTTTGGTAATTTGTAAATTTCATAACCAAACTTATCAAATTTTTCTCCTAAAACAGGTGCTTCATTATCAATTAAAAATATTTCTTTTTTAACTTTAAAACTAGATTTTCCACCCCAATTTAAATGCAATGAATCAATTGGCTCATCAGATTTATTAACCATAATAAAATTGGTTTTTATGGTAGCGCTTCTATCTTTAGGCATTAAATCTGCATGAACTTTAACATCAATAATTTTAGGTTGATTAATTTTGGCATATTTGTTCAAGGTTTTTTCATAATCAACTCTGCTTTTTGTTCCAGTATCTGAATTTGCATAATAATTAAGTGTTTTCGTGTTATAGTTGATATAAAAGCCAGCTCCAATCCAAAAAATTAATAAACATGTCACTGTAATGATTGTAGGCATTGTGAACCTGCTTTTAACAACTTGAAACCTTGATTTTATTCCAGAATCTGTACCTCTTTTCCAGAATAAATAACCAATAACAGCCAATAAGGCTCCGCAAGAAAGCCAATAAAATCGAAACCAAAATAAAGATTCGCCAAAATGACCAAAGCCATTCATATCAGAAATGGTATAACCTGGAGAGTATCCATACAAATACAAATTGTTATCGATGTTTGCGAAACTATTCAACCCAAACAAAAATGCCCAAATTGCAATTGCAATTACGTGACCCATAAATTTCTTTGTAACTATGGAGTGCACAAAGAAAGCAAGCATGATAAAAATGATATACCTGGGATATTCAATAAGGTATAAGTCTGTAAAATATTTACCAAATTCAAAATTAAAATACCCTTTAATGACTTGGTTTATAAGGCCACTAACTAAAACCATATTCACCAACACAAAAGCTATAAGAGCTAATGCTAAAAATTTAGAACCATACACAATTCTATTGGGTATAGGTAAAGAGCCAAAAATTTGGTTGTATCTAATTGCCCTTTCTCTATGTAAAACTTCACCAGTTATAAATACAATTAGAATAAAAATGAGAATTACATAGGTAAAATCTTTAACTTCTAACATGTAGAGCGTTAGTGGTAAAGAAGGTGTACCATAAATTGGGAAACCAAACCAAGCATCAAAAAATAAAAATAACACACCAGCTGCTAAGATGGCTTTAAAGAAATTATCTCGAACAATATTTTTGAATTCTAAAAACGAAAGACTAAATAGTAATCTTATATTTAAACTACCCGAGAATACTTTTTGAACCTTAGGAATTTTAGTAAGTGCTGCATTTGATGCACTTTTTGCTACTTCTTTTTTCTTCTTTTTCTTATCGTAATTTTTATTCAAGAATTTTTGAAAATCGAATCTAAAAAGGGTAAATAAAAATAAAAGTACGCCTAGACCTACCCAAAGTAATCTGTTCCAAACCAACATACCTTCAAAAGGAACTGTTAGGTTATTTTGTTCTTCGGGTGTCCAATATTGTGTAATATTTTGGTAGGTTCCAAGTCCAAACGGATCTAGTAAACTCACTAAATCTTTAGATTCTATATCTTGAGAAAGTGTTAACGTTACCAAATAAGTAATAAATAAAATAGCACCACCAGCATAAGCTAACATCACTTTTTTTGTTAAACTTACCAAGGCAAAGAAAATACAACCAGCAAAGAAAAAGTTGGTCCAATACAGTAAAATAGTAGGTTGTAGGTACCACCAAAAGTTAAAACTTGTAAAACGTTCAGCTTCTTCATAACCAGCATAAGGACCAATTTCAAAACCAATAATTAATCCTAATTGAAGGCCTAAACTAACAAATAGCAACACAAACATAGAACCAAAAAAACGTCCCATTAAATACCCTTTTTCAGTAATAGGGTATGAAAAGTAATAATTTTCAGTTTTATGCTCTATATCTCTATAAATAGGAACTCCCATAATTGCACTAGAAAGCATTATCCCAAAAATACTAATGGTAGATAGCATTGTAGCTATTGCAATTGGCGAGTTTACAAATACTTTTTCTGATGCAGGTCCATTACCTCCAATAGAAAAGAATAAACCAAAGGCTAATAGAATGCCAAAATACGCCCAAGTTGCAGGTCTTTTTAATCTGTATTTTATTTCGAATAGAAAAATTTCTTTAAACATAATTGATTGTTTTATAGGTTTATACTCAATTATATAGAAATAGATTCCATACGTGAAGTTATCTCAGCAAAATATACATCCTCTAAATTGGCTACACTTTTTGTAAAAGAGTTATCAGGTTGGTCATCACTTAAAACATGAATTACAGTTTGTCCTGCTTTTAAATGTGTAGAGATTACTTGAAGGTCATTTTGATAACTTTCCAATTCAGTTTTAGGTATGGCCTTCTTCCAAATTTTACCTTCTACATTTTTAGTTAAATCTAAAGGGTTTCCTTGAGCAACAACCTCGCCCAAACAAATAATAGCCATATTATGACAAAGATTTGAAACGTCCTCTACAATATGAGTCGATAAAATAACGATAGTGTTCTCGCCAATTTCACTTAATAAATTATGAAAACGCACTCTTTCAGCGGGATCTAATCCAGCAGTCGGTTCATCAACAATAATTAATCCAGGATCGCCAATTAAAGCTTGTGCAATGCCAAAACGTTGTTTCATACCACCAGAATACGTACCTAAACTTTTATTACGAACATGCCATAAGTTGGTTTTATTTAAAAGTGATTCTACCAAGTCTTTTCTTTCGCCTTTGCTAGATACTCCTTTTAATTTAGCAATATGATTTAACATGTTAAATGAACTAATTTTTGGATAAACACCAAACTCTTGAGGTAAATAGCCTAAAATTTCTCTTACTTTAGATTTGTTTTTTAAAACATCAATATCTCCTAAAGTTACTGTACCAGAGTCAGCTTCTTGTAGTGTAGCTATTGTTCTCATCAAAGATGATTTTCCAGCACCATTTGGCCCTAAGAGACCAAACATTCCTTGGGGAATGGTTAAAGAAACGTTTTTTAATGCTTGAACACCATTTGAATACGTTTTACTCAAATTGCTAATTTGTAATTCCATAGTTTGTAAGTTAGTTAGTAGTTATCTGCTAACAATATACAATAAATTAAGCAATGAGTTTGATAGAGAGGTGTTTAGATTTATATGTGTAATATGAAATTGGGGTTTGTATGGATTTCTTAAATCTTAAAATTAAAATCACCTACTGTTTTGAAACCTATTTTAGGGTTTAATTTTATACCTTTTTTCATTTTTTTAAAAACGCTAACTAAATTTTTAAAACATGGATTTTTTATATTGATTTAAAAAGAGGTATCAGAAGTTTTTTTTAGAATTCTAAATACAAAACATCATTAGGCCTTGTTTCTGTTGCAGAAATAGGAAAATTATAGGAAGCTATTTTTTTAAAGCCATTTTTTTTATAGAATTCAATGGCTCTGTAGTTTTTAATCCACACATACAACCAAATTCCTTTTTGCTTTTTTTGCTTTGCCAAGTTGAGGTTAAATTCAAATAATTTTTTGCCTAAGCCTAAATTATAAAACTCTTTTACAAGATATAAGCGTTCCATTTTAGTAACGTTGGCTGCTTTTATATGCTCATTTTGAGTGTTTGGGATAATTTTAGAAAATCCAGCCAACACATCCTTCACGTAGATGACATGAAATTGAAAATTAGCATCGCTGATTTCTTTGAGTAGAGCAGCCTCACTAAAATTAGTGCGCATATAATCTGTTATAATTGCTTTAGGAATTGCATCTTTATGAGGTTCATAAAACGCTTTTTTACCAACTTTGGTTAAAGCTGCAATGTCTTTAGGAGTTGCTTTTTGTATTGTAAATGACATTTTATTATAATGAAGTTGCACTAAACGTATCACCTTGAGAAATATCTCCAGTATCAAAACCTTTTTTAAACCAACGCATTCTTTGGGCAGATGTTCCATGCGTAAAAGAATCAGGAACCACCCTGCCAGAAGCTTGTTTTTGCAATCGATCATCGCCAATAGCAAAAGCAGCGTTTAAAGCCTCTTCTAAATCGCCTTGTTCTAAAATAAGATCCATATTTTGTGAATGATGTGCCCAAACTCCGGCTAAAAAATCTGCTTGTAATTCTAATTTTACAGAAAGTTGGTTGTATTCTTTTTGACTAATTTTTCCACGCAGTCTTTGCATTTTAGTAGTGGTGCCCATGATATTTTGAATGTGATGCCCAACTTCGTGCGCAATTACATACGCTTGGGCAAAATCTCCAGGTGCATTTAATCGCGTTGCCATTTCTTGAAAAAAACTTAAATCGATGTATAATTTATCATCTCCAGGACAATAAAACGGACCTGTTGTACTAGAAGCATAACCACAAGCTGAAGAAACAGAATTTGTAAATAAAACTAAAGTAGGTTCTCTGTAATTATTGAGTAATTTGTTCCAAACATCTTCTGTGCTTTTTAAAACACGTTTGCTATGTTCAGCCAATTCATTTTCTTTGGCAGAACCTTTGTAATTTGTATTTTGAATTTGATTTGAAGTACCACCTGTTAAAAGTTGTATGGGGTTGGTACCTGTAAAATAGAGTACTCCTAAAATAAGAGCGACAATAATTAATCCTTTTTTTGTAGTAATTAACCTGAGAATTAAGGGGAGTAACAATTTTAATAATCCACCTCTATTAGAACTTCTTCCAGAAGACATTCCTCTTCTGTCGTCCACATTACTGCTGGTGCGTCTGCTTCTCCATTTCATTGATGCTACTTTTTGCTGTTAGGCGCTAAATGTACTACTATTTTTAAATATTTAAGTAATTGCGCTATTGAATCACTTTAAAAGTATAGGTAGCCATCAGTTTGTTGTCCATGTATAAATGCATGTCAAAAAAACCGATTCTATTAAAAGTTTGAGTTAGTTTTAAGTGTTTTTCTTGCAACTCAATTTGTGGTTTTACCGTTTTTTCTGTAGAACCACTATCAATAATAAATTTTACCCTTTTTGCATTTGCCTCTTTTTTAAGTTGATATTCAAAAGAATAACTACTTCCTTTTGAAATGGTGTGATGCATTTTTTTTGGTGAAATGTGTTTTTCAAGAATTTGATAAGCATCACCATACAATAAAGGCGCATCTACAAAATCGTTAAAGTTCAAAGTGTTTTTTTTTAACAAGGTGTATTTACTTTCTAGTGGAAAATGATTGTAAAAAAATAATTTGGGCTCTGTTAAAAAATAGCCATCATTATAAATGAATTTAAACCTACCTTCTTCTGGAAAAGAGATGCCTGTAGACCAAGTTGGGTCGCACAAATACCATTTGTTGTTCAGTTTTACTGTATTCCAAGTATGATTAGGCATGGTAAGCGTATTGAAATCAACAGCAGCAGTTCTGCCAAAACCATTTACCATTTTACTTTCTATGCCTATAGTTGTACACATTTCTTTTAATAAATACGCATATCCAGTACATATGGTTCGCTTCTTTTTTAACAGCTTTTTAAAAAGTTTTTTCTTGAATTTAGAGTTCCAGTTCTGTAGTTTTAAAGAATCTTCTGCAAAACGTTTTCTTTTTCTTTCGTTTGCGGCATATAAACCAAAATCATTGGCAACATTGTTGCAAATCCAAATATAAATGGCTCTGAATTTTTCTACATCTGTTTTTAAATCTTTGGTTAATTCAAAGGTGAGTTTATTCAACTCAAATAACCTTTTCGACTTTACTTTTTTGGCAATTTGATCTGCTTTGCTAAAATCGATATGTTTAAAATCGGATTGCTGTGCAAAACCATAAGAAGCTAAAAATAGAAAAATACAGAGCGTAAATTTGGGCATTGATTTTAGTCTTTTTGTCTTTTAGATTTATAACGTTTATTGCTATTTAATGCGCCCAACATTTGATTGTCATCTTCTTGTAAAGTGATGTTTAAAAAACTCGAATTTGGTTTAATAGTGACTCTTTTCTTTACATAACCTAAATAAGAAATTTCTAAAACATCGCCAATATTTAGTTTTTTAGGAAAGGTAAACTCACCTTTTTTGTTAGTACTGGTGCCTGTTTTTGTGTCTTTTAAAAAAATATTAGCACCATTTAAAATTTCAACGGTTTCAAAAGATTGTCCTTTAACAATTCCTTTTACGGTAATTTCTTGTCCGTAGAAATTATTAGAACTTAAGCAAAAGGATAAAAAAAGACCAAATAAAATAGCTGTTGATTTTTGCACTTTAAGTGTTTTAATAGTTTTCATAAGTATATGTTTTTAAATTCACTTCAAAATTATAAGCCTTTACTCAATTGTAATAACGATAATGAGTAACTCGTTCTTTTTTAGAGGTTAAAGGTACTTTTTATTTAGTTAATTTAAAAATTAGACTTTTAAATATTCATTACAAATCTCTAATAGATTTTCTTCGGTTTCCATCAATTCTTCTAAATGAATTATTAACGTTTCTTTATCTTTAGCTGCTGTACTTTCCATTTTTTTGTAAATAAAATCTATAACAATTTTACCTTTAAAAGCTACAAATTTGCTTAAACTTTCCATTGAGGATAGTTGAGATATGGTTTTAAAATCAATCAACTCTGCTTTGTTGGCCACAAAAAAAGCCAAACCAGTATTACGTAATTCCGAGAGTTGAAAACCCTCCATATGTTCTAAGAAATCTCGAATTGAATAATCATCTCTCTTTTTAAATTTATAAAGTGAGTCTATCGTTTTGTCATGTTTTTCAACAACACTCTTTAAATCACTCTTATTTCTAATTACTTCTTTTTTAATGTAATTTTTAGCCTTTTTTACATAATCATTATTATTTCTATTCTCATTCCAATTGCTAATAAATAAAGCAATTAAAACGCCAATAATAATAATTGAGATTTCTCTTAAAAAAGAAAAGACAGATTTTTTGGTCATTTTAATTAAATTGAGTGACTAAGATAAAAAAAAATAATTTTGATATTAATACCAACGTTTTTTCTTTTTCTTAGAAGCCTCAGATTTTCTTCCTTTTTTGTGCTTGCTGATGGTGTTGGGTTGCTTCTTTTTGTGCTTTGGTTTGTGAATTGGGTAAGGATGGTTGTCAATTACTTTAATCGGTTTTTCAATTAAAGTTTCTATAGTTTTAATGTAGTCGTTTTCATCTGGTGAACAAAATGAAAAGGCAATACCCGATTTTCCTGCTCTACCAGTTCTACCAATTCTATGCACATAAGTTTCTGGCACATTTGGAATATCAAAATTAATAATAGCATCTACATTGGTAATGTCAATTCCTCTTGCAGCAACATCTGTAGCAATTAAAAGAGTTGCTTTTTTGCTTTTAAAATCTTCTATGGCTTTGTTGCGAACTCCTTGGGTTTTATCTCCGTGAATACTTGTAACCTGGTAGCCGTTTTTGAGTAAGGTTTGCTCTAGTTTATCTACTCCGAATTTGGTGCGCCTAAAAATGATAATTTTACCATGAATTGTATTGCGTAACAAATGCAAACATAAATCTGTTTTGTGTTTTTTAGGAAGATAATACAGCAACTGACCAATGTTTTTTGCGGTAGTTTCTTCTGGATTTATTTCAACTTTAACTGCATTTTTAATCACAGATTTTGCCAATTCATCAATCTTATCTGGTATGGTTGCAGAGAAGAGTAGGGTTTGTTTTTTTCTTGGCGTTAATTTTTCAATCTTTTTGATGTCATTGATAAAACCCATATCTAACATTAAATCGGCTTCATCTAATACAAAGATTTCAAGGTGACTTAAATCGATATTTCCTTGTATTTGTAAATCGATTAAACGACCAGGGGTAGCTACTAAAATATCTACACCTTTTGCTAAAATTTCTTTTTGAGGTTCTAACGCAACGCCTCCAAAAACAGCTGTTGTTCTTAGGTTTGTGTATTTGCTATAACTTTTAAAATTATCTAAAATCTGTAAGGCCAACTCGCGTGTAGGTGTAACTACCACTATTTTTATGGTTTTTGCTCCTTTTTCTGCATCTTGTTTGTCCAGTAACAAGTTGATAATCGGCAAGGCAAAAGCTGCAGTTTTACCTGTACCTGTTTGGGCAGCAACAATTACATTTTTTTGTTCTAAAACCAAAGGGATGGTTTTTTGTTGTACTAAAGTGGGCCTTTGAAAACGCGCTTCAGCAACTGCTTTTAAGATAGATTTTTGTAAAGGTAATTCAGAAAACTGCATCGATTATTTTTATTGCAAAGGTATGTTAATTACAGCGTTATTTTGTGAGATTTATTTGCGTGTTAATTTGGTGTTGTGCATTAGTTTAAGCGGGTTTTGATGCGCCAATACGTTACAAGTCTTATTTTTTCATTAAGGTGTAGCTAGGCCAAAATCGCCCAAATTTGCAAGTGTTCTTTAATGCTTTCTAAATATTTACACTTTATTATAAACTTTCTATTTGGTTGTAAGCGGGTTTTGTTGTGTAACAATAGTTACGCTATACATGAAATCGCCAAAACTATTTTTGCACATATAATTTTTAATGATGAAAAAATAAACTTAATAGTATGTATTGTTCTAGCAGGCTTACTTAAACCTGCTTTTGCGCAGCAAGTAGTTCCGCTTACTCAAAATAAACTCATAGAAACTATAAAAGAGCAAAAGATATTTCTTAAAATTTCTGAGCAAAACTATGCCAAAGCGAAAGCAAATTTTAAAGAAACAAACGCTATTTTTTTGCCAAGTGTTACAGCTTCGCATACGGGTATTGTAACTACAAATCCTTTGGCTGCTTTTGGCTCTAAACTAAATCAAGAAATTTTAACACAGTCAGATTTTAATCCTGCCTTGTTAAACAACCCGTCTCAAACTCAAAACTTTGCTACTTTAATAGAGGTAAAACAACCTTTATTTAATATGGATGGGATGTATCAAAGAAAAGCATTAAAAATACAAAAAGAGGCTACGTATTTGCAAACTCAACGAGGTAAAGAACATGTAGTTCTAGGAGCAAAAAATCGTATATGGATTTGCAATTGGCTTATAAAAGTGTTGCTGTTTTAGAAAAATCATTGCAAACTGCCTTAGCAAATAAGCAAATTGCAAACAATCATTTTAAACAAGGCTTTTTAAAACGTTCTGATGTGTTAGAAGTAGAGGTTTACGCAAATGAAATTGAAAACTCTTTAGAAATTGCTAAAAGTAATGTCAAAAACATTTCAGATTATTTGTCTTTTTTAATGAATACAACGCAAGATGTTGTTTTTAAACCGACAGATAGTTTACATGTAAAAAAAGTAAATCTTTTAAATGAGGCAGAATTATCTGAGAATCGTGCAGATGTTAAAGCAATGGAATTAGCAGTTGATGCTCACAAAGAAATGCACAATGCGAATAAGGTTGGTTTTTTACCAAGATTAAATGCTTTTGGTAGCTACCAATTGTATGATAATAATGCATTTAGCACCAGTGCAGATGGTTACATTATTGGGGAACAATTAAGTTAGGATATTTTTAAAGGCGCCAAAAGGTTTGCAAAACAACAACAAAGCAAAGCCTCATTTGAAAAATCTAAGCTAGAGTACCAACAATGTAAAACCAAGATAAAGATAAGCTAGCTTCTAGCGGATTAGATTTTTTAGCGGTTGCAGAAATGGTGAAAGCTAATAATCAACAAATGAGTGCTGGTAGTTTTAATAAAAATGATAATCAGTTTTTAGTAACTACAGGTAAGTTTTTAGAAAGTAAGCACGATGTAGAAAACTTAGTAGTTGGTGTACAACAAAACAACCCTGTTTATTTAAAGCAAGTGGCTAAAATTATAGATGGCCCAGAAATATCTAAAAATTATGTGAGCTTGGGTTTTGGTAAAGCAAACCCAAAAAGTACCAGCTATAAATCGGAGTATCCTGCAGTAACCATTTCAATTGCCAAAAGAAAAGGAGCAGATGCCATGCAAATTTCTGATATTATTTTAGATAAAATTTCACATTTGCGAACCAACTTAATACTTGATGATGTGCATGTAGAAATTACCAGAAACTATGGTGAAACTGCTTCGCAAAAAGTATCAGAATTATTAATGCACCTAATAGGAGCCATTATTGCAGTAACTTTAGTGGTGATGTTGGCTATGGGCTGGAGAGGTGGTTTAGTCGTGTTTTTGTCTGTACCTATTACTTTTGCCTTAACCTTATTAAGCTATTATATGCTAGATTATACGTTGAATAGAATTACACTATTTGCGCTGGTATTTGTAACAGGTATTGTTGTAGACAACTCTATTATTATTGCAGAAAATATGCACCGTCATTTTAAAATGAAAAAACTCCCCTTTAAAGAGGCAGCATTATTTGCGATAAATGAAGTTGGGAATCCAACAATTTTAGCAACATTTACGGTTATTGCATCAGTATTACCCATGGCATTTGTATCTGGTTTAATGGGACCTTATATGAGCCCAATGCCAATAGGCGCATCAATAGCTATGATTTTATCATTATTTGTAGCATTGACAATTACGCCATACTTAGGATTTATCTTTTTACGTGAAAAAGATAAAAAGTCAGATAATTCATCAAAAGACAAAGAAAATAAAGGTCCACAACAAACAGCAATTTATAGAATTTATGAAAAGCTAGAAAAGCCTTTATTAGAAAGTAGCGTAAAAAGATGGGGTTTTTTAGGCATTACAACCTTACTTTTATTGGGGTTACTTAGTATGTTTTTTACAAAATCTGTAGCTGTAAAAATGTTGCCTTTTGATAACAAAAACGAGTTTCAAGTAGTAATTGATATGCCAGAAGGTACCACTTTAGAGCGAACAGCTACAGTTACCAAAGAAATTGCTCAATATTTGTCAGATAGACCAGAAGTGGTGAATTATCAAAATTATATAGGTACTTCTGCACCAATAACTTTTAACGGTTTGGTAAGACATTACGATTTGAGAGCAGGTAATCATATGGCAGATATTCAGGTAAATTTAACGGATAAGCATAATAGAAGTGCACAAAGTCATAATATCGTAAAGTCAATGCGAGCTGATATTCAAAAAATAGGAAAATCATTTGGTGCAAATGTAAAATTAGTAGAGGTGCCACCAGGACTACCAGTATTGTCAACAATAGTAGCAGAGGTATATGGGCCAGATTATAAAAAACAAATGGCTATTGCAGATAGTATTAAAAGTATTTTACAACAAACTGATGATGTTGTAGATATCGACTGGATGGTTGAAGACAACCAAACAGAATATGAATTTGTGGTTGATAAGCAAAAAGCAATGTTGTATGGTGTTGCTCCTAAAGAGGTTACGCATACCATGTATCTGGCATTGTCAGATCAAGAAATTACTACCTTGTATAATGAAAATGCTGCCAATCAAATTGGTTTGGTGTTGACTTTAGATGAAAAAGAAAAATCTTCTGTACAAGATATTTTACAACTTAAAATAAAATCGCAACAAGGCACCCTGATTTCTATGGGTGATGTGGTTGATGTTACAGAAAAAACGAGCGCCAAAAGTATTTATCGTAAAAACCAAAAACGTGTGGTGTATGTAACCGCAGAAATGGCTGGTGAATTAGAGAGTCCTGCATATGCTATTTTAGGAATGGATAAAAAACTAAAGGAAATTGAATTGCCTAAAGGCTATGAATTGAATGAGTCGTATTTAAATCAACCTAAATATGAGGATGATTATACCATAAAATGGGATGGTGAATGGCAGATTACCTTAGAGGTTTTTAAAGATTTAGGTACTGCTTTTGGTGGTGCAATCATTTTAATTTACATTTTAATTGTAGGTTGGTTTCAAAACTTTAAAGCACCAATTGTTATGATGGTGGCCATACCTTTATCTATGGTAGGTATTATTGTTGGGCATTGGATGATGGATGCCTATTTTACAGCAACTTCATTTATAGGAATGATTGCTTTAGCAGGTATTATGGTTAGAAACTCTGTGTTGCTTATCGATTTTATTAATTTAAGATTAGCAGAAGGGGCA
The DNA here is from genome assembly GCF_044595335.1 of Polaribacter sp. R77954. GTDB lineage: Bacteria > Bacteroidota > Bacteroidia > Flavobacteriales > Flavobacteriaceae > Polaribacter. Next base: position 3,902,879 of record NZ_CP138992.1, read on the forward strand.
CCCTTAAAACAAGCCGTTATTGAAGCTGGAGCAGTAAGAACCACACCTATTTTATTAACAGCAGGTACAGTTGTAATTGGTGCGTTTGTTATCATTTTCGATCCTATTTTTCAAGGATTAGCCATTTCTTTAATGGGGGGTACCATCACAGCAACCATATTAACCTTGTTGGTTGTGCCATTAGTATATTATTTAATTGAACGTAAAAACTATAAATAAAATGAAAAGAGAACAAATGATTAGAGCCATAGCAGGTACATTTATTCTATTAAGTGTAATTCTTGCAGTAACAGTGCATATCAATTGGTTATGGTTTACCGCTTTTGTAGGTGCAAACTTATTGCAATCTGCAATAACCAAATGGTGTTTGATGGATGACATTTTAAGAAAAGTATTTAAGGTAAAAGAGTAAATAAGTTCATCTATTATTAGAATTTGTACATTCTAAGAGTCCATAATTTTTAAATATTAGAATTATAGACTGTTAATTTTTTTCTCAAAAATAAATAAAGTAAGAATCTATCATTTTAAAAAACAATAAATGGATAGAGAAATAAACAAAAAAATCTATTTAACATTTATTTAACACTTATCCCAAAACCGAGTTTCCATTTCTCTCGTAAGTATTGTTGAAGAATTATAATTTAAACAAAATTAAATGATGAAAACACTACTCGAAAAAAAATGGTTAAATACTTCAGTATTTAATTCTAAACAAACAATTTTATTTTTATTCTTACTATGCACAGTAAGTTTTTCACAAGCTCAAACAGACTTCACAGCCACATTAAGTGGGGTTCAAGAAAACCCAGTAGCTTTAACCACAGCTTATGGTGAAGTAAATGCCACTTTAAGTGGTAACACCTTAATTGTAACAGGTTCATTTGCTGGACTAACCAGTGATTTTGATGCAACTGTAGCTGGTGGCGCACACATTCATAAAGCTATTGCAGGTCGAAATGGAGGTGTAGAATTATTATTAACTACAACTATTTCTGGTGATTTAAGATCAGGAACTTATGAAGCAGCAGATAATACATTTACCTTAACAACAGATCAAATAGCTGCATTAAATGCAAGAGAATTGTATGTTAATATCCATTCTGTTGATTTTCCAGGAGGAGAATTAAGAGGACAACTATTACCAAATTCTGACAATTATTTACAAGCAAACTTATCAGGAACTCATGAAGTACCTTCCATAAATACAGAAGCAAATGGTAATTTGGTTTTTGAATTATCAGGAGATGTGTTAACAGTTTCAGGTTCGTTTGATGATTTAACAGGCGATGTTGCTGTAAGTGTTGCAGGAGGTGCACACATTCATGATGCAGTTGCAGGACGTAATGGAGGCGTAGTTTTTGTATTGGATTTAACCTTAGATGCAGACAATAAAGGAGCCATTATAGAAGCTTCAAAAAATGCATTTACTTTAGATGCGGCTCAAAAAGCAACTTTATTAGCAGATGGAAACTACATTAACGTACATTCCACTACTTTTATGTCAGGAGAGTTAAGAGGACAAGTAACACCAATTTCATCGGCAGTATTTAGAGCAGAATTAACAGGAGCTCAAGAAGTACCAGCTATAAATACAACAGCAACAGGTCGTTTAGTAGTAACGCACGATGGTTTAGGAAACGTAACTGTAAGTGGTTCATTTAACAATTTAATGGGCGATTTAAATACGGCTATTGCAGGAGGAATGCATTTGCATTCAGGCATGGCAGGTACAAACGCAGGTGTAGATTTTGTATTAACACCAACACTATCATCAGATAATAGAAGTGCAGTTTTAGCACCAGCAGATAATACGTTTGCATTTTCAGAAGCACAAATAGAAACCCTATTTAAAAGAGGTTATTATGTAAATGTTCACAGTTTAGAATTCGCATCAGGAGAATTAAGAGGACAAGTATTGCCTTTGGCAAGAACTTATTTAGGTACAAATTTAGCAGGAGTAAATGAAGTTCAGCCAATAGAAAGTCCAGCAGTTGGAAATGTGCAGTTTGAAATTACAGGAGATCAATTAGTAGTAACAGGAGGTTTTAGTGGATTGGATGGAGATTTTGATGCTTCAGTTGCTGGTGGTTCACATTTACACTTGGCAGATGCTACAGGTAATGGAGGAGTAACTATTTTATTAAATGCAACAGTAGATTCTGATTTAAAAGGAGGAATTTATACTGCAGCCGATAATACATTTACTATAGACGCATCACAAAAAGCAAGTTTATTAAGTGGGGGAGTTTATGTAAACATTCATACCACAACAAATGGAGCAGGAGAATTAAGAGGCCAGGTATTAAGAGATAACAATGCGTTTCCAAGTGCTGCAAGTATTACAAGTCCTGCAGACAATGCTTCTTTAACAATTAATGATGATGCAAGTACACCATTTCAAGTTACTTGGGATGCAGAAACAGATTCAAATAATGATGTTTTGGTTTATACTTTTCAACTGGCAACAGATCAAGCCTTCACAAATTTATTGGTAAACAATAAAGTATCAGGTTTAAGTTTTGATTCTGATAACGCAGCAATCAACACAATTTTAGACAATGAAGGCGTTGCTATAGGGAATTCAGTAACCTTATATCACAGAGTAATTGCATCAGATGGAAGTGTGTCAACCCCATCAACAGCATTGACTTTAGAGTTAACTCGTGATTCAGCATTAAGCATTAATGATGATAGTGTTAATGAATTTCAAGTTTATCCAAATCCAATACATGATGTTTTAAATATTAGAATGGGTTCTAATCAATCATCTGATTTTAGTATTGTACTTTATGATATTTCAGGTAGAAGTTTATATAATACAAATTCAAAAGAAAATAATATAGTAAAGATTGATTTTACATCTTTTAAAACCGGTATTTATCTATTAAATATTATTGATAATAAAGATAATACTGCAATTACTAAGAAAGTAGTAAAAAGATAATTTAATATCTTTATTAAGTTTGAACACGAGAAGGAATACCGTATTTGATTACGGTATTCCTTTATTTTTCTTATTTAATAGTCACTAATTAATTCCACAATATAAGTAAGGATGTTTTTTTAATGACTAAGATTTTATTGATTATCAATTATTCGTATGAAAATCTATAGATAGATTTGAAAAATGTACGAATCAAAGAAATTGAAACGAATAAAAACGGAAATAAACAAGTAAAGAAAATCATCACATTAAAAGCATCTCTTAATGTTTTTATATTAGACATTTCTAATATGTAATTGCCTGAAAAATAAAGGCTAATTGCGCAGATGGCAACAATAATAAATCGTTTTATATTATTAGTTTTCATAATGGGGGAATTAGAAGTTAATAAATAGTAAAGAGAACTCTTCTCTTTGTACAATTCAAATATAATACATATTTAAATGTTTTTTAGTAAGCATATTTCTTAATTTTAAAAATAAATTACTTTCCTATACAAAAATTAGAAAAAATATGCCCTAAAATATCTTTATCTACATCATAATCTCCAGTAATTGCCCCTAAATGACGCAAACATTCTCTAATGTCAATAGAAAATAAATCTGTAGAAATTTCTAAATCAATACCTTGTTGCACAGAATTTATGGCAATTAAGGCATTATTTAGAGCTTCAAAATGGCGAGAGTTGGTAACAATCGTTTCGTTATTACTTAAAGCACCAATATTAACTAAAGCTGTTAATTCGTTTTTAAGTTCGTCTATGCCTGTTTTATTTTTTGCAGAAAGCGGAATTAAATTTTCAATTTCTAATTCTAAAGCAGCTTTTTCATCCTCAGCAATCAAATCCATTTTATTGGCAATAACTAATAAACGTTTATTGGGGAAACGTTCTTTTATGGTTTGGATTTCTTTTTGCCTTTGTGTTTTTTTCTCTATTCTAGCATCTATAATAAAAATAATCAGTTGTGCATTTTCTGCCTTTTCAAAGGCTTTTTTAATCCCAATATTTTCTACCACATCTTTGGTTTCTCGTATTCCTGCAGTATCAATAAATCGAAAAGCAACACCTTCTATAATTAATTCGTCTTCAATAGCATCTCTTGTTGTACCAGCAATGTCAGAAACTATGGCTTTTTCTTCATTTAAAAGTGCATTTAATAAAGTAGATTTTCCCACATTGGGTTCGCCAATAATGGCAACTGGAATTCCGTTTTTCATGGCATTACCAAAAGAAAAACTATCAATTAAACGTTTTAAAACAAAGGTAATTTTTGCTACCAATTCTTTGAATTGAGTTCTGTCTGCAAATTCTACATCCTCACCAGAAAAATCGAGTTCCAGTTCAATTAAAGCTGCAAAATCTAACAATTTAGCACGCAGTTCTTTGAGTTCATTGGTAATGCCCCCACGCATTTGCTGAATGGCCATTTGATGACTAGCAGCAGAGTTGGAAGCAATAACATCTGCTACAGCTTCTGCCTGGCTTAAATCCATTTTTCCATTTAAAAAAGCACGCATGGTAAACTCGCCATTATCTGCCATTCTGCAACCATTTTGTAAGAATAACTGAATGATTTCTTGTTGAATAAAGCTAGAACCATGGCAAGAAATTTCTATCACATTTTCGCCAGTATACGAATTAGGATTTTTAAAAACCGAGACTAAAACTTGATCTAAAACAACACCTTGATTAACAATATGCCCTAAATGAATGGTGTGCGATTGCTGATTTGTTAAGGTTTTTCCTTTTTTTATCGATTTAAAAAAGGCATCAGCAATTGTAATGGCATTTTCACCAGAAAGCCTAATCACAGCAATTGCTCCAACACCAGATGGCGTTGCTAAAGCTATAATAGTATCGTTTTTAATCATGTTGCAAAAATACATAAAGATTTATCAGCATATAAAAAAAGCCCAACACATATTTGTGCTGAGCCTATAAAGAATTCATTGGGGAATTCTTCATTTTTTTATCAATTAGCAGACATTTGTTGTTTTGCAAATTCTTTGATATTTAATTTGTTGTCTTCTACAAACTCTAAAGTTCTCATTGGGAATGGAATTGTAATACCCTCTTTATCAAATGCTTGTTTAATTTTTATGATGGCATTACTTTTTGCTTTTAATTTTTCTAAAGCATTTTCTGAGTCAACCCAAAACCTACATAAAAAGTTTATAGAACTATCTCCAAATTCTGTGTAATAAAACTCTACTTCTTTTTCTAATCTTTTTTGATTGAAGTTATCTGTAATTACCTTTTTAGTTAAATGTTCAACTTTTTCTAAATCTGCTCCATACTCAACGCCACAGGTTATTGCAATTCTCATTTTTGTGGTTAAAGAATAATTTTTAAAAGGACTCTCTAAAATCATTTTATTAGGTATTACAACCTTGTTATTATCTGCTTCTTTAATTACAAAATAGTTTAAATTAATGTCTATAACTTCGCCTGCAAAATCATTAGTTTCTACCCAATTTCCAATATTTAAATTTTTTCTAAAGGATAAAACAATACCAGAAATGGTATTAGAAAGCGTGCCTTGTAAAGCCAAACCTACTACTATACCAGAAACTCCGGCTGCAGAAACTATGGTTTTTAAAGTATCATCAAACTTTAAAATGGTCATTGCAAAATACAATCCTAATAAAAAGATGACTGCAGAGGCTACTCTTGATACTAAGTTTTTAACAGATTCTTGTTTTATTTTGCCTCCTATAGCTTTGTTTACAAGTGTGCTAATCCATCTAGAACTGAAATATGCAATAACAAGTACTACAAATGCAATTGCTAAATTGGGTATGTTTTCTATGAAAATTTCTTTCCATAGCATTAATTTATCTATAACTTTATTCATGTTTTATACTAAGTTTTGTTGAGAATGGATAAGATATTCGCAAGCTGACGTGCGTATCTTAATAACGTATTATTTAAAAAATAAGGACTACTTATTATTTAACAAAACTTGCATTTAATTCTTCTTTGGTGTCTTTTGCCCAAGCATTTAACATCCAGGTAGATTTTTCTAATTCTCTAATGTATGCGCCCATCAAATCTATAGTACCTTCATCTTTTGCTTTTTCTGCTTTGTCAATTATTTTGCCCAATTGTTCTAAGATAATTTTATGATCTCTAATAATTTCGGCTACCATTTCTTCGTCGGTTAATAACGGACTTGATTCTTTTACTTTAGAAACCTCAATATAATCAGATAATTTACTGATTGGATGATATTTTAAAGTGATAATTCTTTCAGCAACTTCATCTATTTTAGTTCTGGTATCATTATACATTACTTCAAACCTTTGGTGTAAATCAAAAAAGTTTTTGCCTAAAATATTCCAATGGAAATTTCTTAATTTTTGATAATACACATGGTAATCTGCAAGCAGAACGTTTAATTCAGTTACAACTGGTAGTATTTTTTGGTTGTTTATGTTTAAGTAATCCATAGTTTGTTTTATAATTTTAAAGGTTAATATTATTTACATTACAAAGATAATTTAGATGCAAAGTTGAGGTTTGCTCATATAATAGGGATATTAACTCAAATGCAGAAAAGGTTTAGTTTTGCGGGTTTAATAGTATGTTTGAATTAAAAATGTAACAAAATAAGTAATTTTGCGACGTATAAGTGTACTCACCATTAAACTTTAAAAAAATGAAAGAAGATAAACAATTACTGGTATTAACCCATTTAAGCCAACTGTTAGATTTTGTAACAGGTATTGGTGGTTTTATTGTACCATTGGTTTTGTGGTTAACTAAAAAAGATGAAATTAAAGACATGGATTTGCATGGTAAAGCAATCATTAACTTTAGAATTTCTATGTTTATTTACATTTTAATATGTATTCCATTAATTCTACTACTTGGCTTAGGAATTTTAGGAATTATAGCCATTGGTTTTTTCTACTTAATTTTTCCAATTGTTAATGCTATTAAAGCTAGTAATAATGAGCCACCTTCTTATCCGTTAACCATTCAGTTTATCAAATAGAATTAAAAAAATAGCGGTAAAAATCGCCATTAAAAAAGGTGATTTTTTTTGTAAAGTAAAATCCTTTAAATGTTTTTAATAATGTCTTCGTACTCAAAGTAAAATAATTCAAATTTAGACATTGTAGCTACATAAAATTCGTAACAATCTCGCCAAGTATTTTTATTGTAGATGCTAAACTTTTTATCGAAATCAACATAAATTCTATGGATTATTTTTCCACTTTCAAGTAAATAAGCGTCGTCAAAAACAACATTAGGAATTTCATTTTCTAATAAGGTTTTTAAAGAAAGTAGTTGATCGTAATATAGCAAATTTGCTATTTCGTCATTTGTGTCGATATCTAAACAAACTAAAGCTTTTTTTCTGTCTGCTACAAATTTAAAAGCAAGGCCTTTTACTTTGGTATTGTACAACAGCCATTTTCTGGGAAAAGATTTCCCAAAACTGGTCCAGAATAATTTTCTTAGTGCTGAAGCTTCTTCTTTAGAAAACATCTTTTAAGTTTACAAAAATCAAATTAATAAGGCTCAAAAGTAGAACTTTTTTGTTTATTTAAAGCTGTGTTTATCAATTTAAAATAGAGATTGAATTATCTAAAAAACAACTGTAAATTTAAGTATGTATCTTGGTTTATGATAAATATTGACAAAATATAATGAATAAATTTACTGCTTTTTTAGGGGTTTTAATTTTGCTTTCATAAGTTTACACTTTATTTAAGCATGTACATTTTTAAAAACGTAAAAGCACTACTCATCATTACAGATTTTAAAAATACCTAAAAATAATTTACAACAATAAAATGGCCATTGTAAAACCTTTTAAAGCAGTAAGACCAAGTAGAGATAAAGTAGCTTTGGTGTCTTCAAAATCTTATGAAGAGTATAGCCCTGCTGAACTAGGTGCAAAATTAGACTTTAATCCGTTTTCGTTTTTACACATCATAAATTCTGGGTATAAACACCAGCAAGAAATTTCTAGTGAACAACGTTTTCAATTGGTTCACAATCGGTATGAAGCGTTTAAAGAAAAGCAAATTTTTATTCAAGATGCTATACCCTCGTTTTACATCTATCAAAAAACAAATCATGAGGGTATTTTTTGCGGAATTATAGCAGCCACAAGCGTTAACGATTATAACAATAATAAAATAAAAAAGCACGAAGCTACTTTGGGTAAAAGAGTGCAACTTTTTGAAAACTATTTAAAGGTAACAGGTTTTAATGCAGAGCCTGTATTACTAACTTTTCAAGATGATGAAACCTTAGCAGCAATTATTAAAAGACAACAGAAAAATAGACCAGAATACGAATTTTCTACAACCGATACACAATTGCACAAACTTTGGTTGGTTAAAGATGCTAAAATCATACATCAAATAACAGAGGCGTTCCAAAAAATAGAATATTTATATATAGCTGATGGGCATCATAGATCTGCTTCTTCTGCTTTATTGGCTAAAGATTTGGCAACAGCAAACCAAAATCATACAGGTAATGAGGCATATAATTTTTTTATGAGTTATTTAATTCCTGAATCTGATTTAAAAATATCAGCTTTTAATCGGTTTGTTAGAGATTTAAACGGTTTATCTGTAAAAGAGTTTTTAACCCAATTAAATGCTTTTTTTATCATAGAAAATAAGGGACAACAATTGTACTCGCCTTCTAAAAAACATCATTTTAGTATGTATCTTCAAGGCGAATTTTATGCACTATATTTAAGAGAAAATAAATACCATTTTACAGATGCTTTGAGTACATTAGATGCAGAAATATTATACAAAACGGTGTTGCGCCCAATGTTAGGGATTGATGATGTAACCCATAATGATAGAATTGCTTACGCACACAATAAAACAAATGCTATAGCCATTAAAACAAAAGTAGATTCTGGTTTGTTTAAAGTGGGTTTTGGCTTGGTTGCTGTAGATATTCATGAAATGAAAAAAATATCGAATGCTAATTTAAAAATGCCACCTAAAACAACCTACATTCAACCAAAATTACGAAGCGGATTAACCATGTATGAATTTTAAAAACCTAACAATGATTAAAGAAAATTTAAAAAATATACAATTAACTTTACCAGAAAACGTAACACTTGTTGCGGTTTCTAAAACCAAACCTGTAGAAGATTTACAAGAGGCCTATAATGCAGGTCAGCGTATTTTTGGTGAAAATAAGATTCAGGAAATGGTTGATAAATACAATGTGTTGCCTAAAGATATTCAATGGCACATGATTGGTCATTTACAAAGTAACAAGGTAAAGTATATGGCGCATTTTGTAGATTTAATTCATGGTGTTGATAAATTGAAAACGTTAAAAGTGATTAATAAAGAAGCAAAAAAACACGATAGAATTATAAACTGTCTATTACAAGCAAAAATAGCCAAAGAAGATACCAAATTTGGGTTGTCTTTTAATGAAATTACAACCATTTTACATTCTGATGAATTTGCAGAATTGAATAATATTAATATTGTAGGCTTAATGGGTATGGCTACATTTACAGAGCATGCAAATCAGTTAAAAGACGAATTTACAGCACTCAAAAATCTTTTTGAAGATTTGAAAAACAAAGTGAATACAGAAAACTGTAATTTGAACGTTTTATCTATGGGAATGAGTGGCGATTACAAAATAGCTATTGAAAATGGTAGCACTATGATAAGAGTTGGTAGCGCTATATTTGGTCATCGAAATTATAATCAGTAAATTTCACCCAAAAAATAAAGAAAAAGATATTGTACGCAATTATAGACATTGAAACTACAGGAGGTAAATTTAATGAAGAAGGCATTACAGAAATTGCTATTTATAAATTTGACGGACACGAAGTTGTAGATCAATTTATATCACTTGTAAATCCGGAAAGAGAAATTCAAGAATTTGTTGTTAAACTTACAGGCATTAATAGTAAAATGCTTAAAAACGCGCCTAAATTTTACGAAGTAGCCAAACGTATTGTAGAAATTACAAAAGACTGTATTTTAATTGCACACAATGCTGCTTTTGATTACCGTATTTTAAGAACAGAATTTCAACGACTTGGTTTTGATTTTGAAAGAAATACGCTTTGTACAGTAGAATTGAGTCAGCAATTAATTCTAGGCCAACCTTCTTACAGTTTAGGCAAACTAACCCGATCTTTAGGCATACCAATTACAGATAGGCACAGGGCTTCTGGTGATGCTTTAGCAACCATTCAGTTGTTTAAATTACTGCTAGAAAAAGATACCAAAAAAGAAATTATCCAAAATTCTATTAAATATTTTGATAAGCGATTAGAAAAAGAAAAACTCAAAAATTTAATTGAAGAAATACCAAGAGTACTTGGGGTTTACTATATTCATGACATCAATGGAAAAGTAATTTTTGTTGGACGTGGTAAAAACATAAAAATAGAAATTAATAAACTGTTTTTAAAAACTACAAGACGTGCTGTGAAAATTCAAGATAGAGCCACTTCTGTATCTTTTAATAAAACAGGTAACGAGTTGTTTACACGTTTAAAGTATTACATTGCTTTAGAAACATTATCGCCCAAATTTAATTTTAAAAAGAAATTTAAGTTAACAGATGATAATTTTAATCACGACGATTTTATCATTTTAGATAAGGGTAGAGAAATAGAAGAAAATGCAGTAATTTTAATTGAAAATAATAATATTATCAGTTTTGGGTATACCAATTTGGCATATCAAGAAAATAATATTGATATTCTAAAATCTGTGTTAACACCTGTTGCACATAAAAAAATTGCTAAAACCATAATTAAGAACTTTTTAAATAAAAATAAAGTTCAAAAAATTATTCGATTTTAAATGAAAAAAATGCCATGGTTATTGTTGTTTTTTACAATAATAATGTACTCCCAAAAAGAAAAATCATCTAATATGAGACAAACTACTTTAGATGAATTAGAAATGACTGTGTATACTAAAGATTCAACAGCTGCAGCTGTAGTTTTGTACGAGCATGCCAATGTTTACTTAGACCCAGATAACGATCATAAGACAAGAACAGATTATTATTATCGCATTAAAATTTTAGACCAAGATGCTTTTGATCAAGCCAATATTTCTATAAGGCTGTATAAAGAAAAACGGGTTTCAGATATTAAAGCCATTACTTATAATATTTCAGAAACAGGTTCTATGACTACAAGTTTACTAGATAAAGATAAAATTTTTGAAGTAAAAGAATCTAAAAACTGGACTACACAACGATTTACAATGCCCAATATTAAGGTAGGGAGTGTAATTGAATATGCGTACAGTATAATTTCACCTTATTTAGGTATTCCTGATTGGTATTTTCAATCAGAGATTCCTAAAATAAAGAGTGAGTTTGATGCAGCTATTCTAGGAAATTATAAATACAATGTTAGGTTAACAGGCTTTTTAAAACTAGATAAAGATAAACCATCTGTAGATAAAAAGTGTGTGTATATTAGTGGTTTGGGAGATGGTGCTTGCGTAATTTATGCATACGGAATGTATAATGTGCCTGCTTTTGAAGAAGAAGGCTACATGTTAAGTAAAGAAAACTATATTTCACATTTATCTTTTGACTTAGAAACTTATACAAAAACAAATGGAGTAATAGAAAATTATACTTCTACTTGGAAAAATGCGGATAAAAAATTAAAAAAGATTTTTTTAAATAATCAAACTTCTAAAAAGAGTTTCTTCAAAAAAAATATACCAGAAGATATACTATTGATGACAAACGATTTGCAAAAATCGAAAAAAATCTACGAATACATAAAAAATCACTATAGTTGGAATAATAGATATTGGAATTACGAAGATGAAAACGTAAAACAAGCTTTTACCAATAAGGTGGGTACTGCAGGCGAAATTAATTTATCTCTATACAATGCTTTGCAAGCTGCTGAAATTGAGTCAGATTTGGTTATTTTATCAACTAGAGAAAATGGCATACCTACAACACTTTATCCTATTATTTTTGATTTTAATTACCTTATTGTAAAAGTTAAAATTGAAGATAAAAACTATTTTTTAGATGCCACAGATCGTTTTTTACCTTTTGGTCAAGTCCCTTTTAGAGCGCTAAATGGCAATGCACGAATTATAAATTATAAAAAAGAAAGTAATTGGGTTAAATTAAGACCAAAATTTAAAACTTCTAAAAGTATTACAGCGAAATTAGTACTCAATGAAGATGGAGATTTTGAAGGAAGCATGCTAATCAATAAACAAGGTTATGCTGCAGAACGTCAACGTAAAAAATTATATGAGCTAGGTGAAACTGGTTATATTGATAATTTTGAAGAAGAAAACCCAGATGTTGAGGTAGAAGATTATACAGTTACTAATGCAGAAAATTTAGAGAAAAATTTATTAGAAGTATTTAAAGTAAACCTAATTATGGATGAAGGTTTGTCTGACAAAATAAGAATTAATCCATTCTTTTTTGATAGGTTAGAACAAAACCCATTTAAACTAAAAGAAAGAAATTACCCCGTAGATTTTGGCTATCGAAGAAAATCTAATTTTGTGCTGAGTTTAAAAATTCCAGAAAACTATACAGTTACGCAATTGCCAAAAAATAAGGCAGTTGCTTTACCTAATAAAGGTGGTTTGTTTGTTTTAAAAGCCGTAGAAAAGAATAATATTATTAACCTTTATGCCAGAATACAAATAGCAAAAAGCTCGTATTCATCCGAAGAATATTTTGCTTTAAAAGAATTTTATAAACAAATTATAATAGCCGAAAACGCTTATATTATTTTAGAGAAAAATAATTAAAAAGTAGATCAATCTGCATTACCATATAGTTTGCTTTTCTAAGTTACAGATAAATACGGTAATGCTAAAAATTATTTTTAATATACTATATTAGCCAGAAAATAAAATAAAGATTCATGTTTTGGTATCATCCAGATTTAGAACGATTAGAAAACGAAAATGAGAATTTAGAATATCAACCTAAAATGATTTTTTATGGCAGTTCTACATTTACTTTATGGGAAGATTTGACATCGGTTTTTAGAGCTTATAATCCTGTTAATTTAGGTTTTGGAGGTTCTACTTTAGCTGCCTGTACATGGTTTTTTGATCGTATTTTTAAAAATATTGAAAACCCAGAGTCTATTGTAATTTATGCAGGTGATAATGATTTAGGTGATGCAAGGCATCCTGAAGAGGTAATTTTGTTTTTAGAAAATTTATTGGTAAAAATTAGAGAAAAATATAGCACTGTTAAATGCACTTGTATTGCTATAAAACCAAGTATTGCTCGCAAACATTTGTTGCAGAGTATCCATTATACCAATACCTGCATTGAAAAGTTGATGCGTAAAGACGATCGTTTTTATTATGTAGATATTTTTGATAAATTATTAGATGCCAATGGTAATCCTGATCAAAAATACTTTCAAGAAGATGGTTTGCATTTTAATGCTGAGGGTTATGAAGTATTAAAAAACGCATTGGAAGCAAACAAAGAAATATTTCCAGAACAAATTCTTGAAAAAATTGAATTAAAGTAATTCTGCTAAAAAAAATCTATGAAACGTGAATATCACAAATGGTATAGTCCAAATCTTGAAAAAGAGATGGAACTATTGATATTTGGTGATTCAGGAGCAAAAGTATTGTTTTTTCCACCTAGAATGGGACGTTTTTATGATTACGAAAACTGGAAGGTAATTAAAGCCTTAGAAGAAAAAATTACAAACGGACATTTACAAATTTTTTGTGTAGATAGTGTAGATCTAGAATCTTTTTACAATAGCTTTGTGCATCCAGGCTACAGAATTTACAGACATATTCAATACGAAAAATATGTTTTAGAAGAAGTATTGCCTTTAGCTAATAATATTAATAATAATAAAAGTGTAATTTCTGCTGGTTGTAGTTTGGGCGCTTATCATGCTGTAAATGTTGCTATGCGTCATCCTAATTTATTTTGTAAAGTTATCGGTTTAAGTGGGCGTTATGATTTGACAAAATCTAAAGGATATTTTAAAGATTTGTTAAGTGGTTTTCATAACGATTTTGTGTATTTTAACATGCCCAATCAATATTTAAAAAATATTGATGACCCTGTTTTAATTGAACAAATTGATAAAATGGATATTGTTTTAGTGATTGGTAAAGAAGATCCTTTTTTAGAAAGTAACTACATTTTATCAAATATCTTACATGAAAAAGGAATTACGCATCAAGTTTACGAGTGGGATGAAAGAGCTCATAAAGCACGTTATTGGAAAAAAATGGTGCAGATTTATTTTTAGATACCTATCTTCTATTTAAAAATAAAAATTGATTCCTATTGCAGAGCTAAAAGCGTCACCCATTGATACTTCTTTAGAGGTTATGGCATACCATAAATAAGACTCTACTGTACCCAAATTCGTAATAAAAATCTATCCCCTTAAAAATACTTTTTGCCTCAAAGTCTTTATGAATTTTTACTCCACCAAAAATAACAAAATGAATGGAGTTAGAAACATAATATCCTTTTGTAAACTGACTAGGTAGCGCAGTAAATGTATTGGTTGTAGCATCATAAGTTGCAGTTAAACCCGCAATTAGAGAAATAAAATAGTTTTTTCTTAATTTTTTAGTAAAAATAGGAAACGTATTTTTGATTGTGTTTAAATGAGTAGATTTAGCCTCTGTAATGGCTTCAGGAATATAGCCATATAACAGCTCTGCAAACCAAATGTTATCAAATATTTCGTATCCAACACCAGTAGATAATAGGCCAATGTTTCCAGCAAATTGTAAAGAGGCATAATCGGGTACATACCAAGATTTCTTTTTTGTGGTAGTTTCTTGTGCAAAGGTGGTTGCAGAAAAAAAGCATAAAAAAATTACAATAGCGATGTTTTTCATATCTATAATTCTATCAATTCTACCGAAAAAGATTTTTCTTGAACTGTAACAATGCCATACGCTAATTCTTTGAGTGATGGTATTGTTAAATAACTCACATCTCCTTCTTCATAATTATAAGAATGTGTGTGGCCATGCATAGACAATGGCACATTATTTTGGCTCATAATAGTTTTGTAGGTAGCGCTCATTTCTTCTGTAAATTGATCTCCATTTGGTGGGATATGCGCAATTACAAAAACTTCATTAAACGAATTACGATCTTTTAATTCTAACGATAACCATTCAAAATCAGGTGATTTTTTACTTTCCCAAACAATATCATCAAAGAGAATGAATTTATTATTGTTAAATTGAAAGGTGTAATTATAATCGCCAAATATTCTTGAATAAATTAAATTTCCATTAGAGTTATAATCGTGATTTCCTATCACCGTAAAATAGGGTTTTTGAAGATCGGCCATAATATCATAAAAAATCTCATATTCTTTTAAAAGCGCCTGTTCTGTAATGTCTCCACCAAAAAGCAAAAAAAGTATTTCGTTATTTTTATTAATATCATCTACAACTGTTTTTAAATTGTCATAGAAATAGTGGCTGTCTGTTAGAAAAGCAAATTTAAAATTTTGAGAATTTACTTTAATCTTGTTTAATGCTTCTAAATTTTTAGTGGTTGTATTTTTATGTTCCTCTTTAACATCTGCGTCGTAAACGGTATATTCAAAAATAGTATCGCAAGAAACTAAAAATGTAATTACACAAATAATAAAAACTCTTTTAATAAATTTCATATTCAAAAACACTGCTTAAACTAGAGAATATCGAAAAGTAGGAGGTGAAAAAATAGTTAAAAAATAAGAAGGACTAATTAATCTTTTTTAAGATGATTTGTTTAGTATTCTTTTAAATAAAGCTTTACCAAATAAGTAGCTTGGCATTTTTGACATGATTTGTAAATCATCAATAAAAGTAGTTTCACCATCTAAAAATTCAAATATTTTTGTGGTAGAATTTCTTTGGAATAATCTACTAAAAAGTGATGTACCCAATTCGTTTTTTTCGGCCAAAATATCTAATAATAACAAATCATAAAACCAATATTTTGATTTGGAGTGAAAATTACTCAGTGATTTATCTTTCTTTAAATAAGAGGTCAATTGCTTAGTTTTTTTGATGGTATTCATAAATGTAAAACCTGTACTTGCTTTAGACCAACCTCCAGATGTACCCATGTGAATAATGTTTTCAGAGTTTTTTTTCCAAAACTTATATGATGTCATAGGTATGATACCATCTTCTTTTTCAAGAATAGTGTACTTTGTAATGTTTTTTTCTTCTAAATAGTTTTTTATAGCTTTTTCATAAATATCATAGTGTAGTAAATCTTTAGAAAACAAAGTATATTCAAACAATGCAATTTTTTTACTTATAGGTAAAACGTACATAAATCTTGTATTGCCTTTTTGAGGGATATTGAAATCCATAAACGTAGCAGTACTATCATCAAAAGTGTCTTCTTGTAGTTCTACAAACCAACCTACAAAATGTTGTTTTAAAACAGGATATTTTGTTTGTTTTAAATAACTGTTATCAAATAAAATACTATTTAATAATTTTTTTGTTGTGTATTTGGAATTTTGGGTAGTGGTAACTGTCGCAAATTCCTTTTCTTGCAGTATTGTTTTTACAGTACATTTTATAAAATCAATATTATTTTTACCATCTAAAATTGCCCATATTTTTTGATAAAAGTTACTGCTTCTGATTAATTTGTAAGTGTAAGGCGTTATTTTTTTTTTAAGATGATAGGTTTCGCTCTCAAAAATTATACTGTCCCAAGAGGTGTGTAAAAGGTCATCCCATTCTCCTTTTCCTTTTTCCCAGTAACACCATGTTCTATCATTGCTATTTTTTTTTTCTTTATCGATAATTAAAATACTTTTATTATCAAAAAAGGCATCTTTTGCCATTCTGTAAGCCATCATTAAACCAGCAGCACCAGCACCAACTATTATGTAATCGTAGTTTTTCATCAAAAGAATAAAAAGGTAGAAAAGAAAAGAATGATAGCCATAAATATGTGTAAAGAAACTTTTTGATCTGTTTTGATGTGAAATCTATTGTAAAATAAATGCGCTAAAGCTGCAATTACAAACCAAGCTACATAGTTTTTTAAAGGTACAATACCGTTTTCAAATTCCCAAAAATCGAATCTTGGGGCTACAACTTCTATAATTAGGTCTAAGAGCATCATGAATAGCCCTCCTAATAAAAATCGTAACACCTTGTTTTTGGTAATTTTTTCTGAAACATCTGCTGTAATTACTGTTAATACACCCCAATTTACACAAATCATAATAGGTACTCCACCAATTTTGATTCCTAAATTTTCTCCATATGAATAATCTCCAAAAAACCAACCATAATTTACGCCTAGAAACTCTGTGATAAAACCGATAAAAAAGGGAATAGAAAACCCAATAAAAAATTGAGAGTTAATGCGATCTAAATTCCAAAGGATAGCAAAAAAATATACTAATAAATTTAGCGGAGTTAGGCTTAAAAACCAATCTTGATGAGTAGATAAAATACCTAAAATACCAGAAATATTAAATAACCAAATGATAAATAGGGTAATATATGCTTTGTATTTGGAAATCATTTTTGGTCTTTTACAATTAATTCTGACACAATTTTACCCGATAATAAACACAAAGGAATTCCACCTCCAGGATGCACACTGCCTCCACAAAAATAAAGATTTTTAATAGTTTGGCTAAAGTTTGGGTGTCTTAAAAAAGCCGCAAATTTGTTATTACTAGAGGCACCATATAAAGCACCTTGATACGATTGTGTATTCGATTCTATTTTTCTTGGATCTAAAATGGATTCGAAATTAATGAGTTTTTCAAAATCGATATTTAATATTTTAGATAATTTAGCAATGACATTTATTTTTGTTCTTTTAATAATTTCATCCCAATCTTGACCTGTATTTGAGGGTACATTTACCATAACAAACCAGTTTTCAGATCCTTTAGGCGCATCATTTTTTTCTTCTTTAGATGTGATGTTTACATAAATTGTGGGGTCATCACAAACATTTTTATCATCAAAAATAACCTCAAACTCTTTTTTATAATCTTTAGAAAAAAAGATATTATGCAAATCTAATTCAGGGAATTCTTTTGTAATACCCCAATAAAAAATTAATGCAGCACTAGATCTTGGTTGGCTTAATATTTTTTCTGGTGCTTGTTGTTTTTTTAATAATTTACGATAAGTAGGTACAACATCGGCATTAGAAACTACAATGTCAGAAAAATATTTTTGATTTTTTACTACAATGCCTTTTGCTTTTTTATCTTCAACTATAATTTCATCTACCAAAGTATTAAATTGAAATTGAACGCCAATATCTTTGGCCAATTTGTACATAGATTTTGTAATGGAATGCATACCTCCTTTAGGAAAGTAGGTGCCAAAATATTGTTCTAAATGCGGAATCATAGACATAATTCCTGGGGTTTTATAGGGTGATGAACCATTGTAAGTAGCAAATCGATCAAAAAGTTGCACTAATTTTTCATCCTTAAATGCAGTACTGTTGTAATTGTGTAAGGTTGTATTAATATCTAAACTATTAATACTAAAAATAGCGTTAATGGTGTCTTTAGATAAATAGGTGCTTAATTTGTGTAAAGATTGCTCTAAAAATAATGAAGCTGTTAAATCGTACTTTTTTTTACTTTTGTTAAAATAATTGGTAAGTTTTGCAGCATCAACATTAAAAGATTTTGTTGCATTTTTAGCAAATTGTTTAGTATCTGCAGCTGCTGTAAAACGAGTGCCATCTTCATAAAAATATTTGCAAACCACTTCTTTTTTTTTGTATTGAAAATAGTCTTGACTATTTTTATGAGCAGATTTAAATAAATCTTCTACAAATTGTGGCATGGTAAACAAAGACGGTCCCATGTCAAAACGATATCCGTTTTCTGAAAAAGCAGTGAGTTTGCCACCAAAATAAGCATTCGCTTCAAAAACAGTAACTAAAAAACCAGAGGATTGTAAGCGTACAGCAGCTGCTAAACCTGCAATACCAGCACCAACTACAATTACTTTCTTCTTTTGGTTATCCATTAATTAAAAAGTATAGGTATACGTTTATGCTTTTAAATTGGGTTTTCTAAAATATTTAAATGGTACGAAAAGCATACCAAAGCATTCACTCTCTTCTTTACCCATATTTTTGTGATGGATTTTATGTGCTTTACGCAATCCTAATAAATATCTGTTTTTGGTGTGTTTAAACCATTTAAAACGTTGATGAATGAGTACATCATGAACTAAAAAATAGGCCAAACCGTAAAAAAGAATTCCAAAACCAATAGCTGCCAACCATAATTGTTGTTGTTCTAATCCAAAAAAGATTGATAATGAACTTGGTATAGCAAAAATAACAAAAAAGGCATCGTTTTTTTCAAATACATGAGGATATCCAGGTTGATGATGGTCTTCATGCAAAAACCACCCAAAACCATGCATTATATATTTGTGTGTACACCATGTTACACCTTCCATGATCATAAAAGTAGCTAATGTTATGAATGCGAAAATCATTTTTAAATAATATTTAGCTTGTATTTTACATAACTTCTTGCCAATAAATTAATTTTCATTGGGTCAGAAATTCTAATTCTTGTGTCCATAATTTTTTCTGATGGCACAGATTTCAGCTTTTTTAACAATCGTCTGTAATATCTATATGCCATATATACACCAAACTTAGCTTCAACAGGCAGTTTTAAAATACCATGATTATATGCATAATCAAAGTCTTCTTCAATTTCATCGATGATTAATTGTTTCGATTTTGCATCTAACTCACCTAAATTAATGTTAGGAAAGTACGAACGATTTAGCACTTCAAAATCATCTTTTAAATCTCTTAAAAAATTCACTTTTTGAAACGCAGAACCCAAGCGCATTGCTGCATCTTTTAATTCGTTGTATTTTTTATCATCACCATCTACAAAAACTTTTAAACACATTAAACCAACAACATCTGCAGAGCCGTAAATATACTCATCATATTCTTCTTTGGTTTGGTATTCTGTTTTATGTAAATCCGCTTTCATGCTTTTTAAGAAAGCTTGTACCATTTCATCTGGAATATTATAACGATTTACTGTGTGTTGAAACGAGTGTAAAATTGGATTTAAACTGATGCCTTGTTCTTTAGCAACGTAATAATCCCTTTCAAAATTACTCATTAAAATGTGTTTGTCGTAATTATGAAAAGTATCTACAATTTCATCTGCAAAACGAACAAACCCATAAATATTGTAAATATCTGTTCTTATTTTTGGTGATAACATATTTACCGCTAACGAAAAAGAAGTGCTGTATTGTTTGGTTACTAGCTTACTACAATCGTTAGAAACATGATCAAATAATTCTTTCATAGTTAGTGTTGTTTTTTTATAATTAATTCCGTTGCTATTTTTCCAGAAATTAAAGCTGGAGGAACACCAGGACCAGGTACCGTTAACTGCCCTGTAAAGTACAAATTATTTACTTTACTGCTCTTTATTTTTGGTCTTAAGAATGCAGTTTGTAATAATGTGTTGGCCATACCATAAGCATTACCTTTGTAAGAGTTGTATTCTTCTTCAAAATCTTTAACACAAAACGATCTTTTAAACAATACGTTTTCTTTTATTTTTTGACTGGTTAGTGTTTCGAATCTATCTATAATTTTATGGAAATATTTTTCTCTAAGTTCTGGAGTATCTTTAATACCAGGAGCTAAGGGTATTAAAAAGAAACCTGCTTCTTTACCTTTTGGTGCAGAAGTTTTATCTGTCATTGAGGTAAAGTTGGCATAGAATAATGGTTCTGTTGGCCATTTTGGGGTGTCGTAAATTTCTTTTGCATGTGCATCAAAATCTGAATCAAAAAATAATGTATGGTGACTTACATTTTTTATTTTTTTATCAAACCCAACATAAAATAATAATGACGAAGGTGCAAATGTTTTTTTATCCCAATAGGATTCTGAATATTGTCTTAGATTTTTATCTAATAGCGTTTCTGTATGATGATAATCTGCACCACTTAAAACCAAATTTGTTTTAATTTCTTTTCCGTTTACTAATAAACCTTTAACATTTTTATTGTCATCTACAATAATTTTATCAACATTAGCATTCACTTCAAATTCAACACCCAAACTTTTAGCTAAGCTAACCATTGCTTCAATTACTTGATACATTCCTCCTCTTGGATGCCAAGTGCCTAAACCAAAATCAGCATAATTCATAAAATTGTAAAAAGCAGGGGTATTGCTTGGTTTAGCACCTAAAAATAATACAGGAAATTCTAAAATTTGAATAAGTTTTTGATTATTTATGTTTTTTCTAACTTGTTTTCTTATCGTTGAAAAAAACTGACCTACTCTTGCAACTGTGGTAGTTGTAACTAACTCTAAAGGGGAAACCCCAGGTTTATAAACTAAATCTTTAATTGCTGTATCGTAATTTGATTTTGCGGATGATAGAAAACTTTTTAAGTGTTTGCTACTTCCTTTTTCTTCTTTTTCAAAAATGTCATAAATTTCATCTAATTTATCAGAAATTTTAATGGAATCATTTTTACCAAAATAGACTTCATAGCCAGGACTTAATTTATCTAAAGTATAATAGTCTGATGGTTTTTTACCAAAGTCGGAAAAGAAACGTTCAAAAACATCTGGCATCCAGTACCAAGAAGGTCCTAGATCAAAAGTAAAGCCATCTTTTTTAAACTGTCTGGCTCTACCACCTAAAGTATCGTTTTTTTCGAGAACAGTTACTTTGTAACCTGCTTTTGATAAGTAACAAGAAGCAGATAAGGCAGAGAACCCTGAACCTATAATGTAAATTTGATTGTGCATTGGTTGATTTTTGTTTAACAAATATAATTATTAATCAAACAAAAAAGTAATATGCTTAGAAATTTATAAGAGTTTTAACAAATCTGAAACTGATTTGTATAATTTTATATTGTCATTTAAATCCATATCTTTAATTTTATCAACCTTTCTACCAACAGCAATAAATTGGTTTTCTGTATCTTTCATAACTTCTGATATTTCATTAAAATAGCACTCAATTTTGTCATCATAAGGCTGTATCGTTAATGAAGTTACAAAACAAATTTCGCGATTGCTTTCTAAGAAATAACTCAAGTTGTTTAGAGGTAAACTTTGGCCTAGATAAATGGTGTGATTGCCTCTTAGCACCAACTCATAATTTAAATACATTAACCCAAGTTCATGAATTTCATTTTCTGGTAAAAACAAAACGTAGGTTTTATTGGTATTAGTAATGCTGTATTGTAATTTTTCTGTATTAATTTGAATTTTTTGAGAAATTAAATTAGAAATAAAATGTTCGTGTGCTGGCAATAAAGTCTCTGTTTGCCATAACAAACCAATGTGATCTAAAA
Organism: Polaribacter sp. R77954; assembly: GCF_044595335.1. Taxonomy (GTDB): domain Bacteria; phylum Bacteroidota; class Bacteroidia; order Flavobacteriales; family Flavobacteriaceae; genus Polaribacter. The sequence goes on from NZ_CP138992.1 coordinate 3,925,191, forward strand.
AAGGAATAAAGATATCTTTAAAAATTTCTCTAAATGTTTTTTTATGTAAAAGTTTGTTGTAAGTATTGTTGAATAAAATTTTATCAAACTGAAACATAGCCACCTTAAAAGAATTTATAGCTTCGTCATTTGTAGCTATACTAAATGCCAATTCTCTAGATTTTGTGGTAATCATCTCTTCAGACATTGCCGCAATTTTAGAAATTTTAATATTGTTTTTATTCAATAAAACAATATTTAATAGCTTGGTTAAGTTTTGGGGTGTGTAATATCTAATATTTGTGTCTGTTCTTTTTGGTTGTAACAAATTATAACGCTTTTCCCAAATTCTGATAGTGTGAGCCTTGATTCCAGAAATATTTTCCAAATCTCTTATCGTAAAGTCTTGCTTTATATTGTTCAATTTTCTTTCCTTTAAGTTCAACAAATTTAAGAAATTTATTTGATAATAAAATAAATTTATACAAAATTGTAACAAATGTTATTATTTTCGTACTAATAAGTTAAACTAACTAACCTATCAAGTGCAAAAAGATTTAGAAACTAAATTTTTATCGGACTTTGAACAAAATCAAAATATTGCGCATAAAATTTGTAGAGTGTACACTGCAAACAGAGATGCACATAATGATTTATTTCAAGAAATAACCATCCAGCTTTGGAAAAACTACCCAAAGTTTAGGGGAGATTCTAAATTTAGTACTTGGATGTATAGAGTGGCTTTGAATACAGCAATTTCATTATATAGAAAATCAACAAGAAGAGTGAAAACGCAAGATATTAGTGATTTTGCGTATAAAATTAAATCGACTGATTATGATGATACTGAAGAGTTGCAGTTAAAAGCTTTATATAAGGCTATTCATAATTTAAATGATATTGATAAGGCATTAATCTTCTTGTATTTAGAAGATAAACCGTACAAAGAAATATCTGAAACATTAGGAATAACCTCGGTTAATGCAAGAGTGAAAATGAATAGGGCAAAAGAGAAATTAAAGAACATACTAAACCCATAATTTATGGACGTATTAGAAAATTATAAAAAAGTTTGGGGGAACCAACCTGAAGAGGTGAGTAAATTTTCGGCTATCGAAATTTATAGAATGGCACATTCTAAATCCTCATCTATTGTAAAATGGATTTTTATTATAGGAATTTTAGAATTTATTGTACTAAATTCTTTGTATTTTTTGATAGATATGGAGCAAGCTAACAAAGAGTATGAAAAACTTGGCTTAGAAAATTTTGTATTTTATTCTCAGATTACAGCATACGTAATACTTTTTTACTTTCTATGGATGTTTTATCAAAATTATAAAAGAATTTCTACGGTTGATTCTACAAAAATTCTAATGAAAAAAATTCTTAAAACTAGAAAAACAGTAAGAAATTATGTGTTGTTTAATTTAAGTTATTTGGCTTTAATTATGTTAGTAGTCACTATTGTTACTATTAATAATGATTTTGAAGATTTAACTGGGAAACAAATTTTTATAATTATTGTATCAACATTAATAGCAACGCTTTTATTTTTAGGTATTTTATGGCTTTTTTACCAACTTATTTATGGAATTTTATTAAAGAAATTAAATAAAAATTACAAGGAATTGGCTAAATTAGATACATCAATTTAAATGTAACAATGAAAAAAGTAATAGTACTATTTTGCCTTAGTTTTTCTTTTGTTTCATTTTCTCAAAGTACTGATTTTTGGGATGATGTGCAGTTTGGGGGTGGTTTTACCTTGGGTTTTGGCAATCAAACAAACATAGGAATTTCACCAAGTGCCATTTATAATTTTAACAATGGTTTTGCTTTTGGCGCTGGTTTAGGATATATGTATAGAGAAATTGGCGATTTTTCTACAAATGCATACAATACAAATTTAATATCTTTATATCAAACGAATTTTGGAATCCAGTTTTCTGGTGAATTTGAATATTATTTTGCCTCGCAAACCGATAGTTTTAATACGATTAAAACCGATTTCCCTGCCCTTCATCTAGGTGTTGCTTTTAACCAAGGTAGGTTTACTGTTGGTGTTCGTTATGATGTTTTATATGATTCGAATAAAAGTATTTTTGCTTCACCAATTTCTCCAATAGTTCGTTTTTATTTCTAAAAATTTCGAAATTCTTTTAATAGAATTTCGTGCATGGCATCAGTGTAATCTAAATGGGTTACAATGCGTATTTTACCTTCTCCCATTGGTGTTAGTAAAATATTTTTAGCGGCCATGGTTTTTATAAAATTGTCAGCACCTATTTTATCATCCACATAAAAAATTAAAATATTAGTTTCTACAGGTTCTATTTTTGTAATAAAATTACAACCTTTTAAAACTTCGGCTATTTCTTTTGCTTTTTTATGGTCTTCTGCCAAACGATCAACGTGATTGTCTATAGCATAGTTTGCTGCAGCTGCTAAAAAGCCAACTTGACGCATTCCTCCTCCTAATAATTTTCGAATTCTTAAAGCTCTGCTTATATTCTTTTGAGAACCTAAAAGCATGGAGCCAATGGGTGCCCCTAAACCTTTTGAGAAACAAACAGAAATTGTGTCGAATAATTGGCCATATTGTTTAGGGCTTTCCTTTTTTGCCACTAAAGCATTAAATAAACGAGCACCATCTAAATGATAATTTAAGTTGTTTTTTTGAGCAATTTTTTTAATTTTTTTTAATTCTTCAAAGTCCCAACATGCTCCACCACCTTTATTAGTAGTGTTTTCAATACAAATCATTTTAGTATAAGGTAAATAAATTTGGGGTTGGGCAGAAGCCATTTCATTAATTTGTTGTGCTGTAAACATTCCTCTGTTTCCATCTACTAATTTACATGTAACACCAGAGTTAAATGCAACCCCACCACTTTCATAATTGTAAATATGCGCGTATTTATCGCAAATTACCAAATCTCCAGGTTGAGTTTGAATTTTAATAGCAGTTTGGTTTGCCATTGTTCCAGAAGGAAAAAAAAGTGCATCTTCCATACCAAATAGTTTTGCTACTTTTTTTTCTAACTCATTTACAGTAGGGTCCATTTTAAAAACATCATCCCCAACTTTTGCTTGTAGCATTGCTTCTAGCATTGCTGGTGTGGGTTTAGTAACTGTATCAGAAATTAAATCTATGATCATTTGTTTTAGTGTAAGTTTTAATTGGTTTTTCTTTAAATTACTGTCCTCCTAAGCGCAAAACATTTTCATAATACGCATCAGAATTCGGGTCAGCAGGATCCATTTTTCCATAACCAATTTTGTAATATTTTAGTGCCTTTTTATACATTTTACCCGTTTCGTAATATCTACCTATATAATATTCACCTAAAGGCGAAGTTGGAAAAAGTTTTAAAATCATCTGTCCAAATTCTTTTAATCTATCTCCATTTTCTTTTTCTATAATAATACTTTCAATGGCGTAAATGTCACGTTCTCTGATTCCTAAGTTTGTTCCAAATAAAAATTCAATTTCTAAATATTTACTTTCTAAATAATAAATGGCATCTTTTGGAGATAAATCTTTAATATTTTTATCATATTCTTCTTTAGAAATTGCAGAGTAAATTTCAAAAATTTTTGTCATTGCTCTTGGCACAGCTTCTGCTATAGCAGAAACAGAACTAGACGTTTTAATGTAATCATTAATAACATTAAAGTTTTTGATGCTTAATCCTTTTAGCCCTTTTTGAACTCGCGAAATTTTTTCTTGTTTTAAAGGTGAAAAAGAAGAAGCATTATTGGTGTAGAAATAAAAGGTGTTGTCTTCTTTCCCAAATTTCGCTAAATTATACGATTGTAATTCACCACCAATAAAATCAGAAAAACTAGGGTTAATACAAATAAAAGAATTGATAAAAGCAGTGTCTTCTTTCAAAAAATGAGAAACTAAATTTCCAGAATATCCATGGCCAACTAAAGAAATAAATGGAGATGTTCTATAGGTGCTTTCCATATAAAAAATAACTTCATCTCTTAAAAATTCATAAAAATATCTGGAATCTGCATTCAATTGTCCATTTGTACGGTTAAACGAAATATCCTTAACTTTAGTTTCTTCCATAGCAACGCCTACAATAATCTGTTGTGGTGCCTTATCCTTTTTAGCAAATAAAACCGCGCTTCCTACATACGTATCAAATAAATACTCTTCATCTAAAACAACCGCTAAAGGATAGTTTTTAATACTGTCTAGTTCGTAGCCTTCAGGGATATATATTCTTAGCTTCCTTGTGGTTTCTAAAATATCTGATGTCAACTCTTTCTCAATTATTTTTTGAGAAAATCCAACAAAAGAAAAAAGAATAAATAATAATGTGAGTGTTTTCTTAATCATAAATTAGATTGTTTATTTTTGCTGATGATGATTTTTGTTCTTTTTATGAACGTCCAAAATACAAAAATATGATACAACCTGAGTGGAAAACAGTTAAAGAATATGAAGATATTACCTATAAAAAATGCAATGGTGTTGCTAGAATAGCGTTTAATAGACCTAATGTTAGAAATGCTTTCAGACCCAAAACAACCTCAGAATTGTACGATGCCTTTTACGATGCAGGTGAAGATGTAAATATTGGTGTGGTTTTACTTTCTGCAGAAGGGCCAAGCACCAAAGATGGTGTATATTCTTTTTGTTCTGGAGGCGATCAAAAAGCACGAGGTCATCAAGGTTATGTGGGTGATGATGGGTATCATAGATTAAATATTTTAGAAGTACAACGTTTAATACGTTTTATGCCAAAAGCAGTAATTGCTGTAGTGCCTGGTTGGGCAGTTGGTGGTGGACATAGCTTACATGTGGTTTGCGATTTAACTTTAGCAAGCAAAGAACACGCTATTTTTAAACAAACAGATGCAGATGTAACTTCTTTTGATGGCGGTTATGGATCAGCATATTTGGCAAAAATGGTCGGTCAAAAAAAAGCAAGAGAAATTTTCTTCTTAGGACGAAATTATTCTGCCCAAGAAGCCTATGAAATGGGCATGGTAAATGCTGTAATTCCTCATGATGAGTTAGAAGACACAGCTTATGAATGGGCACAAGAAATTTTAGCAAAAAGTCCAACTTCCATAAAAATGTTAAAATTCGCTATGAATTTAACAGATGATGGTATGGTTGGTCAGCAGGTTTTTGCTGGTGAAGCCACACGTTTAGCATATATGACAGATGAAGCCAAAGAAGGTAGAGACGCATTTTTAGAAAAGCGTAAACCAAATTTTCCTAAAAAGTGGATACCATAATCCCCTTTTAATTTCCCCAAAGGGGAAAACATTGATTCGAAAATAGATAATAGCAACATAATACTAACGTAATATTTTCTTCCCTTTGGGAAGATTAAGATGGGAATGAAATCACAAGTAGTAACTTTTTTAATAAAATGTCCAGATCAAAAAGGCTTGGTAGCTAAAATTACCAGTTTCTTTTTTGAAAAAGGATTCAATATACTGAGCTGTCAGCAGTATGTAAATTCAGTAGAGAATATGTATTTTATGCGTATTCGTTTAAATGCAGATGGAACAAATATTTCAAAACAACAATTAGAAAGTAATTTTTTAGAGTTAGCAGAACCTTTACAATTTACGTGGTCTGTAAATTATGGTGATAAAAAACAGAATGTAGCGATTATGGTATCGCATACTAGTCATAATTTATATGATTTGTTAGAGCGTTATAAAGAAGGTAGGTTAAATTGTGATGTAAAAATGGTCATCAGCAATCACGATAAATTAAGACCTATTGCAGAAATGTTTGATGTGCCTTTTTATCATTTGCCAGTAACAAAAGACACTAAAGCAGATCAAGAGGCTCAGGTTAAGAAATTACTAGAGGTTAATGACATTGATTTGATTGTAATGGCAAGGTATATGCAAATTTTATCATCAGATTTTATCAATCATTTTAAAGACAGAATCATAAATATTCACCATTCTTTTTTACCCGCTTTTCAAGGGGCAAACCCTTATAAGAGAGCTTATGAAAGAGGTGTGAAGTTAATTGGAGCAACAGCTCATTATGCCACAGAAGATTTAGATGAAGGGCCAATTATAGAGCAAGATGTAAAACCGGTTACACACGAAAGTACTACACAAACCTTAAAAAGAATTGGAGCAGATATAGAAAAATTAGTATTGGCTAGAGCTGTAAAATGCCATTTGAATCACCAAATTATAGTGTCAGGAAATAGAGCTATTGTTTTTCCTGAAGCTGGGGAATAAAAAAGCTCCTTTTAATTTCCCTAAAGGGAAAAAGTAAAACGTAATAGTAATGTAAAAACTCAAATTTCACCCAGATTGGAGTTCCTTCCCTTGGGGAAGGCTAGGATGGGCTTCTGTTTATGAAAATAATCTGTATTGGGCGCAATTACGCAAAACATATCGAAGAATTAGCGAATGAAAAACCAGAGCATCCTGTGGTTTTTTTAAAGCCAGATTCTGCTATTTTACCTAAAAAAAATCCATTCTTCATTCCACCTTTTTCTAATGATGTGCATTATGAAGTTGAAGTGTTAATCAAAATAAATAAAGTAGGTAAACATATTGATGCCAAATTTGCCCATAAATATTATGACGAAATTGGTTTAGGAATCGATTTTACAGCAAGAGATGTACAAGCCAAATGCAAAGCAAAAGGGTTGCCTTGGGAAAAAGCGAAGGCTTTTGATGGTAGTGCTGTAGTTGGCGAATTTTATCCCAAAGAACAATTTGATTTAGAAAATTTAAAATTCCAACTGTATAAAAATCAACAATTAGTACAAGATGGAAATACGAATGCAATGTTGTGGAAAACAGATGAACTAATTGCTTATGTATCTCAATACTTCACTCTAAAAAAAGGAGATATCATTTTTACAGGTACACCAGCAGGTGTTGGGAAAGTTGCTGAAAATGATAATTTAAAAGGAGTAATTGATGGTAATGAAGCTTTTAATATTAGAGTAAAATAGCTGCAAGTAAAAAGAAAAAGAATGCTAAGTGTAATATTGCTGTATTGGATTGGAAAATATTTTTACAAATTAGCAGATGAGTATAACAAAAGTAAGTGGGGTTATGGTATTTTAGGAATTGTTATTTTTTACGCCGGATTTTTCTTATTTGGTTTTGGCATAATATTTATAGCAGAAGTTGTTTCTGAGGGATCTACAGATATTTTTAGTGATACTTTATTAGGTTTTATAATGATGCCATTTGGGGTTTTAAGTTGCTATGTATTATACAAATACTTAGAGAAAACTTGGAACAAAAATGACCCAAGAAAAAACAATATGATAGATCAAATAGGAAAACAAGAAAATTAATAGACCATAAAATTGAATTAGATATCTAGGAAAGTAAAAAAATGTTCAATTTTTTAATTCAAATAATTATTTCTCTATTTATTGGATGGAGCTTTGTTTTTTTAGCCAAAAAATATCAAAAAAGCCAAGTATTCTATTTTTGTATTGGTTTTTTTGGATGTTTATGTAATAGAATAGGTTATTTGTTAATGTATGGTTTAATTACAGATTTTAGTGTAACCCAAGATTTAGATATCCATAGAGATTTATCTATTATATTCAGTGTTATTATATGTTACGTACTATTTAGGTTGATGAAAAATAAGCTACAAAAAAATAATTCAGAAGTTCCAACTATAGATGATATTGGAAAAGAATAAAAACGAAACAATGAAAGCAGAAATTATAACAATAGGTGACGAGATTTTAATCGGGCAAATTGTAGATACCAACTCTCAGTTTATAGGGCAACAATTAAATAAAATCGGAGTTTCTGTTTATCAGATAACCTCCATTCAAGACGATCAACAACATATTTTAAATGCACTACAAGAGGCACAAGAAAGAGTAGATATCGTAATTATTACTGGTGGATTAGGCCCAACCAAAGACGACATCACCAAAAAAACAATAGCACAATTTTTTAATGATGATGAAATTGTAGAGTATCCAGAAGTAATTGCCCATATCAAAGGGCTTTTTAAAAAAATAAATCATCCTTTTAGAGAAGTACAACGTTACCAAGCGCAACTGCCTTCTAAAGCTACTTTATTAATGAATAATTTTGGAACAGCACCAGGCATGTGGTTTTACGAAAACGAAACTGTGTTTGTATCACTTCCAGGGGTACCTTATGAAATGAAAGGATTAATCACAAATAAGGTGTTGCCTAAAATTCAGCAACAGTTCAAACTACCTTTTATCCTTCATAAAACCATTATGACGTATGGTCAAGGAGAAAGCACCATTGCAGAAATTATAGAAGATTTTGAAGATAGCTTGCCTAATCATATCAAACTAGCTTATTTGCCTTCTTTTGGTAGAGTGCGTTTGCGATTATCAGCCAAAGGGGATAACAAAATAAAATTAGAAAAAGAGCTTAATGACAAAGTTGAAGCCATTTATAAATTAATTCCTGATATTATAACAGGTTTAGATGACGATAGCTCTTTAGAAAAAAGAGTAGGAGAGTTGTTGCAGAAAAACAATCAAACCATTTGTACAGCAGAAAGTGTAACAGGGGGTAAAATAGCATCTAATTTGGTTTCGGTTGCAGGTTCATCAGCCTATTATAAAGGTAGTTTTGTAACGTATTCAGCAGCAACTAAAATCGATTTGTTAGGTGTTTTGCCCATAACTATAGAAAAATACACAGTGGTAAGCAAAGAAGTTGCCTTAGAAATGGCTAAGGGAGCTAAACAAAAGTTAAACACAAATTATGCAGTTTCTGTTACCGGTAATGCAGGCCCAACTACAGACCATAATGATAAAAGTGTAGGTTTGGTGTATATTGCCATTGTGTCTGATGATCATGAGTTTGTGGGCGAATTTAATTTTGGTCAGCCACGTGAAAAGGTTATTCATAGAACTGTAAGTAAAGCCTTAGAATTACTCCAAAAAGAAATATTAAAAAATTAGTAAATTTGTTTTGTTCACGTTTATAATTATTTGTAGATTTGCACCTCGTTTAGAGATAACACTATAAATACTGTAAGAAGATGTCTAGAGTTTGTGAATTAACAGGAAAAAAAGCAATGGTTGGAAACAACGTTTCTAAAGCTTTAAATAGAACTAAAAGAATATTCGACGCTAATTTAATGACCAAGCGTTTTTATATTCCAGAAGAAGATAAATGGATTACTTTAAAAGTATCTGCATCTGCTTTAAAGAATATTAATAAGAAAGGAATTGCTGCAGTGATTAAAGAAGCAAGAGCAAACGGATTTTTAACAAAATAATACAAGTCGTAGTTTAAAGTTTCGGTTTTCAGTTGCAAAACTTTCAAACTTTTAAACATTCAAACTTTTAAACTCGGATAGAGATGGCAAAAAAAGGAAACAGAGTTCAAGTAATTTTAGAGTGCACAGAGCACAAAGCATCTGGTCAAGCAGGTACTTCTAGATACATTACTACAAAGAACAAAAAGAACACTCCAGATAGAATGGAAATTAAAAAATTCAATCCTATCTTAAAGAAAATGACTGTTCACAAAGAAATTAAATAATACAACTATCTAGAACTCAGAATAGAGCACATAGATTTAAAACATTTATACAATGGCAAAGAAATCAGTAGCATCGTTACAAACAGGATCAAAAAGATTAAGTAAAGCAATCAAAATGGTAAAGTCTCCAAAAACAGGAGCGTATATGTTTGTTGAAGCAATTATGGATCCATCTCAAGTAAACGACTTTTTAGCAAAAAAGTAATCACTTACAATACAATATTTTAAAGCTACATTCTTATAGATTGTAGCTTTTTTTTTACCTTTACTTTTCTAAATCCAAAGATTTGGGCGTTACCTAAAGGTCGGGCTTTTCGCACTCGCTTTTTTTCTGGTTCCTGAATTAAATTCAGGAACCAGAAAAAGAGCTCAAACAAATGCTTCAATCCCTAACGCAACTTGTCTGCAAACGGATTTTATTACCAGCCAATTTGTCAAAAATGTAAGTTGGTATAGTTTTAGACAAGTAATTAGTAATAATCACCATTAATAACTCGAACAATGAGTTTTTTTAAAAAAATATTTTCGAAAGAAAAAAAAGAAACCTTAGACAAAGGATTAGAAAAAACCAAAGAAAGCTTCTTTGGTAAATTATCAAAAGCAGTTGCTGGAAAATCTAAAGTAGATGATGATGTTTTAGACAATTTAGAAGAAGTATTAGTAGCTTCTGATGTGGGGGTAAATACAACCTTAAAAGTTATTGACAGAATCGAAGCGCGTGTTGCTAGAGATAAATATGTTGGTACAGACGAACTCAATAAAATTCTTAGAGAAGAAATTGCTGGGCTTTTATCTGAAACCAATATTGGTAATGAAACAGAATTTTCTATTCCAGAAATCCCTGCAAAAGATGGTAAGAAAATGCCCTATGTATTAATGGTTGTGGGTGTTAATGGTGTAGGTAAAACCACAACTATTGGTAAGTTAGCGAGTCAATTTAAAAAACAAGGTTTAAAAGTAGTTTTAGGTGCAGCAGATACATTTAGAGCTGCAGCTATAGATCAATTACAAGTTTGGGCAAACAGAACAGAGGTGCCAATTATCCGTCAAGAAATGGGTTCAGACCCTGCTTCTGTAGCTTACGATTCTTTAAAATCTGCAGTTTCACAAGATGCAGATGTGGTTATTATAGATACAGCTGGTCGTTTGCATAATAAAGTCAATTTAATGAACGAGTTGACAAAAATAAAACGTGTAATGCAAAAGGTTGTCGATAATTCGCCTCACGATGTTCTATTAGTTTTAGACGGTTCTACAGGTCAAAATGCTTTTGAACAAGCCAAACAATTTACCAAAGCTACAGAAGTAACTTCGTTAGCAGTAACTAAATTAGATGGTACTGCAAAAGGTGGAGTGGTTATTGGTATTTCAGACCAATTCAAAATTCCTGTAAAATACATTGGAGTAGGTGAAGGTATAGACGACTTACAAGTATTCAATAAAGTAGAATTCGTAGATTCCTTTTTTAAATAAAAAAAGAATCTGTAAAGAAACTAAAACTCCTTTTCTAATTTAGAAAAGGAGTTTTTTGTTTTATTTGAAATTTAAAATTAGATTTTACGCTAGTCTCTTAACAACGAAAAATTTCCTTTTTTGTTGATGATAGGTTTGTTAGAATTTTCAGGTGGAATAAGCGTAATATTAAACCAATAATCATCAGCAGGAAGTAGATTTCCTTGATAAATTCCGTTCCAACCTTGGCTGTCTATAGGTACTTGTGCTACTAATTTTCCATATCTATTAAAAATATTGATGCTAGAATTTGGGTAAAAGGTTTTGTTAACTCCTTTTACAATCCAAGTATCATGATTTCCATCTCCATTTGGAGTAAAGAATTTTGGGAATTGAATTACAGAAACCTCTAAAGTGGTATCAGGTTCGCATCCGTTTTTGTCGTTTACAATAATGGTGTAAATACCGCCTGTTAAATTCTCGAAAAGAGGTTCATCTTGAAAACCAATCATGGGTATTCTTTCATTATCATCCTGATTAAAAATAGCAAATTGATAATCTCCAGGTCCTAAATCGTTATTTATGGTATCAATAAAAATAGATATAAGATCTTGACTACCAATATTGTTCGATTCATCTATAATTGTGATAAAACTTTGTGCTAAAGTAGCAATATTCGATTCCTTAATTTCAATAGTTTCTGTTCTTTCACAAAGCGTTCCATTAGTGGTTGTTGCAGTAACCGTATATTTTCCAGGAACAGTAATATCAATATACTCAACAGAAGTAGTGTTAATTGGGTTTCCATTTGGTGCTATCCATTGATATGCATATACATCTCTTGGATTTTCTACAGCAATATTCAAAGGCAAATCATTCAAGCATAAAGTTTGAGGGGTAGTGACTTCAAAATCAGGTAAAGGATTTACAATCACTTCAAAAGAAGCATCGTCATTAATACAAAGCGTTTGTTTATTTTGAATACGAACAAAAAAGCGTTCAGAAGGATTTGTGTTTTCGTAAGGCGAAGCTATGGCATTATCACCAGAAGAAGCATCAGCTTGCAATTTGTGAAAGGTAACTGTAAAATCATTAGGATTTTGAGAAGTGCCCAAAATTTCAGGGATTTTACTGTCTAAATCTATATTTTGAATGATGCCATTTGAGTCATCACCATCAAGCGCATCATCACAATAAGCTAGATTAGTAGGTACTACAAAAGTAGGCTCAGGATTTACAATAACATCAAAATTAGAAATACTATTTACACATCCTGTATCTGTGTTTTCTATTCTGATGTAAATAGTTTCTCTATTGGGTGTTTGGTTAGAATAAGGAGAAACTAAAGGATTACTGCCATTTTGAGCCTCAGCAAAAGAACGATGGTAAGTAACAGTATTGATACCAGAATCTTGAGAGCCTAAAATACCAGAGGTTTGGGAATCTAAATCAATAGATTGCGAAAAGCCGTTTCTAGCAGAGCCATCAGCATTATCATCACAAACCTCTAAATCTTTTACAAAATTGGCAATTGGTACAGGATTAACTATTAAATTAAAGGATGTATGATCTGTAAAACAACCAGTAGAATTATTAGTAACACGTACAAAAATGGTTTGCAAATCGCGAGTTGTATTTGCGTAAGGAGATGTTAAGGGCAAAGTACCAGTATTCGCATTTGCAGCAGAATCGTGATAAGTAACTGTAAAATCATCAGGATTTTGCCCATTTAAAATGGCTAAGGTTTGGGAATCTAAGTCAAAATTTTGGACAATTCCGTTTGCATTATCACCATCAATACCATCATCACATAATTCTAAGTCTGGAACTTGACTGGCTGAAGGCACAGCGTTTATTTGCAGGTAAAACTGACCTAAACCTTGGCAATCGTTATTGATAGTACTTAATATTTTATAATAAATAGGAAATTGAATTCCGTTAGGAATATTAGTAACATCGTTTTTAGTAATATCATTTCTAAAATTGGTAATATCAATTTCATTCAAAGAATTGTTTCTATCACTTTCATTTTCATAAAAGAAAACTTCTGTATTCATAGGTGGATTGATGCTGTTAATAATGGCATCTTTATCCAAAGAAAAATTAGTGATATTGTCAGTATCAGAATTGGCATCAGTATCATTTCCTTGAGCATCTAAAAAGTCGTCACAAACGGGTGGTTGTTTGGTGTTGAAAGGGTTATCTGGAGTTTGACCAATATTTATTTTAACTTCTACAATATCTCTTGTACAGCCATTTACTGTAGTTACTCTTACAAAAATAGATTGGGTTGTATTTACTTGAACAGGGTAAGAAGTTGGATTGGAGATTTGATTGATAGCAGTTGCATCTTCGAAATAAGTAAAAATAGCGTTTGGAGTTTCTGAAATGCTAAATTCGGCTAAAGTTAAATTTACAGTGGGGTTTGTGTTTCCTTCGCCAATACATTGTTCTAAAATTGGGCTCGTTTTTAATACAGGTAAAGGGTCTACAATTAATTCTAAAGTTGCATTAGCATCATAACAATCTGTATTGTCTTTATTTTCGGTTCTAATAAAAACAATTTGAGAATTGATAACTGTGTAATTCGAATTTTTGTCTATTATGGTACTAATATCATTATTTTCAGCACCAAGTTGAGTGGTGTAATAGCTAATATTATATTGAGATTTATTTAAATTACCGTAAATTTCGTCATCTTTATTACTTAAAACAAAAGTATTAATCACACCATCTGTGTCACTTCCACTTTCGTTATCATCACAAATTCTGTATGGTAATGGTTGTACAGGAATAGGCAAATCGTTTATTTCTAGAATAAAATCAGTAATTGCAAAACAAGCATTTGGTGCATTTTTATTTTGTACCCTCGCATAAATTGTTTGAGAACTAAACTCACTTGGGTTAGTGTATGGGGTTGATAATACGTTATTCCCCATATTAGCATCAGCAATATCAGTGAAATACATGACCTCAAATATGTTAGGATCTAACCCATTTAAAATTTCATCATTTTTTAAATCTTGCAGGTTAAATTGGTTAAAACCATCTCTATCTGTATCACAGAAAAAGATATCTGTTGGTTTTGTAGCAGCTGCAGCTTCAAAAACATCAATTTTAAAACTACCATTATATTGTATTAAATTGTCGCATTCATCTGTCAGTTGAATTTTTAAGGCATAATCTCCAGAGTCAGAAAATTGTAAGTTTGTTAAAACTAAATCTTTGCTATTAGAAATTTCTACAAATCCAGAACCGTCATCAAAAGTCCAACTATAGGTAATATTATTACCTGTTACTTCTTCAGATATAATAGTTTTATTATCTCCAATACAAAATTGTACATCTTGATTGTTAATGGTATTGTTTGTATTAACATCGGTAATTTGAATGGGTAATAATAATGATGAAATAAAAGGAGGTAAACCCTGAGTGGTTCTTCTACCATTTAAATTAATAGCATTTTCTGTATATATTATATTTTCTGCATCTTCATTTGGGTTTTCAATAGCATCAAGAAAAGAAGAATCTGGAATAGAAGCATAAATTTTACCATTAGGTGCCAATTGTAAAGCACCTCTAAAACCAGGTTTTGAAATAATTTGTGCTCTAGTAGAAATTATATTGGTACTTTCTAAATCAAATTGATATACAGAAAAACGATTATTAAAAGTAGAAGCGTATAACTTATTAGATTGTTGTGAAAAAGCAATTCCGTAAGGAGAATCTCCAGTAAAACTATTAATTAAAGTTTGTGTAGATGCTGCATCTACAGTACCTGTTTCATTATCAAAATTCATCAAAAATAACCTTCCAGTTATATCACCTCCACCACCTGCGTTATAATCGGCAAAAGCCAATTTACTGCCATCAGGCGAAACTTTTAAATATCCTCTTTTGTCTGAGGTGTTAAAACTAGCTTGACTTACTACAACATTGTTTAAATCTACACCAGCATCAGTAATTTTGTAGCTAAAAAAATTATTCTGAGCAAATGATACTACCCAAAAAACATTACACTCTTTACCTTTAACAGCTGCAACTTTTTCTGACCAAGAAGCACTTAAATCACTTCCTGAAGATGGATCAATTGCAAGGTTCACTGGGCCATCAATAATTTCTCCTAAATTATTATTTTTAGACATATCAATGGTGTAATAATTAAATCCTGGATTCGGGTCATTAGCATTACCCACAAAATCGGTGCCTACAGTAAACAGATAATAAATTGTAGTAGAACCTGGTTTAGGAATAATCATACCAGATTGCGTACTTGATGGGTTTCCTCTTAAATTATTAGCTAA
Source organism: Polaribacter sp. R77954 (assembly GCF_044595335.1). GTDB lineage: Bacteria > Bacteroidota > Bacteroidia > Flavobacteriales > Flavobacteriaceae > Polaribacter. Next base: position 3,940,448 of record NZ_CP138992.1, read on the forward strand.
ACTACCATTAGAATAGGTCATTAATTCATGGTTTTTGTTAAATACTTCAATACCATCAGAATAAAATAATAATTCTCCTGATGGAGACGAAAAAGAAGAGCAACCCTCAGTTGTATTTAACTGTCCGTCTGTGAGTGATGTTGGTGGATTAGTACTAAAATCAATACCAGCATTTTCACCAAAATACCAGAAGTTAGCTTCTTGCTGAGAAAATAAATGAAAAGAAAAAAAGAGTAAGAAAAGTGTAAAGAATTTATTCATCAATTGAATGTATTTTCAAAAAGTATCAAAGATATTTAAAAAGAAGCAGAACTCTTTTTTTTAACACTGATAAAAATTATAAATTCAATAAAAATATCTAATATTTGTAACAAATGATAATAGTATGATACATATTATGTGAGTAATATTTCATTTCTTTAAAAAAAATAACGAAATTGCTTATCTAAAATTGTTCAACTAAAAAACTCACATACATGGCAGAAGATTTTGATTTATTAGAAACAAATTCTAGTGAAAAAACAGAAAAAGTAGAAGTAAATTGGGGTAAAGCTGTAGATTCCATGAAATCTAAATTAGCTCAAGAAGATGACCCACAGCAACGTCAAAAGATTTTAAATGCGACTTTAGATGATGTGGTGCATATGGCAGAAAAGGACAGAACTACGCTATTAGATGCTATTAAAGACTTGACAGATTATCAAGACGAGGTGGGTATTATGTTCGAAAAGTTTTCTTCATTAAATGCTAAAGAGCAAAAAGTTATTGATGATGCTCAAAAAGAGTTAGAAAGGGCTAGAATTGAACTAGAAGATGCTCAAAATAAACCAGATAATTGGTGGAATAATCTTTGGGGAAGAAAATCTAAAATCAAAAAAGAAGAACAAGAATTTGCAGAAGCTGAAAAAATAAGAGCTGGTGCTGATACCAAAGCAAAAGCAATGTTTCAAGAGCGAATTGAAAGTGCAGATGTTGAAACCTTGTTAAGTGAGCTTTCTTATAAATCTCAGGCTGCAGTTACGCGTTTAAAAAATAGAGAGGTAGAAATTAAAGAAGTTGAAGAAAAACTGAAAACGGCTATTGTAGAAGCGTCAAAAAATCATACAAAAGCATTAGAGAAAAAGAAAGAGATTGAAGATAAATTAGAGCAGCAATATGCATTATTAAAACAATCTCGCCAAGAGTTAGATGAAATTGCTGATAAACAATCTACAGCGTATTCTGAGGCTATTGGAAAAATGACTTCACTTGAACAAAAAGTAGAAGAGTTGGAGGGCTTAAAAAATGCTTACACAACTTTAGCTGCCAGTAAAGATAGTTTTGTACATAAACATAATTTAACTATTAAAGTGTTAACCTCTTTACGCTCTAATTTACAAACACATAGGGCAAAGTTAAAGTCAGATACAGAAGAAAGATTAAAGTATTATGATGGTTATGTAGTTGCTTTAAAGGCAAGAACAGATCAAGAATTTGCTGCAATTTTAGAGCATTTGGGGGTTAAAACAGACGAACATATTGGTGCAACTTTGGCGTCTATGCATTCTGCAAGTGCACGAGCGCGTCAAGAAATGATGGATAATATACCTGTTCATGAAAAAGTGATGAAAGGTGTCTACAGCACTTATGCTGAAGCCTTACAAGAAATTCGTGAAAAGGATGATGATATTCAGAAAAATTTTGCAGATAGATATGGAATAGATATGAAAGAGATTTTTGAAGATTATTATAAAGCGGATAAAGATGTTTCAAATACAGAAGATATACCTTTAGAAAAACCAAAAACGGCGAGTTCAGATGATGATATGCTTTTTTAATTAAATTTCATGCATAAAAAATATATTTATAATATATAAATATTAATTATATTTGTAAAAAAAATAATCGAATTAATATGGCAACGTTTACATCATCTTTACCAGATCATCTTTTAGATAGATTATCTAGTATTGCAAAAGAATTAAAACTTCCAAAAAATAGGCTTATGGAGAAAGCCTTGGAGTTGTATTTAGAGCAATTAGAAAAGGCCAGTTATATAAAATCGTACCAACAAGCAGCCTCAGATAAAGATATTTTAATTGTTGCAGAAGAAGGTTTACAAGATTATTTTAATCAAGTAAATGCTATTGAAAAGTAATGAAACAAGGTGAAATTTGGGAATTATATTTAAATCCGACAAAAGGCAGTGAACAAAGTGGACGACGACCAGCTGTAATACTAAGTGGTAATTTATTAAATACGTATTTACAGGTGGTTATTGTTTGTCCGTTAACAACAAGTATTAAAAATTATAAGGGAAATCTTATTATAAAACCTAATGAAATAAATGGTTTAGAGCAGGTTTCTGAAGTGTTAACTTTTCACGTACGTTCTGTTTCTAAAACTAGATTAGATAAAAAAATTGGAAAAATTCCATTAAAAGATATAGAGGTTATTAAAAAGACCTTGAATGATATTCTTAAATTTTAACAATGATTCCAACTCCTCTAGATTCTGCCATACTAAATTCAAAAGAACAATATGTTTTCTATCATAAAATGGTAGATTTTGTTTTGAAAGAATTAATTGTGAGCATTCAACAAGAAGAATTATGCACCCAACAAGAGTTGATTTTCTTTAAACAGTATTCAGATTTGTTGTTGTATTCTATTGATGCAATGCGTATTAAATATATGTATGATGAAGAGGATAATATGAAAATCGATTTAACAGATTCTGGATTTCCTAATTATTTAGAGTTTCGTTTTTTGTACAACGATTTAGAATTGCGTGAAAATTATGTGGATAAGTTAGTGGATACAGATACGTTAAAATCTCAGTTTTTAGATACACTTTTACGTAAAAAACAACCAATCAAAAATCGAGATTTGTTTAAAGCGTCATCAATTATATATTATACTTCTGTTGATAAAAACTTGATATTTAATCGATTTGTACAAGGCAAAATATTAGAAGGTCCAGAAAATGCCAATTATCAATATATGACAAGTTGGAGTTTTTATGACGTAAGTCACAACAGACCTTTTGTGTGTTTTATGTATTTTGATTATGATAAAAAAGATGCAATTAATGATAAGGAAAAGATTTATCAAACTTTAAAAGAAAGTGCAGATAGAGAAATGCCTTTAGATACAATGGCGTATACTATTGATAGAAAATTAGAAGATATTCAGCCGAAACATATCAAAAGAATTGATTTAGGACCACTGCATAATGTATTTGCAAAAGACGAAAATGAAATTACGCACACCATTTTAAAGGGAATTGCTCAAAAAACAGTGACGTTAGAATCTTATGCTTTATCATTAAAAATTGATGATGTTTTTTCTGGAGATACATTTACAGAAGGCGGTTTTTTTACAAAACAAACGATGCAAAAATGGAGCGAAGTAAGTAAGAAACAATACCTTTTTGCACCTCATAGAATTATTCAATTAATATATAATCAAAATCCTAGAGCACTTGATGGTCTTGAAAAAGAACCGATTTTGATGAGTAATATTCAGTAGGCAGTTTTTCAGTATTCAGTTTGCAGTAATCAGGTTGATGATAAAATAGTTAGGATACAAAAAAAGCTTTGAAAAATGAGTTTTAAGTCATTATTAGCATATAAAAAGGATTTAGTTTGGTGATGGAAATTTTTCAAATAACGAAAACATTTCCTAAAGAAGAATTATTTAGTTTGACATCTCAAATAATTGGTTCTAGTAGATCAGTCTGCTCTAATATTTCAGAAGGTTATCGAAAACGTCAATATGAAAAACATTTTAGAAGTAAAATTTCTGATGCAGATAGTGAAAATTCAGAAACTCAATTATGGTTAGATTTTGCCTACGCTTGTAATTATATTTCAGAAGAAAAAAGAAATGACTTTCAAAATAAAAGTGAAGAAGTTGGAAAATCACTCAATTATATGATGAATAATCCAGATAAATTTAGGTAAGATAGTTGGCAAGTATTCAGTAAATCAGTTTGCAGTCAATAAATAAATCTAAAGAAAAATAGTTAATAGAAATTAAGAAATAAAGTTTAAAAAATAAAGAGGTGAGGAAGTAGAGTCAGAAGATGACTGCAAACTGCCAACTGAAAAACTGACAACTGAAATGAACCATAACTCAACTTTTCCAATTAAACAAAATGAATTAGATGTACTTCGTGATGAAGCTACAGATTACATAAAATCTGTTCAATGGGAACAAGGAAATAAAGCAAAAAGCAGAGAAAAAGACGCAAAAGACGATTCCATTTTACTCTATTTATCAAGAGCAAATACTGGAAGTAACGTTGAGGTAACCTCAGTTTCTAAAACGATTTTGGCTTTAAAAAAACGCTTATTACCAGATTCTATTGCCATTCCTGTACATTTAAATCAAACCTTATTTGCAGTGCAAGAAGGCATCACTTTAGGTATTTGGATCAAAGATTCTTATTATGATGCGTCAGGTTTATCAGCTTTAAACGAGCGTAAATCTGTATTAGATTCATCCCAAAAAAGAGAATTCGAAAGCAAATTACAAACAGCAACAGCCTTTCAGTTATTTGCAACTTCGTATAAAATTTTACACGATTTAAAATCTTTTGCAAGCGATGATTTATCTGTGATGAAACAAAAATTTGCCGGTATTCCAGAAGTATCCTTTTTATCACCTTTAAAAGGAATTGCGTGTACGTTATTTTATTTTGATAAATATTTAGGACATCCAGAAATTATAAAATCAGATAAAGATGTTGTCGATTTTACAGTAGTGTATTTTGAAGCGTTAATTGATGAAATTCAGCTTCGAAAAAGTAGTTTAGAATACGCAGAAACCATTGTAGATAGAACTTATAAATTAGAAAATTCTGATTTCTCGGTTTCAGGTTGGGAAAATGTTTTTGCAGGAACTGCCAAAAGCGTAGAGTTTAATAAAATTCAGTTTGAACAAATTGTTGGTAACAAAGATGCCAAACATTTTGCACGTAGATTAACAGAAAGAATGCTGAGTTATGATTTTGAAGCTCAAAAAAATCCGTTTCAAGAATTAGGTGGTTTTATGCCGGTTTTTATGGGATATGGAATTCCAGGAACAGGAAAATCGATGTTAATTGCAGCAATAGCCACTCGTTTAAAAGAACATTGTGATCATTTAGATATTCCGTTTTTATTTCATCCAATGCCAGATACATTAATTTCTACTTTTCAAGGAGGATCTGCAGAAAAAATGGTGGAATGGATGAAGCCAATGCAAGACCCAACAAAAATTATTTTTGCACCCATTGATGATGCAGAAAATAATTTACAAGAAAGAACAGCACAAGGAGTTTCTGCAGGAGTTAAAGAAGTAATTGGTGTTTTCTTACGTTATACAGAAGGCGCTTATGCAGTAAATTATGGAAATTCTTCAGTGGGTTTGTTTACAAACTTGCCAGAAATGCTAGATAAAGCTGTGCTTTCTAGAATTCAAGGTAGATTTAAAATTGATGGCGCTAGAACCATAAATGATTTTGTAGATCAAGATTATATTTGGTGGAAAAAGTTTGAAAATACAATGCCAGATTTTGTGAATATGCAAAATCCACAAAATTATGATTACTTGAAAGACCAAGGTTTAACAAAAAGTATGGGAGAAATTCTAAGCACAGTAGAAAAACCATCAGAACGCAGCGTATTAGAAGCTTATGCAAAAGCTGAGCATCAACATAAAACAAATACACATTTATTTTTTGCGAGTTTGTATAAAGAAATCCAACAGATATTTCCATTCTTTTCATCAAGAGATGTACGTAACATTCAATCTGCCATTTCTTTACGATTAACAGATTTTGATTTGGAAAAAGATTGGTTTGAAAATCCTGAAACCTACTTCAAAAAAAATTATGAAACGAAATTCAATATGTTGCAAGAGTTGATGAAAGCCAATATGAAAGGATTGGATTTTTCTGAAATTAGAAGACAAGAAGTGGTTCGTTATTTAGATAATGTAGCCACAATAGCTGATACCGATTTTAAACGTAAAGTAGATGCTAGAGTAAATCAATTACATATTGATGTAGAAGCGAGAAAAAAAATTAAAAATGGAAATTAAAGAGAAAATAAACAACGTAACTTCTAAAGTGATTTCAAATATTTGGGCAAAATTAGAACAAATTAGCTTCGATTTTACCTTTAAAAACGGAAAAACAGAACGTTTAACACACGAAGTTTATGGAAGAAATGACGGAGTTGCAGTTTTGCTATACAATCCATTAACCAAAAAAGTAATCTTATCCAAACAGTTTAGAATTCCGATGTATGTAGCAAATGTTAAAAATGGATTTTCTATTGAAGTGGTTGGTGGTGCAATTGATGCAAACGAATCTCCAGAAACCACAGTAATTCGTGAAACAAAAGAAGAAGTGGGTTATAGTATTGATAATCCACAGAAAGTAACAACCGTATTTTTATCTCCAGGTTTAATGTGGGAGCAAGTACATTTATATGTTTCAGAGTATTCAAATGAGGATAAAATTGAAAAAGGTGAAGGTTTAATTGAAGAAGGTGAAGAAATTGAAGTTTTAGAAACTTCTTTTGAAGATGCCTTACAAATGATAGAAAACGAAGAAATTGTGGATGCAAGGACGATACTACTCTTGCAATATCTGCGGATAAATGAATTAATAGATTAACAAAACCTCACAGGTTTTAAAAACCTGTGAGGTCTGAAACAGAATAAGAAAGGATTTAGGATAGGAAAATGAACAAACTAAAAAAAGCAAACTTATACAGAAGCGAACTAATTCCCATTAGCGGTAAATTAGTAGAACGTTATAACAGATGTTTGGTAAAATTAGGGTTTACTGAAACCAAACTGACTTCTTTCTCTATTGATGGAATAGGTTGGAGTCCAGAAATTGCAGAAGAAAAAAACGAAGTATTTTACTTAAATAATGGCGAAGCAAATCCGCACGCAATAATAATTACACCTTTGCAAAAAGGGCTGCCAATTTACAATCCTTTCCATTCTTTTGATGCAGAATTGATGAAATTAGTATTCAGAACACATCAAAAGAAAATTCAAGATATTACTAGAGATTCAGCTATTTGTGTTGATTTTGATCAAAATATCGATGTGTTTTATGAACCTTTAGATGTATTGAAATACAAAGAAGTTTCTATTAATTTTCATTTAATTGACAACTTAAATAAAGCAAGACAAGAACAGTTAAAACTGATTGAAATCTTTAAAAAAGACAACAATTTTATAGATGAAAATATTCATCAACAATTATTAACATCAGCAAAAAAATATGGCGATTTAAGAAATAGGAATATTACTTTAGATTCTATTATTTATACTTCAGATTCCTTTTATACCAAAGCTTTTGGCGGAATTTACTTATTAAGAAATTTTATAACACCTATTTTAGTTTTCGAAAGTTGGGAAGCCTATCAAGAAGCAATTGATGACACTACTTATGATGTGTTGATGTTTCATATTTTACAACCAGAATTAATCACACAATTAAAAGATCACTTTATTATTGAATGTGATTTGGTTAAAGAAGTAACCTCAAAAAGATACGAACGCGTTAAGAAATTTATTTTTGGAGAAGCTTTAAAAGAAACCCAACATTCAGTAAATGATATTTTAGAAGATAAAATGTTATTTAAAAGTTATTTGAATAAACTCGACATCAAAAATCGAAAAAAGATAATGAGTGTAGAGCGTTATTTGGAGAAAAAAAATATTAAAAGTGATATTAAAATCAAAGACATTGTAGATCAAGAATTTTATTTTGCTTTGCACAAACCACACTCTTCTTTAAGACCAAATCATCAAGATTTAATTTGGAAATTATTGATTAACATTGCTCCAAAAGACGTTTTATTTTGGTATTGGTATGATAAAGAGGACTTTTACGAGAACTTTAAAACTTGGGAAGAATCTAAAAAAGATTGGGTAATTGAAACGATTAAAAATAATTTTTAGAAAAATTACTGAATTGTAAAGAACATTCCATATTTTTAAAACAAAAATTAGCAGATTGAAATTAGTCAAACAAAAAACACTCTATTTTTCAGAAGGTAAATCAGACAAAGTTTACGAAGTTGATATTTGCGAAAATCAAGATTTATTTCTCGTAAATTTTAGATATGGTAGGAGAGGAGCTAATCTGCGTGAAGGCACAAAAACAGTTTTTCCTGTGGCTTATGAAGAGGCCTTAAAAATCTTTAATAAACTTGTTGAGAGTAAAGAGAAAAAAGGTTATTCTGAAAATTTAGAAATAGAAAAAAAAACTACACCAAAAGTTCATATAAATACAGTTCGAGAAAAAACCATTCTAAAGTATTTAGAACAAGCCGTAAAAAATACGTATACCAGAAACTGGAAAGTTTCAAGAATTATTTTAAGAGCAGGCAATTTAAAAATGATGCAGGCTTCAGGGTTAATCGCAGAATTTATAGATTCCAAAGAGCAATTCGAGCAATATAATGCCATTACAGTTTTGGCTTCTTTTGGTATTACAGAATACAAAAATAAAATTTTAGAAGTTTTTAAAGAATCGAAATTTAGCACCATAGGAGGCAGAGCAGCTTGTGCTTATCTTTTACAATTTGGAGATGATTCAGATAAAAAAGTCATTCAAAAAGAAGTTTCTATTTTTATTAATGATGATAAAATTAAACTCTTACCGATTAAATTTTTAAATGCTAAAGCAAGCGATGTATTATTATTGTACTATGCTTATATTTTCTCATTTGAGGATGAAGATTTACGAAGTAAAATTTACAAACTGATTGAAAGGCTTCCTTTTAAGGCGAATACCTTTAAATCTATCAGATATATTTTTAGAACTACACAAATTACAGAGGATGTTCAATTTTTCACCTTGCTATCCAAACGATTCGCATTAAATAAATCAGGTTTTAATTCCAACTATTTTTATGATGAAAAAGGAAACTGGATTACTGCAGAAAAAGAGCTAAAGAAACCAAATCCATCTATTGCATTCTCTAACAAAACCAAATCGTATTTTAATCATACTATTTATAAAAAAATGTATGATCTAAGTCAAGATGATGTTGAAAATTACATCAAATATGCAACACAAATGCTAATTGGGTTAAATGATAAAGAAGATGATGTAAAAGAAGAAATTCAGCATAATTACGATTACGATTGGGAAGCACAAACCTATAATAATGAGCAAAGATGTTTTCCAAAATATGCAAACTATCCTGCATTAATGTATGTTTTATACGGAGCTTCAACACGATTTGTACAACAAAAAAACCAATGGTACTATGTGGTTACAGATACAGCAGTGAATCAAAGAGAAGAGGTTTTAGCCAATATTTGGAATCAAAAACCAGATGAAGTTATACAGATTTTAGCAAATACCAAAAGTGATGTTGCTGTTAATTTTTCATTAAAAATTATTGATGAAAATTCGCAGTTTTTAGAGGATTTATCTAGTGAGACGATTCTCAAGTTGGTAAATCATTATCACCCAAAAGTTATCAGTTTAATTGTTGAGGTTTTAAAAACAAAATACACAGATACAGAACCAGAAGAAAATATTGTAATCGGACTTTTAAATTCTGGAAATGAAAAAGCTTTGGAACTAGCTTTTTATTGGTTGGTAAAGTACGGAAGCACTTATTTTAGCAGTAAAAAATTTGTAATCAGTTTATTATTAACAAATCAAATTGAAGTAATTTCATTTTTAAGTCAGTTGTATAAAGATGAAATTATTTACAATCATAAAATAGATATTCAAGAAATTGCTGTTTTATTCAAGAAAAAAACGCATTTTACTAGAGAATTTTTAATAGCGGTAGCAAATTTAATTGGAAACACTAAGTTTGGAGAATTACTAAATGGCACATCAGCAAATAAAATTACGAAGATATCCAATTCAACTTTGGTAACTAATAAGTTGTTTGCTATCAACTTAGCAAAACACAATTCAACGCCTGCCTATCAAATATTTAAAGATTCTTTTGATGAATATATCAATGCAGATGATGAGTTGCTAAGAAAAGCGGGAATTGAAATTTTATCACATTTTCCAGATCAATTTTTGCTCGAAAACAAAGAAGAAATTGTTGGGTTCTGTTTTTCTGAATATAAAGAAGTTCGAGAAGCCATTCAGCCAACTATAGATAGATTAGTAAAACTAGATGCCAAATTCAAACAAAGTTTATTAAATAAGTTATTGTTTGTGTTGACAGAAGCTGAAACTTATGAAGGGCTGCACGAAAATAGTTATCAACTATTAACAGTATCTTTTAAAGATAGCTTAACTACTTTATCAGAAGAACAGATTTTTAGTTTTGTGTTATCTAAATATGAATTTGCTCAAAATTTAGGAACTCCCTTGTTTGAAAAAAGAGTGAATTTAGCTACAATTCCAGTTACAAAATTGGTAAAGTTAGCAAACAGTGCTGTGTTTTCAATTCGTGAAAAAGTAAAACAGTATTTTTATAAAAATGATATTAAAATCAATTACGAATTACAAGAAGCATTGTTTATTTTTAATGCAGAATGGCAAGATGTAATTGATTGGGCGCTTGTTTATTTTGATGAAAAGATTCAGCCAGAAAAATGGACATCAGATGTATTATTATACCTTTGTGATAATGTAAAACCAGAAGTACAAGCGTTTGGTATGAAAATGATTACCAAGCATTTTTCTAACGAAAAAGGACAGTATTTATTAGAAAAATTACAAGAACATCCTACCAAAGCAATACAGTTTTTTGTAACCAATTATTTGAATGGTTTTGCAAAAGATAATCCTAAAGTAATTTTACAATTAGAAGCTTATTTTAAAACAAGTTTATTCAATATCAATGCAAATAGAGCTACAAAAACTAGAATTTACACATTTTTAGAGCAAGAATCTGTAAAAAATGAAGCTGTTGCAAAAATGACTATAAATATTATCAGTTCAATTTTAGACACCAAAACAATTATAGACAGGAGTAAAAACATCGATATTTTACTAGAAATTGCCAGTAATTTTCCAGATTTAGAAATTCCATTATCAATTAAAACGACAGCAGATGAAGTTTAATTATAAATATAATGGAAACAGCAGTGTAAAAAACACATCATCTGTAACAGGAGTAAATTTTGCACCAGATGTTTTGCGAGAACCCACTTATTTTGTGGGCAATTTAGATAAAAAAATTCCATTCAGAGAAGCCATTTCTGCTTTGCATCATGTGGTTACTGCCGATTTTAATTTCCAACCCAAAGACAATACAGAGTATTTAGCTTGGTTAAAAAGCCAAGAAGATATTTGGGTTGCAGATGCTCAAGCAAAAATTCCTGCAATTCAGCATCAAATTAAAAATTTACGACAAAAATTAGTTGCAGTTCGCGCTCAAAGGGCAGAAATTACAGCGCCTTATTACAAAGCACAAAGAAAATATTTCAATTATCTTTTAAAAAGAGATTATACAGCTTGGTTGGTTTTAGACCCGGTAATTACAGTACATCCAGATCAAGTTTTCTTTGAATGTTTTAGTAAAGATGAATCCGTTTACGGAAAATTATCTTGTGGTTATGAGGTTTTTAATCAGGTTGATGAATTTAAATGCGGTACTACAAATATTGATTATTCGAAGAAATTATACGACGAGTTTCAAAAAATAAGAACGTATAAAAACACAGAATTTAAAATTGACCCCAAAGGTTTTGATGTAAAAACGACAGGAGAAGAAACGTACAGAGAAGTAAAAATTGATTTACCCGATAGTTGGGTTCGTGGATTTTTACAGGTTTCTACAGCAATGACAAGCGATAAAGTCGCTTTTGATTTACATCCTATAGATATTGCAAATTTTATATCCGTTTTAAAACGAAACAAAGAAAAAACAGGGCCAAGAGCCATCAAATATATTTTGAAACCAGGCAAACCCATTATAGCAGTTTTTGAACCTTGGAATATAGAAGTAGAATGTTTACAATCTATTTATCAGGGAAATGAATCAAAAGAAATTAGAGTTTGGGGACGAAGAAGAATTGCTTTATTAGAACGTTTATTACCCATAACGAACAAATTTACAGTTCATTTATTAGGTTCTGGAATGCCATCCTTTTACATTGCTCATTTAACTAATGAAATGTATTTTACATTAGGTTTATCTGGTTGGACAGCCAATGATTGGGCGCAATCAACGCAATTAGATTTGTTGATGCCAAGAACAAAAATACCTGCAAATACAATGCAAAGCGTGTATTTAGAATTACGAAAAGATTGGTTGAATACAGCAACCAAAATCGCCCAAAATTTAAAGTTAGATGTACAAACTGTAAATCAATCTTTGGTTACGTTTACGCAAGCTGGAAAAGTAATTTACGATTTAAAAAATAATGTATACAGAATTCGAGAATTAAAAAGAGAAGGGATTGATATTGAAGCGTTGCGTTTTTCTAGTGAAACTGATAAAGAAGCTTATAAATTGATGGAAAATGGAGCAATTTCAAAGCTAGAGGCACATACCTCAAAAGGCAATGTAGCCATTGCTGCATTGGTAAGCAATAGGTATAATACAAGTGTAAAAATTGATGGTGATTTAAAAATTGTGGATGGAAAATGCACTTGTAGTGACTATTATAAAAATAAAATGACAAAAGGACCTTGTGCGCATATTTTAGCCACAAGATTGGCTTTTGATAAAAATTAATTAATATATTTAAAACTTGGTAACAATAAGATAAAAACCTTGCATTTTGATTGGTGGATCGCCAATCTTGTAAATAGACAACGAACGCGTCACTGACTCGAACTTAACTTGTGAAATAGGTATACCATCACCATTTCCGGTTAAACTTCTACGAAGTGAAATAGTGATGGTATACCTATTTCACTGGAGTTGTTCAATTCAGTCATTAGAGAGTACGAAGGGAAAAAAATTACATCTTATTGTTGCCTTTTTTGTTTTATGAGTAATTCAGCAGAGAGAAGACAAGAAATTTACGATAAAATTAAAGAATCGTCTAGACAAGAATACATACTTTCAGAAATGAGACGTTTGGGTTTTTGGACAGATGAAAATGTCGATTTTAATAAAGTAAATACTTTTTTTAAAGAAGAAGGTGAACTCTCTAAAGAACTCAATGAACTGCTAAAAAAAGAAAAAAATATAGCAGATATAGACGCTTTTATTGCGAATAAACACAAAGAACGCAAACGTTTATCTAAAGAAAAACAAAAAGAAACTAAAGAAAAAAGAGCTTTACTTAAAAAAGAAAAAGCAGATAAATGGCGATTAAAAAAGGAACAAGAAATTGTTTATTTAGGTGACGGGTTTTCGCATCAATTAAATGATATAGCTACAGATGTTAATCGTTTAAAGACTTTAAATCTGCCTGTTTTACAAACTGCAAAAGACGTGGCTGATGCAATGAAAATTGCGTTAAGTGAATTGCGTTTTCTAACATTTTCTCGTAAAAATTCTAAAATAAGTCACTACAAACGTTTTAAAGTAGCCAAAAAATCAGGCGGTTTCAGATTGATTTCTGCACCAATGCCGAGATTAAAAAAGGCACAACATTTTATTTTAGAAGAAATATTAAATAAATTAGAAACCCATCCAAAAGCAAATGGTTGCGTAATCGGAAAATCGATTTTATCTAATGCAGAACCACACGTAAACAAGGCTGTGGTCATCAATCAAGATTTAAAAAACTTTTTCCCGACAATTACCTATAATCGAATTAAAGGTGTTTTTAAATCATTGGGGTATTCAGAGCAAGTGGCTGTAATTTTTGCATTGATTTGTTCAGAACCCAAAATTTTAGATATTTCGTTATTAGGCGAAAATTACTTCGCTCAAAGAGGTAATCGATTTTTACCTCAAGGAGCTCCTTGTAGTCCAGCAATTACCAATATTTTATGTAGAACTTTAGATTTTCGTTTAGATGGAATTGCTAAAAAATACGGATTCAATTACACACGTTATGTAGATGATATTACATTTTCTGGTGATAAGGAGCAGCTAAAAAACATCTCAGCAATCTTAAAATATTCTAGAAAAATTGTAAAAGATGAAAATTTTGTATTGCATCCTGAGAAGTTACGCATCATGAAACCTCATCAAAGACAAGAAGTTACAGGCGTAATTGTAAATGAAAAACCCAATGTAAACAAGAAATCCTTAAAACGTTTCCGAGCATTATTATATCAAATAGAAAAAGATGGTATACAAGGTAAATCTTGGAATGGAGGTAACAATGTATTGGCTGAAATTGATGGCTATGCCAATTTTATATATCAAATTGATAAAATAAAAGGAGCTGTGTATAAAGAGCGTGTTGCTAAAATTTTAGGAACTTTTAATTATAAAGAAACACATAGAGAAAAATATGTGAAAGACAAAGTTGCCAGTTCTAATAATCTACAATCGGTAATAAAAAATTTCTTTAAAAGTGTATTTTCTGTTTTTAAAAAATAAGCTCATTTTCGTGTAACAAAAGCTATAAAAGGATACTAATTAGTTGTAGTGAAGTTGGAAGTTGGAAGTTTGAAGTTTGAAGTTTGGAGTGGGAAGTTTGACGTTGGAAGTGAAAATTGTATATTTATAAAGAGAAAGAAGATAATGAGTTTTAAATTCGAGAATTTAATCATTTGGCAAAAATCAATGGATTTAGGAGAAGAAATGAATTTGTTAGCCATAAGTTTTCCAAAGGATGAAGTTTATAACTTGTCATCACAACTAAAAAGAGCATCAGATTCAATAGCATTAAATATTTCAGAAGGCTCAATTTTACAATCGAATGCAGAGTATAGAAAGTTTTTAGGGTATTCAATTCGTTCATTAGCAGAAGTTGTAACTTGCTTGCATAAAGTAATTAGAAGAAAATATTTGTCAAAGATAGATTTTGAAAAACATTATAAAGACTGTTACAATTTAATGAATATGACAATTGCATACAGAAATAAAATTAAAAAATAATTGGTTTGAAATAGGAAGTAAGAAGTTTGAAGGCAGAAAAAGTCTGATAAGAAACTTCAAACTTCTTACTCCAAACTTCAAACAAAAAGATATGAGTAAGCAACTTCCCACTTCAAACTTCCCACTCCAAACTTATCAACAATGACACTAGAACTCATCATTTTCATATCATCCATTTTATTAGGCGCAGTTATTTTCTGGAGAGAATCGCAAGGCAATAAAGTGTATCGTTTTTTTAATAAATTAATGAACTCTAAAGAATTGCAAATGGCAGAAACAGATACAAAAGGCTTTGTGTATCAACAATCATTTTTGTTACGATTGGTTTTTATTACTGCATTTTTTTTAATTGGTATTCTTGTAACGCGTTTTTTAATTCCTATTGATTTGGCAACTATTTCATTATTTGCATCTATGATTTTCGGGACTTTAATAGGAACGTATGTGGCTGGATTCGTTTTTAAATCCTCAGAAGTGATAGAAGAACAATCTGAATCTTTAGAAGATAAATTTCAAGATGTTATTGAAAAAGGAAAAGATTTTATTGAAGATCTGCAGACCAAAGATGCTAAAGAAATAGAAGAAGTTAAAGTTGAAAAAGAAGCGCCAAAAGAAAATCAAAAAAGCGCAAGAGAACGTTTGAAAGATAAAGGATTTTTGAAGTAAAAAGGAGTTGGAAGATTGAAGAAGGAGGAAGGAAGAAAGAAGTCAAAAAATTGAAGTTGGAAGTATGAAGAATTAGTTTTATGACCAAATGATAAATTTCAAACCAAAAAAACACAAAAAAAATGAGTAAGAGTGAGAAACTTCAATCTTCAAACTCCCAACTTTAAACTAAATACAAAGTAAGAGTGAGAAACTTCAAACTTCCCACTCCTAACCCCAAACAAATAAATTATGATTACATCATACTGGAATAAAGGAATAAAACAAAAAAGAAACCTAATCATTTTAGGAGTCATTCTAGTTGGTTTACTCTTCTTTTTAAGAGACGATTATCAACCTGCATTATTATTTTTCAGAAAATTTATTTTCATCATTTTATTGTGTTTTTCAGTGTTGTTTTTTGGCTTACGAAAATTTAGAAAATTAGCAAGCACAGGCAAACGAATTGGTGTTCTAGGACTTTTAGCCGTCTTTTTTGGATTGATCTATTACATAGGTTTTCATTCTAAAATGTACAGTTATATGAAAACCTATAATGTTTTTAACGACTTAAATCGCATCGAAATTGTAGAGTTACCACTCACACAAAACGAAAGAATTCAGCCTTTACGTAACATATTTTCAATGGCAAATGAATCTGTAGGAGAGACTAAAGACGTTTCCTTACCACATTTGGTAAGAGTAGATGAGAACAATCAATGGACAATGGCAATTCAGCCCACTGAAAAATACTATTGGCAAGGATTAAAAGACAATACAGAAGAAGTGTTTTCTGTATCAAGTACCACACCTTTTCCAAGGTTTTCATCAGAAAATAGAATTCCAGTCACCTTTTCTATAGGTGAATCTTTAAAATTTAGTAGAAATACCTACAATGCAGTTGTACAGCGTTTAAATCCATGGATGTTGTTCAACTACGAGCCAAGTGACACCTATTATATGAAAAACGACAAAGGTGCTTGGGTACAAGTGGTTAGTTTAATAAAATGGAAAGGATTCTTTTTTCCTTATCCCACTTTTGGTGGAGTAATGGTTGTAGAAAATGGCGAACATTCTTGGTCAGATTATTTCGAAAGAATTGCCTTTGGTAAAGGAACCTTTATTGCTCCAGAAGAAATGAAAAATTACCAATACTTAACCAAGCAAAATACCTTGTCAGAAAAAGTGTCACGTTTGCAAGCAGAAAGTCTAAAGTTTTTAGGAGGTTTTTCTGATCCATTACCTTGGAATATGAAAACCGCTGTTAAGATTCCGCAATTGCCTGACGATCAAAACCAGCAACCTTATGTAACTGATTTCGATTTTTCAGATACCAAAACAGGTGCTTACAGTGGCTTGTATCATTGGTTTGGTTTAGAGCCTGTAGGTTCAGAAAGAACCAGTTTAACCTTCAGCGTTTTTATTCCTGCAGATGGTACAAATGCTGTATATTTTTACGATCATGCTTCTAAAAAAGAAGGTTATGCAGGGGTTTCAGCAATGCCTTTAAAGGTGATTGAATCTCGCAAAGAATACGACTGGTCTGTAAATAAACCAGTGGAATTCAGGCCTTATATTAAAAAAATTGCAGGTAGAAAACGGATGTTTTTTTTAAGTACTATATCTGCAATCAAAAAAGAAAATGCACAGTTTGATGGTGCTGCAACTCCAGATTTGGCTTTAATTGATGCAGAATATAGAGATGTTATTTGGATTGATGCCAAACACCCAAGCAAATGGAATGAAGAAGTATATTTACAACTGAACGAAGCTTGGAGAGCCAGTGAAAATCAAAATATTTATTTTGAGAAAGAAAAAACCATTTTAGAGCAAAACCGACAAATATTAGATTCCATTCAGTTGCTATCCAATCAACAAAAAAAGTTGGAAGAAATAAAACGACTGCAAAAACGTATCGATTCAATTAAAATGAATTAGATTCAAGTTCTAATTGATAAGATAAAACTAGAATTTATTCCACAATAAAATCTTGTTAGATTTGACAAAGAATTTAAACCTCTATTACTTTCTGTTAGGATACCAATTCCACTGAATAACTTCGATGTTTTTGTCTTTTTCGTTTACTATTTCTTTAAACTTTGCAACATTGCTTAAACCTTCTGTACCTCTGTAATGATAAGGATACACTTTGGTTGGTTTAAACGCCAAAACTGCATTAGCAGCGCTTACTACAGTCATAGTATAAGGCAAGTTCATGCAAACAAAAGCTTTATCGATGTTTTTTAAATTTCGCATTTCTGGTATATCTTCAGTATCACCAGAAAAGTAAATGCGTTCATCAGCAATGGTTAAAATATATCCATTTCCTCTTCCTTTACTGTGGAATTTTAAAGCTTCTTCTCTTAAATTATACATGGGTATCGCCTCAACTTTAAAGTTTGTAAAGTTTTTGGTTTCATCATTATTTATGGTGATGATTTCTTTTACTTTTAATGCTGATAAATTATCAGTAACCGCTTTTGGAGCTATAATTGTGGTTGAATCTAAATCTAATTCTTTTAAGGTTTTCATATTCATATGATCTCCATGAATATCTGTAATTAAAATATAGTTTGCTTTTTTAAAATTAGAAAAAGAAGCAGCACCAAGAGTTGGATCTAAATACATAGTTGTATTATCGAATTCAATTACTGCAGTTGCATGACTTATAGGTGTAATTTTAGCAGATAAATCATCTTTAGAAACTTGACTAATAGCATTATTAACTTTTTTTTCTTTATTTTTTGTTTCTGTTTTACATGATGCTAATAGAACAAAAGCCATTAGCAATGGTAGTATGTTTGTTTTCATAAAATTAATGTTAGTTTTCTCAAAGATAAGAATTATGTATACGAAGTATTGTTAACGTTATTTTAAATCCTTTTTCTTAGAATGTTGATTTTTTATAATTTATAGCGAAAACTACTTTTAAAAAACAAAAAAAGCATCATAAATATTTATGATGCTTTTGGATTTTATAGTTTTAAAAAAGGATCAACCAGTATGTTTTAATCCACTAGATAATGCATTAATAATACTTAATAATTTGGTTAATATTTGTTCTTTTTCTGCACTATCTTCCATGGTTCTCCATTTTTTTAGATAGCTAATATGCAGATCATGTAAAATATTTAATTTATCGTTTCTCCAATAAAAATTATCATACTGTCCAATTCTTCTTTGAGATGCAGGTTCATTAAAAAGTTCTTCTATAAGTTGAAACGCATTATCGAAATCGTTCATAATCTTAGTCATAAAAGTATCTTTTTCAGCTGTATCATCATCTAAATCAGCATAAACTTTCATGATATCTCTTTGAGATAAGATTAAATTGGTTTCGGTTTGTATGATTAGAAACTTTAAAAAAGACCAATCATTAATATTTGATTTTAAGTTTTCGAAATCTTCAGGTTTTTCTGTTTTTAATGATTTTAAAGCACTACCTAAACCATACCAACCTGTAAGCGAAATTCGAGAAAGATTCCAGCTAAAAACCCAAGGTATTGCTCTTAAATCGTCTAAAGATCTTGTACCTGTTCTTCTAGAAGGTCTAGAACCAATTTTACTTTTTTCTAAAACATCAATACAGGTAGCTTTACCGTAAAAATTAATAAATCCAGGAGTTTCAATAAAATCTCTATAATGTTCGAAAGATTTTTGAGAAAGATACTCAATCACATCAAAAGGATATTGTTTATCTTTTGCTTGGTATTTGCTTAAAATTGTTTGTTTAGCCACACCAGATGCCAAAGCATTTAAATTATAAGTAGCAGTAACAGGATTACCAAATAATTGAGAAATTGTTTCTCCTTGAACAGTAATTTTAATAGTGCCATTAACTGTGTTTGCAGGCATACTTTCTAAAAAACGGTGGTATTTTCCTCCACCTCTACTGATAGTACCTCCAGCACCATGAAAGAAATACGCTTTAAAATTGTTTTTAGCAGCTGTTTTTGCAAGTTCAGTTTCAGCTTTATACAAATTCCATTTGCTTGAAATTGTTCCACCATCTTTATTACTATCACTGTAACCCAACATTACTTCTTGTTCGTAATTAATTTTTGTGGCTCTTTCTTGTGATACAGGATGTTGTAAATATTCTTCTAGTATTGCAGGTCCATTGTGTAAATCTTCGATAGTTTCAAAAAGAGGCACTACTTTTATAGGCGTGTTTAGTAGTTGTGTTTCTTTCATTAATAAATAGACAACTAATAAATCACTCAAGCTACGTGTCATACTAATAATAAACGACCCAATACCTTCAGAACCATATAAATTAATGTGATTTCTAACCACTCTATAGCAATCTAAAACATTGTCTGCTTCTTTACCATACGAAACAGAAATATCAGTTATTTGAGAGTTGTTTGCCAAACATTGGCTTAAATAAGCAACTCTTTTTTCTTCGCTCCAATTTTCGAAATCGTAATCTTTTTCTCCATTAGATTTTAATATTTGAGATATAGCTCTGTCATGGAATGCACTATTTTGTCTAATGTCTAATTTTGCTAAATGAAAACCAAAACAATCCACAGCTCTTTGTAATGAAAAAAGTAAGCTTTCTGCCAAACCTTTCATTCCGTTTTCAACGAGAACATCTCTAAAGAAATTTAAATCATCTTGTAAATCTTTGCTA
Organism: Polaribacter sp. R77954; assembly: GCF_044595335.1. Lineage (GTDB taxonomy): Bacteria > Bacteroidota > Bacteroidia > Flavobacteriales > Flavobacteriaceae > Polaribacter. The sequence goes on from NZ_CP138992.1 coordinate 3,960,658, forward strand.
GATTTATAATAGCTGTTAGAATCTGCTACTTTATTAGAAATTGTATTGTTTAATTTTACAATTAACAAATTAATATATTGTCTCCAAGGTTCATAAGGGTTTCTTTCAACAGCTTTTTTACCTGCAACTCCTAATGCATTTTTCTTTTTATCTATACTTTCTAAAAGTTGGAAAGGAATTGGATTAGTAACTGCAGAAACTGAAAATTTAATAGCAGCCTCTTTTAATTTCTCAAGAATTAAAGCCAATGCTTTTTTTCTGTGAATTTCAAGAGTTTCTTGGGTAATTGTAGGAGTAACAAAAGGATGTCCATCTCTATCTCCACCAACCCAACTACCAAAGTTTATTTTTGGAAAAATATTTGGATTTTTTATTTTAGAAGGATCTAATCCCATTTCTATCCAAGAGTTTTGTAAATGAGCATCACTCTGTTGTAAAAGTTTTGGGAAAATTTTACTGAAATAGTAAATCACATTAGCTCTTTCATCCTGAATTTGAGGTTTCTCTAGATATATTTCTCCAGTTCTCCACCAACGCTCTAAAAGACTAATAATTTCTTCTCTTGTGCTATTTTGTTCTAGTTTACTCATTGCAGTATTTTCTCTTTTTGCTAAGAGTAAATACAATTCTCTATGAATTTCAATAACAGTTACACGTTTTGCTTCTGTTGGATGTGCTGTTAAAACAGGAATTACACGAGTATCTGCAATAGCTTTAATCATTTCGTCTTCAGAGACATTTTGATCTTTCCAAACTTTAAAAGCTTCGCCCCAACTACCTCTTACACCGTAAATTTCTTTTTGGTTTTCACTTTCTCTGCGATATTGTGTTGCCGCATTTTCTTCAACTAAAGTCATTAATTGAAAATAAATGCTTAAAGATTGTACTACTTTATCATCAGATAGCTGCTCTTTGCCAAGAGTAGAGAAAGTATTACTTTTAATGAGTGCTACAACTTCATTTTCCTTAATTCTTAAAAGCATTTCAGTATAACAATCAATAATAAAATTTCTTTTATCTGTAATTTTATGAAACTTGCTATTTGTGTTCATCATTTTATATTAATTTAAATATATAAGTTTTATGTCTATAGTTTCATGGCAAAAATAGTTGTGAATTTTATAGAATTAGATGATTTAAGTCATATAGCTAATTTTTTTTTAAAATTTAGTTTACCTTCGTTTTTTTTAAAATCAAGCTTAAAATGAGTAGAACAATTAAAGACTATATTGTTGTAGGTTTAAAGGGTATGGCCATGGGTGCTGCAGATGTTGTGCCTGGTGTGTCTGGAGGTACAATTGCTTTTATATCTGGTATTTATGAAGAGTTATTGGGCTCTATTAGCAATGTAAAAATAGGTTTGTTTAAAACCCTAAAAAGTGAAGGAATTAAAGCAGCTTGGAAAGAGTTGAATGGAAATTTTTTATTAGCACTATTTGTGGGGATTTTTATAAGTATTGTGTCTTTAGCAAAAGCAATAAAATATTTACTTGAAAATGAACCGATATTATTGTGGTCTTTCTTTTTTGGTTTGGTATTGGCTAGTATAATTTACATTGCCAAGCAAATTACAAAATGGAATTTTATTTCGGTTTTAGCTTTAATTATTGGTGCATTTTTAGCTTACTATATCACTACTTTAAATCCTTTAGTTTCTGAAAATTCATCATCTTTATATATCTTTTTTGCTGGTGCTATAGCAATTTGTGCAATGATTTTACCCGGTATTTCTGGTTCATTTATTTTAGTTTTATTGGGTGCTTATAAGCCTGTTTTAGATGCTGTAAACGATCGTGATTTTAAAACAATTTTAGTATTTATGGTTGGGGCTGTAGTGGGTTTGTTGTCTTTTTCTAAAATATTAAAATGGCTTTTTGCTAATTATAAAAATTATACGTTAGCAGCTTTAACTGGTTTTATTATTGGGTCTTTAAATAAAATTTGGCCTTGGAAAGAAACGTTAACATGGCGTACAAATTCTCATGGAGATCAAGTCCCTTTTAACCAACAAAGCATTTCACCTTTGTCTTTTGATGGTGATGCTCAACTAACTTTTGCTATTATTTTGGCAGTTATTGGTTTTTCTTTAATTTTATTGATGGAAAGATTAGCAGTAAAAAAGCAATAAATGCAGCAAGAAAGAACTTTTGCACAAAAAATAATGTTGTTTATTAAGGGCTTAGCAATGGGTGCAGCCAATAAAGTACCAGGAGTTTCAGGTGGTACAGTTTCTTTTGTTTTAGGCTTTTATGAAGAGATGATTTATTCGTTTCAAAAAATAAACCTTACTGCTTTTAAATTTTTGTTTACAGGTAAATTCAAAAGCTTTTTTAAATATGTAAATGCCCAATTTATGTTGCTTGTAATGGGGGGTAGCATATTTAGTTATTTTAGTGTTTCGCTAATATTAGATTATTTTTTAGAGCATTTTGAACTTTATGTATGGAGTTGGTTTTTTGGGATGATCATAGGTTCTGTTATTTATATTGGTAAAAGGTTTGAAAATTGGAATAAGAAGAATTTTATATACATAATTTTTGGAGTTAGTTTAGGGTTAGGCATTAGCTTTTTAACACCAGCTAAAGAAAACGATAACCTTTGGTTTGTTTTTCTTTGTGGTATAATTGGGGTTTCTGGGATGACACTACCAGGGCTTTCAGGCTCGTTTATTTTAATTTTGTTGGGTAATTATGTTTTACTTTTGGTTGACTCAGTTAACGTTTTATTTAATATTATAACGAATGTTTTAACAGGTAATTTTCAAGTTTTTTCTGATCCAGTTAAAATGAAATATCTAAAAATAATCTCTGTTTTTACAGCAGGTTCCACTTTTGGTTTGGTGTCTATTTCTCATGTTTTAGGGTATGTTTTAAAACGTTGGCGTAATATTGTAAATGCCATTATTATTGGTTTTATAACAGGCTCTCTAGGCATTGTTTGGCCTTGGAAAAAAAAGGTGTATGTTACAGATGGCGATTCTTTTTTATTAGATATTGATGGTCATAAAATTATAAAAAATTATGAACGCTTTGTGCCAGATGCACTGACTATTGAAACAGTGGTTGCAGTGCTTTTTATTTTTATGGGAATTGGTTTAATTTTAGGTATAGATTATTATGAGAGAAAAAGAGAAAAATAAATTATTTGGTTTGTTAGGTAAAAATATTGCATATTCTTTTTCTAGAGGATATTTTTCAGAAAAATTTAAAGAACTTGGGCTAGAAAATTATAATTATATCAATTTTGATTTGAATAAAATTGAAGATTTTCCTTCTGTTATTAAAAAAAGTGAGCATTTAAAGGGAATGAATGTAACCATACCTTACAAAGAAGATGTTATTCCTTTTTTAAATGAGTTAGACAAAACTGCAGAAGAAATAGGAGCCGTAAATACCATAAAATTCTCAAAGAATGGTAATCTTAAAGGGTATAATACAGATGTATTTGGTTTTGAAAACTCTATTCGCCCTTTATTACAAAAACAGCACAAAAACGCTTTAATTTTAGGTACAGGTGGTGCATCAAAAGCCATTGCTTATGCGTTAAAAAAGAATGATATAGAATTTAAGTTTGTTTCTAGAAACCCTAAAGGCAATAAAGAAATTTCTTATGATAGTTTAACAAAAGAAAAAATTCAAAAATATACAATTATCATTAATGCAACTCCTTTAGGTACATCACCAGATATAGAAAAGTGCCCAAACATCCCTTATCAACACATTACAACTAAACATATACTCTACGATTTAATCTATAACCCAGCACGAACTACTTTTTTATCTAAAGGAAAAGAAATGGGGGCAACTGTTAAAAATGGTTTAGAAATGTTACAACTTCAAGCAGAAGAATCTTGGAGAGTTTGGAAAGATTAGTCAATTATCAATTTTACTTATAAATTTATCTTGCAATTCCTATAAGTAGTCACTATTTTTGATGAGAATATAGTATAATACTATATAATGACCTTTTAAACATAGTAATTATGTTGGATAAACAAGAGAAAAACGTTGAAAAATCAGAAGCAACTTCATCCGAAGAAATAACAAATCCGTTAAGTACTGCAGCTGAAACACCTAAAGAAGAAGTTGATGAAAATACAGAAGCAGTAAACGAAATCGAGAATTCGGTTGCTGAAAATTCTGAGAAAAACGATTCTAATGAAGATCAAACTACTGTTGTAGACTATTCTAAATTTACTTTAGAAGAGATGGTTGCTGCTTTGCAGAAAACACTAAAAACAAACCCAGTACAAGCTATTAAATCTCAGGTAGAGGCTATTAAAAGCGCTTTTAATCAAAAGTTTGGTGCATTATTGGCAGAAAAAAAAGCGGCATTTTTAGCTGATGGAGGAAACTCTATCGATTTTCAATTTTCTAGTCCTATAAAGTTAGAATACAACAGTTTATTAGGTGATTATAAAAAGAAAAGAGATGCTTACTACAAAAGTTTAGAAAAAGAACTAAATCAAAATTTAGAAAAACGTGTTCAAGTAATTGAAAGTTTAAAAGATTTGATTGAAGAGGCTGACTCTAAGACCATGTATAAAAATTTTAAAGAGCTTCAAGATACCTGGAAAACAATTGGGCCTGTTCCAAAATCATATTATAATGATACCTGGAAAATATATCATCATCATGTAGAGCGTTTTTACGATTTACTGCATTTAAGTAACGATTTTAGAGATTTAGATTTTAAGTATAATCTAGAAGAGAAACTTAAAATTATAGCAAAAGCAGAAGCACTAACAAACGAGGCAGATATAAATTATGCATCTAAAGAATTACAAGAATTACACAGGGCTTGGAAAGAAGATATAGGGCCAGTTGCTAAAGAAATGCGCGAAGAAATTTGGCACAAATTTAGTGTAGCAACTAAAAACATTCATGATAAGAGACATGAGTATTTTAAACAGATGCGCTCTAAACACCAAGAAATTATAGATAAAAAAGTTGCAGTAGTAGCTTTAATTAATGCCTATGATACTTCTAACAATAAAACGCATAACGATTGGCAGAAAAGCATTAACGATATAGAAAAATTAAGAAAACAGTATTTTGATGCTGGTAAATTGCCATACGCTAAGAGTGAAGAAGTTTGGCAGAAATTTAAGGCTGCTACCAAAAAGTTTAATAGTGCTAAAAACACTTTTTATAAAAACGAAAAAAGTGGTCAACAAGAAAATTTAAATAAAAAACTGGCTTTAATAGCACTTGCAGAATCTTTAAAAGATAGTGATGATTGGGAAATGGCAACAAATGCCATGAAAAAAGTTCAGTCAGATTGGAAAAAAATAGGGCATGTACCTAGAAAATTTTCTGATGAAGTTTGGACACAATTTAAAGCTGCTTGTAATCATTATTTTGATCGCTATCACCAACAAAAAAATGCTGCAAGTAAAGAAGATTTACTAACTGTAGCTGCTAAAAAGCAATTTTTAGAAGATTTAAAAGAAACAACAAGCTCTACAAAAGAAACAATTTTAAAAGCAATAAGCGATTGGCGAGCATTAGGGAGGTTACCAAGAAATGCACGTCATTTAGAGGGTAAGTTTAACAAACAAATAGATAAAATGTTAAGCAATTTATCTTTAGATAAAACTGAAGTTGCTATGTTAAAATTTACCAACGTTGTTGATGGTTATGTTGCTGATAACGATGTTAGAAAACTAGATTCAGAACAGCTTTTTGTAAGAAAAAAGATAGATGAAATTGTTAGAGAAATTCAACAATTAGAAAATAATTTAGGTTTTTTCTCTAATGCAAAAGACGATAATCCTTTAGTGGTTAATGTAAAAAATAGAGTTAATGAATTTAAAGATGATTTAGCAATCTGGAAACAAAAATTAGGTTATTTGAAAAAGTTAGATTATTAAAAATAACTTTATAGGCACAAAAAAACTCGAAGTTAATTACTTCGAGTTTTTTTATTGAAATAGGTATTTAGTTTAAGAAAATAATTTATCCATTTTCTCTTTTTCTTCAGCAGCCAAAGCAGCATCTACTAAAATACGTCCACTATGTTCATCTATAGTAATTTTTTTTCTATTTGCAATTTCTAATTGTACTTGAGGCGGAATTGTAAAATAAGAACCCCCAGAAGCACCTCTCTCAATAGCTACAACAGCCAAACCATTTTTTACTTTGGTTCTTATTCTATTATATGCCGCAAATAAGTGAGTGTCTAAAGAATCACCAAACTCTTGAGATTTTTTTATTAAAAGCTCTTCTTCTTTACGCGTTTCTTGTAAAATGGCATCTAATTCAGCTTTTTTATGCTCTAAATGTTTTTCTTGTTTTGCAAGCTTATCTTTAGTAGCATCAATTACTTCATGTTTTTGAGCAATTTTAGCTTTAAATTCATTGATTCTTTTTTCTGCCAATTGAATTTCTAAATCTTGATATTCAATTTCTTTAGATAAAGAATCAAATTCTCTATTATTTCTTACTTTTTTCTGTTGTTCATCATACTTTTTCATCAAAGCATTAGATTCTTCAATCGCTAACTTTTTGTTATTGATATCTGTTTCTAAATTAGCAACATCTTTATTTAAATTAGCAATACGAGTATTTAACCCAGCAACTTCATCTTCTAAATCTTCAACCTCTAAAGGTAGTTCCCCTCTAACATTTCTAATTTCGTCAATTCTAGAGTCTATTAATTGTAAGTCATATAAAGCTCTTAATTTTGCTTCAACCGAAATTTCTTTCTTCTTTGCCATGTTTATATATAGTATATAGGATTCGTACTTTTTTCTGATAAAACGATTGCAAAATTACTAAATTTTTTTGTAAGATAGTCAACCAAAAGGTTTTTTGTAAACTGTTCGCTTTCATAATGTCCAATATCTGCTAAAAGGATACTATTTTCGGCTTTAAAAAATTCGTGATATTTAAAATCTGCACTTATATACGCATCTGCTCCAGCTCTTTTAGCGTTTGAAATAGCAAAACTACCTGAGCCACCTAAAACAGCTACTCTTTTTATTTTTTTGTTGATAAATGAAGAGTGACGTACACAGCTTGTTTGCATCGTTTTTTTTAGGTACAACAGAAATTCTTTTTCACCCATATCTTGAGGTAGTTCTCCAATCATTCCCATACCGATATTTTGATGAATATTTTCTAAGGTAATAATTTCGTATGCTACTTCTTCATAAGGATGATGTTCTTGCAAAGCTTTTAAAATGTTACTTTCATTTTTACTTTCAAAAGTTAGTGATAGTTTTATTTCATTTACAGTTTCTAGCTTGCCTTTTTCACCCAAAACAGGGTTCGACTCTTCATTGCCTTTAAAAGTACCCACTCCAGAAACAGAGAATGAGCAATGATCATAATTACCAATGTTTCCAGCACCCGAAGCAAATAATGCAGACTTTAATTCTTCTTTATTTTCAGCAGGTACAAAAGTGGTCAGTTTTTTTATGATTCCCTTTTTAGGAATTAAAATTTTAGTATTATTCAGCCCTAAAACTTCTGCTATTTTTGCAGAAACTCCTACTTTTGAGTTGTCTAAAGCAGTATGTGTAGCGTAAATAGCAATATCATTTTTAATAGCTTTAAGAACTACACGCTCTACATAAGTAGTACCATTTAATTTTTTTAAACCGCTAAAAATAATAGGGTGAAAGCTCACTATTAGATTACAATCTCTAGCAATTGCCTCATCAATAGTTTTTTCTAAGGTGTCTAGGGTAACTAAAACGCCAGATACTTTAGTGTCATAATTGCCTACTAATAACCCCACATTGTCAAAATTTTCTGCGTAGTTTAATGGGGCAATTTCTTCTATGTAATTTGTAATATCTTTTATAATCATACCTTAAAACTTAATGGAAAGCCAAAGTTAGTATTTTCAATGCATCAATTCATAAAAATGACTTATTTTCGTGTTAATGAAATTTCTTCGATTTTTATTATTTCCATTTGCTGTAGTATATGATGTTGTAACAACAATCAGAAATTTCTTTTTTGATACCGGTTTTTTTAAACAAACTTCTTTTAAAACTCCTGTTATTGTAGTTGGTAATTTAAGTGTTGGTGGTACAGGTAAAACCCCACAAATAGAATATTTAATAAGACTGTTAAAAGATACTTTTAAAGTCTCTGTTTTGAGTAGAGGATACAAGCGTAAAACTAGTGGTTATGTTTTGTTAAATGACAACCATACTGCTTTAGATGTGGGTGATGAACCTCTGCAATATTATAAAAAATTTACTAACATTAATGTGGCTGTTGATGCAAATAGGGTAGAAGGGGTTACAAATTTAATTGATCAAAAATCTCCAGAAGTTGTATTGTTAGATGATGCTTATCAGCATAGAAAAATAAAAGGCAGCTTGTATATTCTACTCACTAAGTATAACGATTTATTTACAGACGATTTTTTGTTACCAACTGGTAATTTAAGAGAAAGTAGAAAAGGGGCAATAAGAGCAGATGTTATTATTATAACCAAATGTCCATCTGATTTAAATAAATCCAACCAAAATATTATAAAAAAAAGATTTGATACATATAAAAAGCCAATTTATTTTACTTTCATTTCATATGGTAATATTATTTCTTTTAAAAATAAATTGGCAGTAGATATTTTAGTAGATTATGAAGTGGTTTTAGTAACAGGAATTGCAAATCCAAACCCACTATTAGCATTTTTAGAAACTAAAAATATTAGTTTTAAACATTTAAAATATCAAGATCATCATCATTTTTCAACTAAAGAAATTAACGAGATACAGCGTGTTTTTACCAGTATAAAGTCTGCAAAGAAAATACTATTAACTACAGAAAAAGACTACGTGCGTTTAAAAGATGCTTTAGAGAATTTGTATTTTATTGAAATTGAAACAAAATTTTTAGATAATCAACAAGAGGTTTTTAATCAACAAATTATTCATCATATACAGCAAAACCGATGTTGTTAACACCGGTTTTTGTTTTTGAGTTTTTTGTTAAAAGTTATCATTTTAATGATTACATAACACTTGTAAGACACTCTATTTTTTAACAAGTCACAAATTTAATTTTATAATGGTATTATTTTTGATATTTTTGAATAAACAAAATGTAATATGAATAAATTCATAGTTTTTTTTGCGATTGGCTTTTTTACTTTTCAGTCTATGCAATCTCAAATAGTTACAGCAGATAGTGTAAGCGTTTTTGAATCTAAAAAGATTGAACTTAATTGGACACCAACGTATAAAGAAGCGTTAAAGATTTCTAGGAAAGAAAAGAAACCTGTTTTAATCTATTTTACAGGATCTGATTGGTGTGGACCATGTAAAGTTTTAAATGATGAATTATTTTATACAGATAAATTTAAATCTATTTCTGATAATGAATTAGTATTGTTAGAAGTAGATATTCCAAGAAGAAAAGATTTAATTGATCCTGATAAGATGAGTGAAAATTTATATTTAAAAGAAAAATATAAAGTAAAATCTTTTCCAACATTAATGGTAGTTAATCATAGAGGTAAAAAAATAGCAGAAAAAAAAGGGTATGTTATGACGGAATATTATTATCCTTTTTTTAAAGAAGTTATCAGAAAATATTAAACATAAAAAAACCAAAGTAATTGTACTTTGGTTTTTTTTTATGAATGAAATTGATTCTTAATTTTGATTTACAACTCTAAACGTTGTTCTTCTGTTTACAGAATGTTCTGCTTCAGAACATTTAACATTGTCTGAACATTTATTAAGTAATCTAGATTCTCCAAATCCTTTAGCAAACAACTGACTCGCATTAATTCCTTTAGATATCAAATAATCTGTAACTGCTTTTGCTCTAAGATCAGATAATTCTTGATTGTCTTTTTTAGTACCTCTCATATCTGTATGAGATTCAATATAAACAGCAACACCATCTCTTAAAATAGGTAGTAATCTTGCATCTATAATTTGTTTAGCACCATCATTTAAAACAGCACTAGAAAAATCCCAATTAATAGGTAAAGGAGTATTGTCAATTAACTCACAATCAACAGCTTTCCAAGAAGTAAGACCTCCTTTTCTAACTAAAATTTGTTTGTTAACAGATCTATATACTGCAGGTACAATTACCTCTTCAGTTCTTGCGTCTTTAACTAAGATGGTTTTTTCGATAGTTTTATATTCAGGTTCTGTTTTTACAATACTTGTAGTTGGTGGTTTTACCATTACTTTTCTTTTGTAGGTTTTTTTAACACCAGGTATAGTTGTTTTTGTAACAGAAGCATCTTTCTGCAATTTTTCTACAGGCATAGTTTTAAACTCTGCTGGTTTTGGTTTATAACACCAATATCTACAATCATCAGGATTGCTAGACTCGCAATTAGGTAGCTTTTCACTCATTTCCCAATTTGCAGTCGCGGCTTTTATTTCAACAGTTTCAAAACCTTGAACAAAAATAGCTTTTTGTGTTTCTAATTTTGTACCATCTTCTTTTTCGAAATAAGTAACTTCTTGAGTTCCCCAAACTGCTGGTACTACTAAAATTTTTTGACCAGCTTCTTTAATTAATACCTTTTCTTTAATGGTTTTGTATTCAGCAGGATAAGAAATTATTTTTTTATACTCTGGTGACACAGCAACGTTAACAGTTTCGTTCTTATATACATCTGGTGTTTTACAACGAACATAACATTTACCAGGTTCAGGGTTTGGTGGTAAGTCCTGACCAAAAGACAATGCAGCCATCATTAGAAAAACTGCGCTAAATAGAATTTTTTTCATTTTTTTGAACATTAATAAATACTTTGATATAGTAGCTTAGTATTCAGCCAAAAGTACTAAAAACATTTAAAAATTAGCAGTAAAAACAAGAAATTATAGTTTATTGTAGTATAAACTTTTTATAATACCATCTGCTAGACCAATTTTTGGAACATATATTTTTCTAGAGCCACTCCATTTCATTGCAGAAAGGTAAATTTTTGTTGCAGGAATTATAACATCTGCTCTATCAGGATTTAAACTCAATTCAGAGATTCTTTCTTGGTAGCTCATTTGTTTTAAAAATTGATATTGAGCATTTAAATAGATGTAAGAAATTGGTTTGCCTTCTGTTCTACCAGACATTTTAAACAATTTATTGATGTTTCCACCAGAACCAATTAAAGCTATTTTTTTAAGATTTTTTGTGTTTTTGGTAATCCATTTTTCAACATTGGCAAAAATTTCTTTATTAACCGATTTTTTATTGTTTAATAAACGCACAGTACCCATTTTAAAGGATTTTGAGTTGGTAATTTTACCACCAGAAAAAATAGTAAATTCTGTGCTACCTCCACCAACATCAACATATAAATAAGAATTATCACCTTCAATAAGCTGATTTAAATCGGTAGATGAAATAATTGCAGCTTCTTCTTTGCCACCAATAATATCTATTTGAATTCCTGTTTTGTCTAAAATTTCTGCAACAACCTCATCACCATTTTTAGCTTCTCTCATTGCTGAGGTTGCACATGCTTTGTAACGCTCTACATTATGTACATCCATTAATAGTTTAAAAGCTTTCATAGCGTTTACCATTCTGGTAATGTTTTCATCACTAATAAAACCTTTTACAAAAGCGTCTGCTCCTAAACGAATAGGTACACGTACCAACGAAGATTTTTTGAACTGGGTTTCTTTACCTTCTTTAATAACAATATTAGAAACTAATAATCTTATTGCGTTAGATCCTATATCTATAGCACCATATTTTTTTATTGTTAAAGCACTCAAATTATTTATGATTTTTAGGGAATTCGATCATAAATGTTTTCCCTTTTTTAATATTTTTCCAATGTTTTTCTTGAAATTTAAGACCTATAATTCCACAAGTGGTTACATGTGCAATGGGTTTACTACCAAATTTATTCACAAAAGTATTGATACCATGATCATGACTAAAAATAATAGCAGAATTAAAAGCATCATCTAAAGCACTTACTGTTTTTACTAAATAACCATCACTAAAACTGTACAATTGCCTGCTAATTTGAAGGTTAGATAAAGGAAAGCCTAAGTTGTCACAAAATATAATTGCGGTATGTAAGGCTCTGTTTGCACTACTAGAAACAAAAACATCAGGTCTATCAATATTTTTCGACAAAAATTTAGACATTAAATGAGCGTCTTTAATTCCTCTTTTTTTTAATGGTCTATCTACATCATCAATTCCTGAATATTCCCAAGAAGATTTTGCATGACGAACTATATATAGTGTTTTCATTTATTTTGGCTAATGGAATTGTAAATATAAAAATTAAGGTGACAAACGGTCAAGTTTCCAAGAAAAATCTTTTTGTAAAGAATATCTAATTCTGTCGTGCATTCTGTTGGGTCTTCCTTGCCAAAACTCAATAGAAATTGGTTTTATTAAATAGCCTCCCCAATGATTTGGTCTCAGAATTTCTTTTCCTTCAAAATTTCTTTCAAACATTTTTAAGTTTGCTTCTAATTCTTCTCTTGATGCTACTACTGTACTTTGATTAGAAGCCCAAGCACCTAATTTGCTACCCTCTGGCCTTGACTCAAAATAGCCATCAGATAAATTTTCTGCCAATTTTTCTGCTTTACCTTTTATGATAATTTGCTGTTCTAGCGCTGGCCAAAAAAAAGAACAACAAATATTATTATTAGCAGCAATAGCTTTTCCTTTTTCCGAGGTATAATTGGTATAGAAAATAAAACCTTCCCAAGTAATTTTTTTTAGCAAAACAACCCTGTTTTTTGGAAATCCATCTTGTCCAATTGTTGAAACATGCATTGCATTGGTTTCCTCTACTGTATTAGATTCATCTGCATTTCTAAACCAAGTTTGAAACAATTCCATTGGATTTTCGGGGCAATTGTTTTCTAAAAGTTCTTGTTTTTCGTATGATTTTCTGTAATCACTTAAGTCTTTAGCCATTTTATTTTTTTGTGGTTATTACAAAAATACGAATGTTTTTGAGCTAATAAAAGAATGTAGTTTGAGATTTTTGGTAAAAATAGTAACTATTTGTATTTGTTTTTTGAAGTATTTGTAATTCACTAATCCTCAATACTTAGGTGAAATAAAGCATCGCCTTTGTTTACAATTGGTGTTTTATTAATACAAAATACAAATCCATTAAAAGGAGCGTAGATTTTCTTTTTAAACTCACCAAACGGATCTTGAATAATTCCTAAAACTTCTCTTTTTTTAACAAAAGTACCATTAAAAACCATCACCTTTAACATGCCAGAGTCTGAAGCTCTAATCCATTTAGATTTTTTTACGAAAATAGGGGTTTCTCTTACCGTTATTTCACCTTGTATTAAACCTAAATGTATCAATACATTTCGAGTTCCGTTAACGCCTTCGTTAATAATGGTAGGGTTTAATTCGTATGATTTTCCGCCCTCAAAAAGCAAAACGGTTTTACCCATTTTGTGCAAAGTTTCTCGTAAAGATTTTACAATATTATTAGAAAAGAAAATCATTGGTGGATTAAAAATTTTAGCCAATTCTAATCCTTTGTCATCATTTTTGTTACATCTTATTTGGGCAATATTATCTCGTAAACCACCACCTGTATGAAAGTCGATAACATAATCTACAAATGGGGCTATTTTTTCTGAAAACTGGTAGGCAAATTGGCTAGCTAAAGAGCCGTTTTGTGTGCCAGGAAACATTCTATTTAAATCTCTACCATCAGGAAACTCTCGCGTGTGTATTAAATATCCAAAAATATTAAATACAGGTATGCAAATTATAGTTCCTTTTTGTGGTTTATTTAGTTTTTGATCTATAATTTCTCTAATAATGCCCACTCCATTTGTTTCATCACCATGTATACCTGCTAAAAGTAATACTACTGGGCCTGGATTTGAGGAGTGTTCAATAATAACAGGAACATTAATTGGTGTTCTTGTGTGTAGTTTTGCTACTTTTAAATCAATAACAGTACGTTTTCCTTCTGGAATAACTTTGCCTAGCAGTGTAAACGGTTTATTCAACATGAATCTCTAAGTATCTTATAATTTCTTTGGCAATATTTTTTCCTGTGGCTACTTCTATACCTTCTAAACCAGGCGATGAATTAACTTCTAAAACCAAAGGGCCTTTTGCAGATTGTAACATATCAACCCCAGCAACACCTAAACCAAGTGCTTTAGTTGCTTTTAAAGCTGTTTTTTCTTCTTCATCTGTTAATTCTATTACAGTTGCATTTCCTCCTCTGTGTAAATTAGATCTAAATTCACCTTCTTTACCTTGGCGTTTCATTGCTCCAATAACTTTACCATCAACTACAAAAGCTCTAATATCTGCACCACCAGCTTCTTTTATAAATTGTTGTGCAATTACTCTTGCTCCTAAACCATTAAAAGCTTCTAAAACTGAAGTTGCTGCATTTTTTGTTTCTGCTAAAACAACACCTAGACCTTGTGTGCCCTCTAATAACTTTAATACTAAAGGTGCACCACCTACAGAATCTACAACGTGTTCTACATCTTTAGTGTAATTGGTAAAAACAGTTTTTGGTAAACCAACACCCGCTCTTGCTAAAATTTGTAAACTACTTAATTTATCTCTAGATCTTGTTAAGGCTTGAGAACTAACAGATGTAAAAACCTTCATCATTTCAAATTGTCGAATTACAGCTGTACCATAAAAGGTAACAGAAGCACCAATTCTTGGTATTATGGCATCAACATTAGAAATGTATTCTCCTTTATAATAGATTTTGGGTGATTTTTTTTCGATAACAATATCACATTTTAAATGATCAACAACAAAAACCTCGTGATTTCTTTTTTCAGCAGCTTCAACTAATCTTTTTGTAGAATATAATTTAGGATTTCTGGATAGAATAACTATTCTCATTTTTTTGTTTGTTTTAATTTATGTGATAGGTTTTTTTTAGCGGTATCTATTAAAAATTTTTTGTTCAAAAATTTTCTTCCCAATAATATGGGAAATTTCATGTCTTTTCGTTCTGTTAATGTTAAATAAATAGGAAAGATTGTATTAAAAATTAAAATTTCTGTTTGAATCATAAATCTTGTTTCAGAAATTCCATTAGAACTTTTAACTATTTTAGACGTGTAATTTTTAAAGGTAAACTCTTTATTATTGTAAAATGAATGCTCAGGGTCTAACAATGTAAACCTAATAAAAGGGGTGTTATGTAAAGAAATTTCTTTTATATTAGAACAGTGTATGGATGAGGTGTACGCGCCAGAATCGATTTTTACATCAATTTCTTCTAAACATAATTCAGGAAAGTCTGCTTTATCAACCCTGCCAATTGTAATTTTCATAATAAAATATTGAAGAGTAAAATTAAGAATACTTATTGGTATATGATTAAAAATATTAGATTTTTGCAACAACGGCTTCTGCACAACGCTCACCATCCATAGCAGCAGAAACAATTCCGCCTGCATAACCACCACCTTCTCCACATGGAAATAAGCCTTCAATTTGTGTGTGTTCTAAATCTTGTTTTCTTGGAATGTTTACAGGAGAAGAGGTTCTAGATTCTACACCAACTATATTGGCTTCATTGGTATAATAACCATGCATTTTTCCACCAAAAGCTTTAAAGCCTTTTCGCAATCTGCTACCTATAATTTTTGGTAATAACGAATGTAAAGGTGCAGCATTTAATCCTGGTTGGTATGAAGTTTCATTTAAATCTGTAGAGAGTTTACCGTCTACAAAATCTACTAACCTTTGTGATGGTGCAGTTTGTGTTCTGCCACCTGCAAAAAAAGCTATTTTTTCTAAATCTTTTTGAAATTCTAAACCTTTTAAAGCACCAAAATGCTCGTATTTTTTAAAGTCTTTATCTATATTTAATTCTACGACAATACCAGAATTGGCAAATTTATTATTTCGTCTACTGGGCGACATTCCGTTTACCACAACTTCTCCATTTGCAGTTGCAGCAGGAACAATAAAACCTCCAGGACACATGCAAAAAGAATATACACCTCTGTTATTTACTTGATGTACCAAGCTGTAGGCAGCAGCAGGTAATAACTCATTTCTTGTAGTTTCGCAACTATACTGAATTTGATCTATAATTTCTTGAGGATGCTCTACACGAACACCCATGGCAAATGATTTTGCTTTTAAATGCACCTTTTTTTGATGCAACAATTCATAAATATCTCTAGCAGAATGACCTGTAGCCAAAATAACCGAATTCACTGTCATTTCTGTATCGTCATTAATTTGAATTGCATTTAATTTATTATTATTGATGATAAAATCGGTAACTCTGCTATTAAAATGAATTTCGCCACCAAATTTTAAAATAGTTTCGCGAATATTTTGAATGATTTTAGGTAGTTTGTTGGTACCAATATGTGGATGTGCATCAATTAAAATTTGTTCTGTGGCACCGTGAAAAACTAGGTTTTCAAAAATTCTTCTAACATCGCCACGTTTTAAACTTCTGGTATATAATTTTCCGTCAGAATACGTACCAGCTCCACCTTCGCCAAAACAATAATTAGAATCTTCATTTACAATATGCTTTTGATTTATTGCTTTTAAATCTCTTCTGCGTTCTTGCACATTTTTACCACGTTCTAAAACTATAGGTTTATAGCCTAGTTCTATACATCTTAAAGCTGCATACATGCCTGCTGGTCCAAAACCAATGATGTGAATTTCTTTTGCGTTGGAAACATCTTTATAGTCAAAAGTATAGTCAGATTGTTCTGCGGGTGTTTCATTAATATATACAGCAATTTTATAATTGAAAATGATGTCTTTTTTACGAGCATCAATAGATTTTCTTAAAACTTTTACCGCAGAAATTTCAGTAATATTCACAGAAAGCTTTTTAGAGGCTTTGTATATTAAGATATTTTCTTTTTTTTCTTCTATTAAATTAACTCTAAGTTGAATTTCTTTAATCATTTGTAAAATTATAATTTATAAAACATCATTTATGTTAGAATAAAGAATATCCAAATAATAATGAAAAAGTTTTGTTAGCATAGTTCCAGGGTATGTCATTACTTAAGCCATCTGTTTTTTGATACCTAAATGCTAAGGTATATTTATTTTTATGTTTTAAGCCTAATTCTAGTCCAAGAGTAGTGTCTTTTACTTTTATTAAGGTCTAAGTTTGATCCTGAATTTAAAAGAATATTAGAATTGTTACTAATTTCTGAAACTATATTTGCATTAACGAATAGTTTAGAATTTTTATTAATGTAAAAATAATGCCTGATGCCAATTGGTAATTCTATTGCGCTGTAATTTAAAGTGGCACTTTGCGTTGTAGCTTCTGTTTCTGATTTAAAATACTGGTAGGTAGGCTCTAAAATTATTGACCATTTGTTTTTATTAAAAGGTAAAATAAATTCGGCCTCTAAACCAATTCTATATGATAAACCATTATCAAAATTAGCAAATTGGGTGTCAGAAATGGTGTTGACAACCTTTAAATTAGATAAATTATAACCTATTCTAAAGTTTAAATTGAAAGGCTTTTTATTGTCCTTTGTTTCGTAATCTATATAATTTGAATTTCTACAATCATTAAAATCTATAAATAAATTGATTAGCTGTTTTTTTTTGTATTCTAAGTTTTTTATGTCTTTGATGTTAATATTTTGACACTTTAAATTGTCCCAAATTTGTTTTTTAAAGCTTACATTTTTTGCAACTTTATTAAATTTAGTTTTATACAATTTAAAAATTAGCTGGTTAATTTTATCATTGTCTACATTAAAAAAATATTTTCTTAGATTTCCATCCTCATATACAAACAAATTTGCTTTTCCTTCAATTAATACTTTAAGGAAAATTGTTTCTTTTTTAAACTCAGGGTCTTTTATAGTGCTTAATTTATTGATGTTAGAGGTTGACCTATCTATTTTGATTGTGTTTCTTATGTATTTTGATGCACTATCAATACCAAATTCTTTTACATTATTTATGTTTTCGTTTTGTATATTAGATTGTTCAGAAAGTTTGTAGTCAAATTTATTTGGGTTATTTTTCCAGTCTATGTTTTTAATAAAACACGATATGTATTTACCATCATTTTTTATAAAATATCCTTTTTCAAAAGATATTTGTGCCAAGAAATTTTGAGACAACATTAAAATTAATAGGCAGTACTTTTTATTTATCATTAACGCACTTTTTAAGATTTTAATGTTTCTGTTATGAAAAGAATTACAAGGCTTCTAATTTTGTTAACATTGATTTGTATTCAACAATACTTTCTTTACAAATAGGAATAGCATTTCTTAATTTTTCTTTAATAAGATTTTCATTTTCATGCTGTTTCGTTAGTTGTTCTATAGCAATAATTTCTTCTAAACAGCTGATGCCCATTAAACCAAATGATGATTTTAGGAAGTGACATACACTTCTAACTTCTTCAAAATCTAAGGTATTAAGATTGTTTTCTAGGGTTTTTAATCTTGGTGTTGTTTCTAAAAGATAAACATTTATTAATTGTATTAACATATCTTTATCTGTGCCGAAAAAACTTTTTACAGAACTTACATCAACCACATTACTAGTTAATATTTTGTCAATTTCCATAATTTTAATTATTTGGGGGATTATTGGTAAGCTATAGTGTAAAGATAAAAAAAATATTCAATTTTTTTTAATTCCTTAATGATAGTTCAAAAAAAAAGGAATCCTCAAAACTTGTGTATTGAGGATTCATTTTTAGATTTTTTTAAAACACTACAGTTTTTAAGAGTCGAAATAAGAAAAAGTATCTCCGTCTTTAATATTTAAAAGTGTTTCATAAATCATTTTAATCACGTTTTCTACATCATTTTTATGCACCATTTCTACAGTAGTGTGCATGTATCTTAGTGGTAAAGATATTAAAGCAGAAGCAACACCACCATTACTGTAAGCAAAGGCATCTGTATCAGTTCCTGTTGCTCTAGATAGTGCTGAACGTTGAAAAGGAATGTTTTTAGCCTCTGCAGTATCAATAATTAAATCGCGTAATTTTTGTTGCACTGCTGGTGCATAAGCAATAACTGGCCCTTTACCCAACTCCATTAAACCTGCTTTTTTAGGTTCAATCATTGGTGTAGTAGTATCATGAGTAACATCAGTAACAATAGCAACATTGGGTTTAATGGTTTGTGTAATCATTTCTGCGCCTCGTAAACCAATTTCTTCTTGTACAGAATTTGTTATGTACAGGCCAAAAGGCAATTCTTTACCATTTTCTTTTAATAATCGAGCCACTTCAGCAATCATAAAACCACCCATTCTGTTGTCTAAGGCTCTACAAACAAATTTGTCTCCATTTAAAATATGGAATTCATCAGGATAAGTAATTACGCAACCTACGTGAATTCCCATTTCTAAAACTTCAGTTTTGTTGGCAGCACCAACATCAATTGTAATGTTATCTGGTTTTGGGGCTTCTTCATTAGCTTTGTCTCTGGTATGAATAGCTGGCCAGCCAAAAACACCTTTTACAATTCCGTTTTTTGTATGGATGTTTACAATTTTACTTGGTGCAATTTGATGGTCAGAACCTCCATTTCTAATCACATAAATTAATCCGTTATCAGAAATATAATTTACGTACCAAGAAATTTCATCAGCATGTCCTTCAATGACAACTTTATATTTTGCATCAGGATTTATGACACCAACAGCAGATCCGTAAGTGTCTGTAATAAAGCTGTCTACATAGGGTTTCAAGTAGTTCATCCATATTTTTTGCCCTTCCCATTCGTAACCAGTTGGAGATGCGTTGTTTAAATATTTTTCTAAAAATTCTAAAGATTTTTCGTTTAAAATTGATTGTTCTGCCATTATAAAATGTTTGTAAAGTATTAATTAAAGCTAGTAAAAAGTTTAGGCCAAAAATTTATTAAAAAAAACGTATTAAAATAGCCTGTTTTAGGGGTTGTTTTAGCTATTATTAAATCAATTTTTTGTGATTAAGGCTTAACTTTAATGTAAAAATAATACCATTTTTTAGCATATCAATTAAAAAAATCACAAAAAAATGTAACTAAAGTCCTTATTTTTACACTTATTCAATTATGATAAAAAGTAACATAAAACCAATAGAATGAAGCTAATCATTAATAACCTAACTAAAACGTATAAAAACGGAGTAAAAGCCATAGATAATTTAAGTATTGAAATAGGTACAGGAATGTTTGGTTTATTAGGGCCAAATGGTGCAGGTAAATCTTCTTTAATGAGAACCATTGCAACACTACAAAGTCCAGATTCTGGATCTATTACTTTTGGCGATATTAATGTTTTGGAAGATAATATGTCACTTAGAAAAGTATTGGGGTATTTGCCTCAATCTTTTGGGGTATATCCTAAAATGTCTGCTAATGATTTATTGGATTATTTTGCCACTTTAAAAGGGGTTGCAAATAAAGCCGATCGTCAAAAACTAATTAAAGAGTTGTTAGAAATAACGAATCTATATGAAGTTAGGCACAAACATGTAGCAGGGTATTCTGGAGGTATGAAACAACGTTTTGGAATTGCCCAATTATTGCTAAATAACCCAAAATTAATTATTGTTGATGAACCAACTGCAGGTTTAGACCCTGCTGAAAGACATCGATTTTTAAATGTTTTAAGAGAAGTAGGTACAAATTGTACCGTTATTTTTTCTACACATATTGTAGAAGATGTAAAAGAATTGTGCAATGAAATGGCCATTTTAAATGGAGGTAAAATTTTAAAACACACAACACCACAAGAAGCTACAAAAGAAATTGAAGGGCAAATTTGGAAAAAAGTTATTAATAGAGATGATTTAGAAGAGCATGAAAAGTTGTACAATATTCTGTCATCCAACTACAATCAAGATAATACATTAAACATAAGAGTTTATTCACCAGAAAAACCTGCAGAAGATTTTATTTCGGTTATTCCTCAATTAGATGATGTATATTTTATCGCTTTAAAACAAGATGAACCTGTAATAGTTTAAAGTTCAAAATTACACGTTTTGAGTTCAATTTAACAATTCAACATTTACACAATTACACATTTTATATGTTTTCAACAATATTCAAACAAGAATTAAAATACTGGTTTAAAAGACCATTGTTTTACATTTATATGGCAATTTTTGTAACCATTGCTTTTTTTATATCTGCAACTTCTGCAGGTATTTGGGATAGTATTACAGGTACTGTAGGTTCATCAAGAATTGTAAATTCGCCCATAAACATAGTAGGCAGTTTTAATGCATTTACTACACTCATATTCTTTTTATTTCCTTCTATTATTGGTGTTTCTATTTATAGAGATTTTAAGAGCGAAATGCATACCATTTTATTCTCTTATCCTTTTACCAAAGCCAATTATTTATTTGCTAAATTTTTGAGTGGTATTGTTGTGGTAACAGCAATTCTTTTTGCAGTAGCTTTAGGGATGATGATTGGGTATCGATTTCCAGGAACCAATGCAGATATTGTTGGCGATTTGAATGTAATGAGTTATGTAAACACCTATTTGATATATGTTTTACCCAATATGTTGTTTTTTGGGGCAGTAGTTTTTGCAGTGGTTACTTTTTCTAGAAATGTTGGCGCTGGTTTTATTACTGTAATTATTTTAATGTTTTTTCAAGGTGCTATTAGCAATATTTTTTCAGAACCAGAGCAAGAAACCCTATTAGCTTTATTAGAGCCTTCTGGGTTTTCTGCATTAAATAAATACACAAAATATTGGACAGTTTATGAGCAAAATGAACTGCAAGTTCCTTTAGAAAATCTTATTATATATAATAGGTTATTATGGCTTGCTATTTCTAGTTTGGTATTTGCAGTAGTTTATAGGTATTTTAAATTTAGTCAAAATGCCATAACTATTTCATTTAGAAAACCAAAGTCAGAAAGGGTTATTAAAAGAAATTTTAGCGGAATTACAAGAATAGTTTTGCCAAAGGTTACACACAATTATTCTTTTGTCCAAAATTTAAAAACGATGTGGAGACTATCTAACATCGATTTTAAATATATTTTTAAAAGCATTCCGTTTATCTGTATATTAATTGTTGGGATTATTGTTTTAATTACTTCATTATTTACAGTGGGCGAAATTTTTGGAACATCAACACTACCAGTTACCAGACAAATGCTTGATGGTGGTGTTTTATTCGAGGTTTTAGTCATTAATATTTGTACTTTTTTATATGCTGGCATGTTGGTGCAAAGAGCCAATACAGCTAATGTAAATCACTTAGTAGATTGTACACCAATACCTAATTGGACGTTGCTTTTCTCTAAATTTATTGCGCTTGTAAAAATGCAGATTGTATTGTTGGCTGTAATTATGGTTTCTGGAATGTTATTTCAAATTTATCAAGAGTATTACAATTTTGAAGTGGAACATTATATTAAGGAATTATTTGGTTTAAAACTATTGGGTTTTGTGGTTTGGGCATTGCTTGCTATATTTATTCAAACTCTGGTAAAAAATCAATATTTAGGTTTTTTTATCATTTTTATTATTGCTTCTGTGATGCCTTTCTTGCCAATTATTGGTATAGAGTTGCCAATATTTAGATATAACCAAGGTTCAGGAGTTAGTTATTCAGATATGAATGGTTATGGAACATCATTATCAAGATATTTATGGTATAAATTGTATTGGGTTTTAGGCGGAACAATCCTTTTAATTTTAAGTGTTTTATTTTGGGTTAGAGGTTTGCCAAGCTCTTTTTTAGAACGTATTCATATTGCAGTACAGCGTTTTAAAATACCGCAAATTATTACATTTTCAGTGGTTTTTATAGCATTTGTAACCTTAGGGACAGTTATTTATTTAGAGACCAAATCCGACAGCGAAAACTCATCTTCTAAACAAGCAGAATTGGATGCAGTTGAATGGGAAAAAAAGTATAAAAAATACGAAGACTATCAACAGCCTAGAATTGTTGCTGTAAAAGCAGATGTTGATATTTATCCAAAGAAAAGAACGTACAAAGCAAGCGCAGTATACACCATGGTAAATAAAACTAATGAAGCTATTGATAGCGTTTTTGTGAATCACAATTCGCTAGAAAACACGTTTGAGTTTAACAAATCAAGTACGTTAGTTTTAGAAGATACCATTTTTAATTTTGATATTTTTAAGTTTGAAAATGCCATTCAACCTGGTGATTCTTTACAGTTAACCATTCAAGTAAAAAGTGAAGAAAATTCTACTTTTCGACAAAAATCATCAATAATTGAAAATGGAACGTTTATCAATAACTCTTCGATGTTTCCTTCTTTAGGATATTCTTCTCAAGGAGAATTAAGAGATAATAAAACCCGTAAAAAGTACGATTTACCACCTAATGATTTACATCCTTATCCTACAGATTCGACTGCTTTAGGAAACACTTATATTTCTAAAGATTCAGATTGGATAGATTTTGAGGCAACAGTATCTACATCAAAAGACCAAATTGCAATTGCCCCTGGATATTTGCAGAAAGAATGGGAGGAAGGTAATCGCAAATATTTCCATTATAAAATGGATAGCAAAATCTTAAACTTTTACGCGTTTAATTCTGCAAGATACGAAGTGAAAAAAGAGATGTATAAAGGGGTAAGTTTAGAAATTTACTATCATAAACCACATACCTTTAATTTAGATAGAATGTTAAAAGGGATGAAAGCCTCTTTAGATTATAATGAGAAGAATTTTAGTCCTTATCAACACAAACAATTACGAATTTTAGAGTTTCCAAGAACATTTGGAACCTTTGCGCAATCTTTTGCAAATACCATTCCGTTTTCAGAAGGTTTTGGTTTTATTGCAGATGTTGATGATGATAATGAAGATGGGGTTGATTATCCTTTTGCAGTAACCGTGCACGAAGTTGCGCATCAATGGTGGGCGCATCAAGTAATTGGTGCAGATGTTTTAGGGGCTACAATGTTGTCCGAAAGTTTATCAGAATACGTTTCTTTAAAAGTGTTAGAGCATCAAAATGGAAAAACTAAAATGCGTACTTTTTTAAAGGATGCTTTAGATGGGTATTTAATGCAAAGAACCTTTGAAAGTAAGCGCGAAAAGCCTTTAATGTATAATGACGGGCAAGGCTATATTCGTTATCAAAAAGGATCTTTAGTGTTTTATGCCTTGAGTGATTATATAGGTGAAGAAAAGTTAAATAGCGCTTTAAAAAGATATGTAGAAAAGGTGAAATTTCAAGAAGCGCCTTATACCACTTCTTTAGAAATGGTGAATTACATTAAAGAAGTTACCCCAGATTCTTTACAATATGTAATTAAAGATATGTTTGAAACCATAACTTTATATAAAAACAGAATTACAGATGTAAAATCTACAGCATTAGAAAATGGTAAATATCAAGTAGATATTGAGTTTGAAGTGGCTAAATATAGAAATAACGAAAAAGGAAAAAAGATTTATGGTGATCAAGTAGGGGACACCTTAACGTACACATCAGAAAAAATGAAAAAACCAATTTTATCTTTAAAATTAGCAGATTATATTGATATTGGTGTTTTTGGTACAGAAGAAGTTGATGGTGTAAAAAAAGAAGTAGAATTGTATTTACAGAAACATAAAATTACTCAGATTCATAATAAAATCAGCATAATTGTTGATCAAAAACCTACTGAAGTTGGTGTAGATCCTTACAATAAATTAATCGATACGCAGTCGATGGATAATCGTCAGAAAATTTAATTTTGCTATTTGGGTTAGAATATTGTAGAAACTAAAATAATAAAAAAGGAGATTCAATAAAAATCTCCTTTTTTAATGCGGTTATAATTGTTGTATTATTTTATATCGAACCTGTCTAAATTCATCACTTTTGTCCATGCTTTTACAAAATCGTTTACAAAACGTTCTTCACCATCATTAGCACCATACACTTCGCAAACCGCTCTTAATTCTGTATTAGACCCAAAAATTAAATCTGCTCTTGTGCCATAAAATTTCATGGCTCCAGTGGCTCTATCACGTCCTATAAATTCTTTTTCTTCGGTGTTTGCAGCACTCCAAGTTAATGAGAAGTCTAAAATATTAGTAAAGAAATCATTACTTAAAGAACCTACATTTTCTGTAAAGACTCCGTGTTTAGAATTGTCATAATTTGTTCCTAAAACTCTTAAACCACCAACTAAAACGGTCATTTCAGGAATTGATAATGATAATAAGTTTGCTTTATCTACTAATAAATCTTCTGCAGAAACATTTAATTTCGGATTCATGTAATTTCTAAAACCATCAGCAATTGGCTCTAAATAGCTAAAAGATTCTAAGTCGGTTTGTGCTTGAGATGCATCTCCTCTTCCAGAGGTAAAAGGTACAGTTATAGAATAACCAGCATTTTTAGCAGCTTCTTCAACTCCTGCAGTACCAGCTAAAACAATTAAATCTGCCATAGAAATGGTACCTTTAAACTCTTGTTGAATTCCTTCTAAAACAGTTAAAACCTTATGTAATTCATCAGGATTGTTAACTGCCCAGCTTTTTTGAGGTTCTAAACGAATTCTACCTCCATTGGCACCTCCACGTTTATCTGAATTTCTATAGGTTGATGCAGAGGCCCAGGCTGTTTTTACGATTTCAGAAATAGATAATTCAGAAGCTAAAATCATTTGCTTTAAAGTTGCAATATCCTCATCAGATAAAACATAAGCTACTTTAGGAATTGGATCTTGCCAAATTAATTCTTCAGTAGGTACTTCTGGCCCTAAATAACGATCAACAGGCCCCATATCTCTGTGGGTTAACTTATACCAAGCTTTTGCAAAAGCCTCTTCAAAAGCTTTATGATTTTTATGAAAATATTCTGAGATTTTTCTATAGGTAGGATCAATTTTTAAAGCCATGTCTGCAGTAGACATCATTATAGATTGTGTTCCAGTTCCACCAGCAGCTGGTGCTTTTCTGGCTTTAGACGCTTCAGTAGGTACCCATTGATGTGCACCTGCAGGACTTTTGGTCAATTCCCAATCATAATTTAATAAAACATCAAAATAATCAGCATCCCATTGTGTTGGGTTTGGGGTCCAAGCGCCTTCTAAACCACTTGTAATCGTATCGTCTAAAACACCAGTTTTATAAGTGTTTTTCCATCCAGTACTCATTTCTTCAATTGCAGCTCCATGAGGTTCTGCACCTACATATTTATCAGGATCAGCAGCTCCATGAGCTTTACCAAAAGTATGACCACCAGCAACTAAAGCCACTGTTTCTTCGTCGTTCATTGCCATTCTGCCAAAAGTAATTCTAATATCATGTGCAGATTTTAAGGGGTTTGGCTCTCCATTTGGTCCTTCAGGATTTACATAAATCAACCCCATATGTACAGCACCTAAATGGCCTTCTAAATCACCATCAGAAGTGTCGTATCTTTCATCATTATCTAACCAACCCGTTTCGCTACCCCAATACACATCCTGTTCTGGTTCCCAAACATCTTCTCTTCCTCCTGCAAACCCAAAGGTTTTAAAACCCATAGATTCTAAAGCACAATTACCTGCTAAAACCATTAAATCTGCCCAAGAAATTTTATTTCCATATTTCTTTTTAATTGGCCACAATAATAATCTGGCTTTGTCTAAGTTTCCATTATCTGGCCAACTATTTAAAGGCGCAAATCTTTGAGAACCTGTACCAGCTCCACCACGTCCATCTCCAACCCTATAAGTTCCAGCACTATGCCAAGCCATTCTAATCATAAACCCTCCATAATGTCCGTAATCTGCAGGCCACCAATCTTGCGAATCTGTCATAAGGTTGATGATATCTTGTTTTAATTCATTGTAATTGATGCTTTTAAATGCTTCTGCATAGTTAAAATCTGCACCCATTGGGTTAGATTTTAATGCATTTTGTCTTAAAATATTTAGTTTTAATTCGTTTGGCCACCAGTCTCTATTTGAAGTTCCACTTCCAGCAGTTTTTTTTAGGCTTCCACTCATAAAAGGACACTTTTGACTTGCTTCAGATTCGTTTAATTTCCAAACATTTGTGTTTGGATTAGATTTTTTATTTTCCATAAGTTGAATATTAACAGTTAATTAGAAATTCAAAATTACATTATTTTTTTAAATAATTTTTATCTATAATTTTTATTTAATAATAATTTATAACTATCAAAAGGGTTTCGTGTCTAAATTTTTTACCATTTATTTTTTAGGTGAAATAAAAATTAAATCATATTGAAAAAACCTATTCGTAAATAAGATATTTCTTTTTTTTTAGTGCTTATATTCAGGAAAAGCCTATAGTTTTGCAGTGTAACAAAACCAAAAAAATTAATTTAAAATAAAACAAAATGGCAACAGCAGTTGGAAAAAAATTCCCAGATTTAAATGTAGACGCAATGAATGAAATGGGAGATACATTTAAGTTAAATGTATTAGAAGAAGCAGTTAATAACAAGAAAAAAGTGTTATTATTTTGGTATCCAAAAGATTTTACTTTTGTGTGTCCAACAGAATTACATGCTTTTCAAGCAGCTTTGGGTGAGTTCGAAAAAAGAAATACTATTGTTATTGGTGCATCTTGTGATACTCCAGAAGTACACTTTGCTTGGTTAAGCACTTCTAAAGATAATGGTGGTATTGAAGGCGTAACATATCCAATATTAGCAGATTCAAACAGAAACTTGTCATCTATCTTAGGGATTTTAGATATTACTAACGAAACTTTTGATGAAGCTACACAAACTGTACAAGTAGAAGGTGATAATGTAACCTATAGAGCTACTTATTTAATTGATGAAGAAGGAACTGTTTTTCATGAAGGAATTAACCATATGCCTGTAGGTAGAAATGTAAACGAATTTTTACGTTTAATTGATGCTTATGCTCATGTACAATCTCATGGGGAGGTGTGTCCTGCAAACTGGGAAGAAGGTAAAGAGGCAATGTCTCCAAATGCAAAAGGAACCGCTGATTATTTAGCAGCTCACTAAAAATAATAATAAATTATGAATTACGAGGTTTAAAAACTCGTAATTCATAATTTAAAATATAAAATTCAAATGGTACAAGAATTAACAACAGATAACTTACAAGAAATTGTAAAAGAAAATCAAAAGGTAGTAGTGCAATATTCTGCAACATGGTGTGGAAATTGTAGAATTATGAAGCCTAAATTCAAAAAATTAGCTACAGAAAATGACAACACAACTTTTGTAATTGTAGATGCAGAGAAATTTCCTGAAAGTAGAAAATTAGCAGATGTAAGTAATTTACCAACTTTTGCAACTTTTGTAGGTGGCGAAAAGAAAAATCAAGTGCAAACGAATAAGTTTGATATATTAAAAGAGTTAGTTGCTGAAGTTGTTTAATTTCATAGTATTAAATCTAATTAAATTGTAAATTATGAAGTTACCAGTTATAAAGCATTTAACAAATTTTATTGAAGAAAACGATCAAGATTATATTTTAGAAACTATAGAAACTTTAGAGGCTTTAACAGAAGTTCCATCACTAAAAGATGAAGAATTAGATGTTATTGGCGAGTTAATTTCTAATTTATACGGTGCTGTAGAAGTTGATAAAATGATTAAAGATGGCACACCAAAGAAGGAAGCGTTAAACGCTTTTATGAAACGTGTTTTAGGTTCTATTGATAATTAAATATCCACAAATATTTGATATATACCTCAAGTAAAACCTTGAGGTTTTTTTATAGAATTCATTTTTTAAGTTGCTGTAAAACCTCATTTCCTCTAATAATTGCGCCTTCCATATATCCACCATAATGTGGTGAAGTTTCAGAACCAGCTATAATAAATCGTTCGTTTAAATAATGTTGTTGATAAATTGAGTGCCCATTATTATAATGTGGACTCGTAAAATTATCATTTCCGACGTTTAAAAAAGTTTCCTTACTCCATACTTTTTCTTCATAAAAAAGATAGTTTTTTCCATCATCACCAAAAAATTTAAACAGTTGTTCTTGTATTTTTTTTATTCTGATGATTTTGCTTTGATGTGACAAAGCACCATTTAAAAAGCCCATTAATGCAAAATGTTTATTATCAAAATCGGTATGATCATAGATTTCAGTAAACGGGCCAACATTGCTAAATCCAACACCAGATAAACCGTGTTCTTTCCAAAAGGGACGTTGATAAACCACTGCAAATTTTATGGAATCTTTCATCCAAGTGTGGGTGTTTTTAGCAATTCTTATCACATTTGAATTCAATGGAGGCGAAAAATCAATCGAATTTACAAGAAGTTGAGGTGGAATAGTAGAAATAACAACATCAGCCGAAAAAGTTGTATTTTTGGTAATTACTTTTATTGATGTTGAATTACCAATAACAGTAACTACTTTTTGATTTGTTATGATTTCATCAGCGCTTAAATTATCATGTAACTTATCTAAAAGTGTTTTTGTGCCTCCAACAATTCTATAGCTAACTTCTTGGTTATCATTGATTTTGAAGCGTTGAGTTGGTGTTAATGTATTGGCTTCAAACAAAGCATCTCCATGCATATTTTGTTCAAAAATGGAAATGTTTAACGCTTTACAAAGTTTTAACAACTCAGAATTGTATTTCCAAAGCCAAGTGGCACCTAATTCAACTTTAGTATTCTTAATAGTTTTGGTGAAAATTCTACCACCAATTCTATTGTTTGCTTCTATAATTTGAATGTTAAACCCTTCTTTTTTAAGTACATGACCTAAATACAAGCCAGAGATTCCTGCTCCTAGAATAATTATTTTTTTATTCATAAAGAGTTCAAGTCTACTGTTCTTCAATTTCTTTAGAATGCTCAGAATACGTTCTCCATTTCTCTAAACAATCACTAATATCTTTAGGGATTTCTGAGTCGAATTGCATAAATTTTCCAGTTACAGGATGTGTAAAACCTAAAGTTTTGGCATGTAAAGCCTGTCTTGGTAAAACTTTAAAGCAATTATGTACAAATTGTTTGTATTTAGTAAAAGTGGTGCCTTTTAAAATATCATTGCCTCCATAACGTTCATCGTTAAATAATGTATGGCCAATATGTTTAAAATGTGCTCTTATTTGGTGGGTTCTACCTGTTTCTAATTTACATTGTACTAAAGTTACATAGGTTAAACGTTCCAGAACTTTAAAATGAGTAACTGCGTGTTTTCCGAAATCACCTTCTGGGAAAACTGCCATTTGCAAACGATTCTTTAAACTTCGTCCAATATTTCCTTCAATTCTACCTTCATCTCCCTCTATATTTCCCCAAACTAAGGCATAATACAAGCGCTCTGTAGTTCTGTCAAAGAATTGTTTTGATAAATGAGCTAACGCAAATTCAGTTTTTGCAACTACAAGAAGTCCGCTTGTATCTTTATCAATTCTGTGCACTAAACCAGGTCTTTCATTAGCATTAGTAGGTAAATTTTCAATATGATGAATTAGGCCATTTACCAAAGTTCCTGAATAATTTCCATGACCAGGATGTACCACCATTCCTGCTGGTTTGTTAACAACAATTAGAGTGTCATCTTCATAAACTATATCTAAAGGAATATTTTCTGCAACTAATAAATTTTCAGGAGGTGGATAAGCTAAAACCACACGTACAATATCACCTGGTTTTACTTTTTGGTTAGATTTTACAACCACATCATTCACCAAAATATTACCTGCTTTTGCGGCTTGTTGTATTTTGTTTCTGGTTGCGTTTTCAATAAAGTTCATTAAAAACTTATCTACGCGTAAAGGTATTTGTCCATCACTTGCTACAAACCTGTGATGTTCGTACAAGTCATCGTTTTCTATATTTTGAGAAGGTTCTTCTTTCAATGGTGTCGTTTTCTAGAGTTGCAAAATAACAACTAATTATTGATTTAAACTCATTACATATTTTTTTGGTGTTGTACCAAATTTCTTTTTAAAAGCTGCTATGAAATGGCTGGCTGTACTATACCCAATTTGCGAGCCCACTTCGTTTACATTATACTGGTTACTTTCTAAAAGTCTTCGAGCATATTCCATCTTGTAATCAAACAGAAAACTATACACAGTATCTCCATAAATTTGCTTAAAACCTTCTTTTAGTTTTTTTATGTTTAAACCAATTTCATTGGCCAATTCCTGTAAACTAGGGGGCTCAGCCATTCTTTCTATAATTATTTCTTTTGCTTTTCTAATTTTTAAGACATTTTGCTCATCTACTAAAAAAGGGCAATACTCTCCTTCTACATTTTCGTCTTGTTGAAAATGTAAACTTAGTAATTCATAAACTTTACCTTTAACGTATAAATTTCTAATAGAACTATTGATATTTGAGTTTATAATTTGCTGTAAAACAATAGAAACAGTGGGTTTTATTTCTGTATCATCGTAATATTTTCGATTTTTATTTTCATCACTTAAAAATGGAATATAACCAGATTCTTTAGAGAATAAAGAGTGAAATTTTTCAATTGAAATTAATAAAGAAAGTAAAGTAGTTTTAGGTTGATTTTCTAAATGAATGGGCAGGGTTCTCTGCGGATTGTATAAAAGAATAGACCTTGCGTCTAAAACATCAAAAGAATAAGCGCCATTGTTAAACAAAAATTTAGAATACCCTCGCAAACAAAAATGAATTTGAATAAAGGTACTATTAATAGCCCTTTCAAAAACCTGTACTTCTTTGCTTTCGTTCTGAAAATGAAGTACATAAAAACCATCATCTAAAGTGATTTCCTCAAAAGTACTTTCTCCGACATTTTTAAACATATTGGTTTACTTAAATTTGATTTATTTTATTTAGAATGGTTCTATATAGTGTGTTTGTAAAACCTTGTGAATACTACAAAAATAAGGGTTTTTAGAGGTTTTAGGGTTAAAAAACATATAAAAAACATATAACGTTATAAAAAGTACTTTAAGCGATGTTTTTTTTTAAATATAGTTTTTACTTTTGACCAACTTTTAAAATAAAATGCAAGAAGTAAGGCAGGAGCACTTTTATAATATTGGGGTTAGTTACAAAAAAGCGGATGCTAACACGCGCGGAAAATTTTCTTTATCTAAAGAAAGTCAAAAATCTTTATTGACTTTAGCGAAAGAAAAAGGATTTGAAGGTGTTTTTGTTTTATCTACTTGTAACCGAACAGAAATTTCTGGTTTTGCAGAAAGACCATGTCAGTTAATCGAATTGTTATGTGAATTTTCAGAAGGTACAATTCAAGAATTTGCAAAATTCTCAAACGTTTATAAAGATCAAGAGGCAATTCATCAATTGTTTAGAATTGGTACAGGTTTAGAAAGTCAAATTTTAGGAGATTACGAAATTGTTGGGCAATTAAGGCAATCTTTTAAAATGGCAAAAGCTTTAAAAACCACTAATGCTTATTCAGAAAGGTTAATAAACTCTGTACTTCAGGCTAGTAAAAGAGTTAAAAATGAAACTAGATTAAGTTCTGGTACAACTTCTGTTTCTTATGCAGCAGTGCAATATATCATAAAAAACCTACCAGATTACAATTCTAAAAATATTTTAGTATTTGGTTTGGGTAAAATGGGAAAACATACTTGTAAAAATCTTGCAGAATATACACAAAACAAGCAGGTTTCCTTAATCAACAGAACAGAAGAAAAAGCAACCGAGTTTGTAAAAGAACATGCTACAATTAGAAAAGCATTGATTCAAAACTTATCTAAAGAAGTTGCTAAAGCAGATGTACTCATTGTTTCTACAGGTGCTGATAAACCAACAATTACAACAAGTCACGTAGCCAGTAATAAAGAATTATTGATTCTTGATTTGTCAATGCCAGAAAACGTAGCTAAAGATGTTGCCAATTTTGGTGATGTTACTTTGGTTAACGTTGATGAATTATCTAAAATTACAGATGAAACTTTGGCAATACGTCAACAAGAAGTTCCTTTGGCAGAGGCAATTATTGAAACCCATAAGTCAGAATTTAATAGTTGGTTAAACCACAGAAGGTTCACTCCTACAATTGCTGCTTTAAAGCAATCATTAGAAAATATTAAAAAAGACGAGATTAATTTTCAAAAGAAAAAAATAGCAAATTTTGATGAAGATCAAGCAGAACTGTTAACTTCTCGTTTTATTCAAAAAATAACTACTCAATTTGTGAAGCATCTTAAAGATGAAGAAACATCTGTTTCACAAAGCCTTCAAGTAATTAACAAGGTATTTCAATCTTAAAAAAGATGCAAAAAACCATTAGAATAGGTACTCGCGATAGCCAACTAGCGCTTTGGCAAGCTAAAAAAGTACGCAGAGAATTGTTAGAATTAGGTTACGATTCTCAAATCGTACCCATAAAATCTACTGGAGATCTAGTTTTAGATAAACCTTTGTATGAACTAGGAATTACGGGTATTTTTACCAAAAATTTAGATATTGCTATGCTTAATGGCGATATTGATATTGCTGTACATTCTTTAAAAGATGTGCCAACAGTACTACCAGAAGGTATCATTCAAGCAGCGGTTTTAAAACGTGCCAATTACAACGATATTTTGGTTCTAAAAGATACTGAAGAGTTTTTTGGGCAACCTAATGGAGTAATCGCAACTGGTAGTTTGCGTAGAAAAGCCATGTGGTTGAATCGTTATCCAACCCACAAAGTAGTCGATTTAAGAGGAAATGTAAATACACGTTTACAGAAGCTTGAAGATAATGATTGGAATGGAGCTGTTTTTGCAGCTGCAGGTTTAGAAAGAATTGGCATACGTCCTGCAGGTGCCATTAATCTCTCTTGGATGATTCCTGCACCAGCACAAGGTGTTATTATGATTGCTTGCTTAGAGAAAAATGATTTTGTTAAAGATGCTTGCGAACAATTAAATCATTACGAAACGCAAGTTTGTGTAGGTATTGAAAGAGAGTTTTTAAATCAATTAGAAGGTGGTTGTACAGCGCCAATTGGTGCTTTGGCTTATGTTGATGAAAAAACGGAAGAAATTAACTTTAAAGGTGTTTTACTAAAAAGAGATGGCTCAAAAAAAATAACAGTCAATAAAACTGCCAAAATGGGGCGTCATCGTTATTTGGCAAAAGATTGTGCAGATTATGTAATTAACAGAGGTGGAAAAGATTTAATGTTAGAAGATGAAGAGATTTCAGCTGTAAAACATCATATTTACTCTACAAAAAAGTTGTCAGAAGATCAAAAGAAAACACTGCCACATACCATTGGAATTCAAGATAGCGACTTCATTAAAATTCGTTTCAATAGAATTCCACCAAAGGTGATGAAAAACGAAATCGAAAACGTTATTATCACGAGTCAGAATGGAGTAGAGGCAATTTTAAATTCGTTCACCAAAAATGAGCTTCAATTTAAAGACATTTATTGTGTAGGTAGAAGAACAAAAAAATTAATTGAAAACAGAATTGGTAAAGTTACTCACGTTGCAAAAAACGCTAAGAAATTAGCAGAATATTTGGCTAAAGAATTAGATACTAAAGAAGTAACTTATTTTTGTAGCGATTTACGATTAGATATTTTACCCGCATTTTTAAAAACGCAAGATATTGTGGTTAATGAAGTTGAGGTTTATAAAACAATGTTAAGTTCCGAAAAAATTAGCGATGCTGTTTCTGGAGTTTTGTTTTACAGTCCTTCTGGGATTGAGAGTTATTTGAAAGAAAATTCTACAGATAAAGTCGCTTTTTGTATTGGAGAAACCACAGCAAAAGAAGCAAGAAAATATTTTGATAAAGTTGAAGTTGCAAATATGCCAAGTGTAGAAAGTGTTTTAGAATTGGTGAAAACGTATTACGCAAGCCCATCTTAATCTTCCCAAAAGGAAGGAATAGATTGTGGAAAAGTATGCTGAAAATCCTGCAAGGTTTCCAAAACCTTGTAGGTATAAAATAAATAAAGAGAATACCTACAAGGTTCAAAAGAAACCTTGCAGGAGAAAATATTAATTTAACAAACAATTTTTAAGAGTGTGCGCCCCTTTGGGGAAACAGGAGATTAAACAGGGACTTTTTATGTTTAGAACAAGAAGATTAAGAAAATCAGAAGGAATAAGAAGGTTGGTAAAAGAAACCAAATTATCTGTAGATGATTTTATCTATCCATTATTCATAGAAGAAGGCGAAAATATTGAAACAGAAATTGTTTCAATGCCAGGTATAAAACGTTTTTCTTTGGATAAAATTTCTAAAGAATTGGATGAGGTTGTAGAACTCAACATTCCTGCAGTTTTATTATTTGGTATTCCATCAGAAAAAGACGATGAAGGTACAGAAACCTGGAATGATAATGGAATTATGCAACAAGCCATTCGTTTTATCAAAAAGAATTACCCAAGTGTATATGTAATTACTGATGTTTGTTTTTGCGAATATACTTCTCATGGGCATTGTGGAATTATTCATGATAATGATGTTGATAATGATGCTACTTTAGTAAATATTGCCAAACAAGTTATTTCTCACGCTAAAGCAGGCGTTGATATGGTTGCACCTTCAGGAATGATGGATGGAACTATAGATATGATTCGTCAATCTTTAGACAATACAGGTTTTGTAAACTTACCAATCATGGCATATTCTGTAAAATATGCATCCGCATTTTATGGGCCATTTAGAGATGCAGCAGATTCTGCACCCACTTTTGGAGATAGAAGAACTTATCAAATGGATCCATCAAATAGAGACGAAGGAATGCGTGAAGCTACTTTTGATGATCAAGAAGGCGCAGATATTTTAATGGTAAAACCAGCATTATCATATTTGGATATTATTAGAGATTTAAAAAATAATTTTGATAGACCTATTGCGTGTTATAATGTTAGTGGAGAGTATGCAATGGTAAAAGCAGCAGCAGAAAAAGGTTGGATTGATGGTGAACGCGTAATGATGGAGAGTTTATTGTCTATGAAAAGAGCAGGAGCAGATATTATTATTACCTATTTTGCAAAGGAAGCAGCTAGATTATTATTAAAAAAATAGTTTTTTGCTTTCGGCTGTTAGCATTTTGCGAATAGCCAAAAGCTTAAAGCCAAAAGCTAAAAAAATGAAATTCAAAAAATCACAAAAACTATACGAAAAAGGATTAAAAAACCTTGTTGGAGCCGTAAATTCTCCTGTAAGAGCTTTTAGTTCAGTTGGTGGAAATCCGTTGTTTATCAAAAAAGCAAAAGGAAGTAAAATTATTGATGTTGATGGAAACGAATATGTAGATTTAGTGGTGTCTTATGGGCCAATGATTTTAGGTCATAGACATAAAAAAGTAGAAAAAGCAGCTAAAAAAGCACTAAAAAATGGCTATTCTTTTGGTGCATCAACCGAAGCAGAAATTAAATTAGCAAAAATAGTCTGTGATGCTTTTCCTGAGATGGATAAAGTCCGTTTTGTAAACTCAGGAACAGAGGCTGTTCTTAGTGGAATTCGTTTAGCAAGAGCATATACAGGAAAAGATAAAATCATTAAATTTTCAGGTTGTTATCATGGTCATCAAGACGCATTATTGGTAGCTGCTGGTTCTGGTTTAGCAACTTTGAGTTTGCCAGGTTCTAAAGGAGTTCCTGAAGGAGCTGTAAAAAATACATTAATTGCAGAATACAATAATTTAGAAAGTGTAAAAGTTCATTTCGAAAAACACGATGATATTGCAGGAGTAATTATTGAGCCAATTGCTGGTAATATGGGGGTTGTAATTCCTCAAAATGATTTTTTAAAAGATTTGAAAGAATTGGCACATCAAAATGGAGCTGTTTTAATTGCTGATGAAGTTATGACTGGTTTTAGATCTACTTTTGGTGGTGCTCAAGAAAAATTAGGTGTTACTGCAGATATTACCTGTTTAGGTAAAGTAATTGGTGGTGGTTTTCCTGTTGGCGCTTATGGTGCGAGAGAAGAAATTATGCAAGAAGTTGCACCTTTAGGAGGTATGTATCAAGCAGGAACATTGTCTGGAAACCCAATAGCAATGGCTGGTGGGATATCAACCTTAACAGAGTTGAAGAAACAAAATCCGTATGAAAAGTTCGAAGAAATTGGGAGCATCATAGAAGTGATTTTATTAGAAACTGCTAAAAAGTATAATGTAGATTTAGTAGTAAATCGTTTTGGTTCTATGATGAATCCTTTCTTTACTAAAAGTAAGGTTACTAATTTTGCAGAAGCACAAACTTCAGATACAGAAAAATTTGCGGTTTTCTTTTGGGAGATGATTAAAAACGGGGTGTTTTTACCACCTAGTCAGTTTGAAGCTTGGTTCTTGAATTCGGCTATTTCAGAGAAAGATATAAAAGTGATTGCAGATGCAACTGATAAAGCGATGTTGGCGGTATCTGAAATGTAAATTGAACAAACAACCGCGAAGAAATAAAGGTCGCAAAGTTTTTTATAAGTAATGTATACTTTGCGGCCTTTAAGAAAAAACTTTGCGAACTCTGCGTTTAAAAAAAATAAGATGACTGATATAGTCGATTGTGCTTTAAAAGTTCATAGAGCTTTAGGTCCAGGTCTTTTAGAAAGTTCTTACGAAGAGTGTTTATTTTATGAACTAAGAAAAAGAAATTTAAAAGTAGAAAAACAAAAAGCACTACCATTAATTTATGAAGATGTAAAACTGAATCTAGGTTATAGAATTGATTTAATTGTTGAAGATAAAGTAATTATTGAATTAAAATCTGTAGAATTGATAAACGATGTTCACCTAGCTCAAGTGTTAACTTACTTGAAATTATCAGAATGTAAATTAGGGTTATTAATAAATTTTAATGTTGCTTTAATAAAACACGGAATTAGAAGAGTAGTAAATAATTTGTAGAATTAACCGCAAAGAAGTAAGGGCAAGCGCAAAGTGCGCAAAGAAACTTTTATAATACCTTTGCGAAAAAGCTTAGCGCCTTTGCGTTTAAATTATGATAAAAAACGACCTATTTTTAAGAGCATTAAAAGGAGAAACAGTAGATAGACCTCCAGTTTGGATGATGAGACAAGCAGGAAGATATCTGCCTGAATTTATGGAAATCAAAAAGAAATACGATTTCTTTACACGTTGTCAAACTCCAGAATTAGCCTCAGAAATTACAGTACAACCTATTAGAAGATATGGAATGGACGCTGCTATTTTGTTTTCAGATATTTTGGTAATTCCACAAGCAATGAATATAGAAGTGGAAATGAAACCAAATTTTGGACCATATTTGCCAAATCCAATCAGAAATCAAAAAGACTTGGATTCCGTAATTATTCCTGATATTCAAGAATCTTTAGGTTATGTAATGGATGCCATAAAAGCAACCAAAGAAAAACTAAATGATGAAATTCCATTAATTGGTTTTGCTGGTTCACCTTGGACGATTTTGTGTTATTGTGTGCAAGGCCAAGGTTCTAAAAACTTTGATAAAGCCAAGGAGTTGTGTTTTACAAATCCGATAGTTGCGCATTCATTGCTACAAAAAATTACAGATACTACCATTGCCTATTTAAAAGCAAAAGTTGAAGCTGGTGTAAATGCAGTTCAGATTTTTGATTCTTGGGGAG
Organism: Polaribacter sp. R77954; assembly: GCF_044595335.1. Lineage (GTDB taxonomy): Bacteria > Bacteroidota > Bacteroidia > Flavobacteriales > Flavobacteriaceae > Polaribacter. The sequence goes on from NZ_CP138992.1 coordinate 3,999,047, forward strand.
GCATGTTATCACCAACAGATTATCAAGAATTTTCTTGGCAATATATTCAACAAATTATCAATGCCTTAAAAGACGATGCTCCAGTAATTGCATTCGGTAAAGGATGTTGGTTTGCGTTGAACGAAATGGGTAAATCTGGTGCTTCTGCATTGGGTGTAGATTGGACCTGTTCTGCAAGAAATGCGCGTTATTTATCTGGAGGTAGAATTACGTTACAAGGTAATTTCGATCCTTCTCGATTGTTGTCTCCACCTTCTGAAATTAAAAGAATGGTACACCAAATGATTAACGAGTTTGGGAAAGACAGATACATCGTAAATTTAGGACACGGAATTTTACCAAATATTCCTGTTGAAAATGCAAAAGCATTTGTAGATGCTGTAAAAGAGTATAAAGTTTCATAAGTTGATAATAATTTGGGCGTTACCAAGTGAAAAAACTTGGTCGCGCTTTCCATTATATCCCTGAAACAAGTTCAGGGGATGCCATTGCAATCGCTAACGCACTTTTTTGCCAGCTAAAAGAGTAGAGTATGGCGTTAATCATCATCAATTAAAGAAAATACAAAACCTTAAAATGACCAAATGGGAAGTCATTAAAAACCTAAACTACAAACAAATCAGTGCATTATTGGTTTGGTTTTTAAAACACCCATTTTTTATGTTTGCTACATTTAAGGCAACAATTCATACCTTAAGAATCGCGGAAAAAGAATTTCCAAAAACGCATGGTTTGCATAACAAAGCAAATGCTTTTCGTCACGCAATTTGGAATGTTCTTATAGCGCAAGAATGTGCTAAATTTAGTTCAGATCTAGATAAAGTTCTAGCTTGGACAAAACAAATTACAGATTGGCATGAAGAGTTTTCGCCCAACGAAAAAATGGCAAAATTAATGGATTTGCATAATAACAAAATAGGCAGAAAACATTTCGTCAACTTAAAAGATAGTTCCAAAACCGAGATTATTAATGTATTCTATTTAAAACTAGAAAGTGCAGTAAAAATTAATTCAGAATCAGCCTTAGAAGAAATTGATAATTTGGTATTTTTGGAAGACTAAATTCATTACACATAGTGCTATGTTAAAAAACATCATTTTAGGAATCAAAGAATACGCAGGTGCTCTTGAACTCATTTCAAAATTAAAACTCTGGAGGTATTTTATTATACCAATATTAATAAGTGTATTAACGGCTGTTTTTATTGGGTTAGAAGCCTATGTATTATCAGATAATGTGGGTGCTTTCATTGCCAAAATTTGGATTTGGGATTGGGGAAAAGAGACTTTTACATCCATCAGTAATTTTGTGGGTGGAATTGTAGTGCTTGTAATTGGTCTAATTTTATATAAGCACATTATTATGGCATTATCTGCGCCATTTATGAGTCCTGTTTCCGAGAAAATAGAAAAACACTATTATGGAGATACAAAACATATCCACAGAAAAACAACAAATACAGATCAGCTAATTCGTGGTATACGAATAAACGTAAGAAATTTAGGGAAAGAATTATTAATTACAATTCCCATTCTATTGTTAAAATTCATTCCAATTGTAAATATTTTCTCTACTATTCTATTGTTTTTAGTGCAAGCCTATTATGCAGGTTTTGGTAATATGGATTATACCTTAGAACGACATTTAGATTACAAAGAAAGTGTTGAATTCGTAAGTAAAAACAAAGGTTTTGCAATTGGGAATGGCATTGTGTTTATGCTGTTTTTGTTTATTCCTATTATAGGAATCATCATTGTATTACCACTTTCTGTAACTGCATCTTCTCGAAAAACGCTAAAATTATTGCACAATAAACACGAACTTGTTTATGAAAAATAATCATCCTGCAAGGTTTCAAAGACCTTGTAGGTATATATAGATGTCTTTAACTAGTCCTTTAAGACTTCCTGCAAGGTTTCAAAAACATCCTGCAAGGTTTCAAAAACCTTGTAGGTATAATTTTAAAAAAAAATATAATTTGAAGTTAGAAAAATTAGAAAAAGACAAGTATTACCACATTTATAATAGAGGAATAAATGGAACTGATATTTTTGTTAGTGATGAAAATATGAGATACTTTTTGCGGTTGGTAAAAAAGTATTTGACTTTAAAAATTTCTATATTTTCATATTGCTTACTAAATAACCATTTTCATTTTTTAGTTAGAATTGATTGCGATGAAAATATAGCCATTCAATCTTTTTCTAATCTATTCAATGCCTATGCAAAAGCGTTTAATAAGCAACAAAATAGAACAGGTAGCTTGTTTGAAAAACATTTTAAAAGAAAGCAAATTGTATCCGAAGAATATTTAAGAAACACCATTCTTTATATTCATAAAAACCCAGAAAATCATAATTTGATTGATGATTTTTCCAAGTATGAATTTTCTTCATATCAAGAGATTTTAAAAGGGAATTCAATTATTGTAAGTTATGTTGAGGTAATTGAAATTTTTGAGGATATTGAAAATTTTAAATTTGTACATAGAGAAAAAAGTTGGAGTGAAATCAAAGAAATACATACCTACAAGGTCTTAGAGACCTCGCAGGAAAAGTCAACGAAATCTAAAATTAATCCAATAAGTTTGAAAAATAAATTCTACAATTACATTGAAAACTTGCAAGATACTATTACCTCTAAATTAGAAGAAGTAGATGGTTCTGCAAAATTTGAAGAAGATCTTTGGAGTCGCGAAGAAGGTGGTGGAGGAAGAACAAGAGTCATAGAAAATGGAGGTATTTTTGAAAAAGGAGGAGTAAATATTTCTAAAGTTTTTGGTGAATTACCAGAACCTTTACGAAAACAATTCGGGGTTGAAGAAGGTAATTTCTTTGCTTGTGGATTAAGTTTAGTATTGCATCCAAAAAACCCTTTTATACCAACAGTGCATGCCAATTGGCGTTATTTTGAAATGTATGATGAAGTAGGAAATATTGTAACCCAATGGTTTGGTGGTGGGCAAGATTTAACGCCTTATTATTTGTTTAATGAAGATGCAATTCATTTTCATACCGTTTGTAAATCGGCTTGCGATAAACATCATTCAGGTTTTTATCCAAAATTTAAAGAAACGTGTGATAATTATTTTTGGAACACCCACAGAAACGAAGCACGTGGAATTGGAGGTTTATTCTTTGATTACCTAAAAGAAACAGATGAATTTTCAATAGAAGATCGATACAATTTTGTAACTGAAGTAGGCAATAGTTTCTTAGAAAGTTATATTCCAATTGTAAAAAAACGAAAAGAAATTGCTTACAATAAAGAGCATAAAGATTGGCAAGAAGTAAGAAGAGGGCGTTATGTAGAATTCAATTTAGTGCATGATAGAGGAACTCTTTTCGGTTTAAAAACAAACGGTAGAATAGAAAGTATTTTAATGAGTTTGCCTCCAGTTGTTCAATGGAAATACAATCATCACCCTAAAAAAAAATCTGAAGAAGCGAAATTATTAGAAGTTTTGAAGAGTCCTAAAAAATGGATTTAAAATTAAGTTAATGTAAGGTTAACGACACATTTTTTCAAAAATTAAATAATCATTTTTCTTACTTTTGAGAATGCAAAAAAAAAATTAGACTCCTAATTTCTGTTTCAATTTTAGGGTTATTGGCACTTTCATTAATTCAAGGCTATTTAATTAACAATACATACAAATTAGAAAAAGCGGCTTTTATTTCAGAAACTCGACAATCTATTTCAAGAATTGATGATTTATCACCAAATTTAGATACTATTAATGACTTCTGGCAAAATCGTTTTTTAAATGTAATTGCAGATTATAAAATAGGTTCGATTTCAAAACAACAAATCCTACCTAAATTCGATTCTATAACCAACATCATTAACAATTTATATATAAAAACTTATCAAAAAGATTTAAGAGAAAGAAATATTGATGATAATTTAAAATTTCAAAAAATTATTAAAACAATAATTCTATTAGATTCCACTCAAAATGATACTATTTTTAAGCAAAAAAATAATCAACCATTTCATTTAATTGGCGATAAATTTTCAATGGATGAAGGACATAAAGTAAGCAATTCTCTTTGGTTAACGGACCATTCATCAGATAGGGTTATAAATGGAGAAATGAAAGAAATTAGTTTCGATTTGCAATTCGAAACCGAAGATAGAATGAATATCGATGGTTGGAAAAGAATTGTTTTAGGAAGAATGGCATTGCTATTGTTGATTTCAATTTTAATTTTTCTATTAGTTTTTGGCTTGCTGTATTATTCCATCAAGAGTTTCATCACCCAAAAGAAAATTGCAGATATCAAAACCGACTTTGTTAATAATATTACACACGAATTAAAAACACCCTTGTCAACGTTAACATTAGCCACAAAAATGCTAAAATCTAATGAGGTGATTTCTACTACAGAAAGTTCTAAAGCTATTGTAAATACAGTAGAAAGGCAAAATGTTCGTTTGCAAAAGTTGATAGATCAAGTATTGAATAATTCTTTGGGATATCAAGAAATTTCACTTCAAAAAGAAACTGTAAATGCCCATACGTATTTAAATATGATTGTTGATGATTTTCAACTGTCATTAAACGATAAAGCCATTAAAATTGATAGAAACATCAACACAAAACAACAAATTCATATCGATAAGTTTTACTTTACAACTGCGATTTTAAATATTTTAGAAAATGCAGTAAAATATGGAAAAGACCAATTAAAAATTAACATTTCAGCAAATTTAGATAAAGATTTTATACTATCAATTTCTGATAACGGTTTAGGAATTCCTAAAAAAGAACTACATTTCTTATTCGATAAATTTTACAGAGTGGGCAATAAAGAAATACATAACGTAAAAGGTTTAGGGTTAGGTTTGTACTACACAAAGCAGATTGTAAAAGCCCATCAAGGAAAAATTTTTGTTAAAAGTGAAATAAATTTAGGTACTACATTCACCATTAAAATACCTTGGCAAAAATGGTAGCAAACAAACACATTTTATTGGTAGAAGATGATGCTGATTTTGGGTCTATTTTAAAGCAGTATTTAGAAATGTCTGGCTTTTCTGTAGAATGGGTAAAAGATGGTGAAGAGGCATTACAGTTATTTCAAAAAGGGAATTTTAATATTTGTGTTTTAGATGTAATGATGCCAAAATTAGATGGTTTTTCTACTGCAAAACAAATTATAGAAATCAATCCAGAAGTACCTTTTATTTTTTTAACGGCTAGAAAAATGAAAGAAGATAAATTAAAAGGTTTAAAATTAGGGGCAGATGATTATGTCGTAAAACCTTTTGAAGCCGATGAATTGGTGTTGCGTTTAAATAATATCCTAAAAAGAAGCCAAAAATACTCAACAATATCAACCCAGATTTCTAAAGAAGAAATCATAAATATTGGCAATTATAAATTTAATACCAAAAGGTTAGAGTTATTGTTTAATGAAACCTCGCAAAGACTAACAGAAAAAGAAGGAGAGCTAATTCTTTTTTTATACCAACATAAAAATCAGTTGTTAAAAAGAGAAGAAATTCTAAATTCTGTATGGAAAAATGACGATTTTTTTTCTGGCAGAAGTATGGATGTTTTTATCAGCAGATTACGAAAATATTTTAAAGAAGATTCATCCATTTCAATACAAAGCATTCGCGGAATAGGATTAGAATTTAAGGTTAAAAAACTTAATTTTTAAAAGTTGCCTAAGTAATACCTTAAAAAATCTATAACTGAATTAATCCTCATAAAATAAGGTTCTTTTAATTTTTATATTCAAAAATTAAACCAATTAAATTTTTCTGTTAATGACTGTTTTAGTTAATGTTAATATTGGGTTAATGGTCTGTTTTTCTGTGTTTTAAATCTAATTCTAGTTTAAATTTGTAGGATATTAATCTTAAAAATCATTTTAATTATGAAACATTTATTTTTACCATCAGTACTCGGTTTATTGCTAACAACAAGCTTATTTGCACAAAAAACACCAATTCCACCTCAAACTCCAAAAACTACAACATCAACAAAAAGTACTTCGTATTCCATTACTTTTGATACAGATGATAAAGAAGAAAACTCTTCGGTTTCAATCAAGAGAAATGATGATGTATATAAATTTAATGCACGATTTCACGAAAGTAAAACCGGAAGTATCAAAAAAATGTTGATTGATAAACTAGGAAAATATGATTTAAGAGTAGATGGCGACACCTTTAGATGGATAAAAACCGAAGATGGCGATACTCTTTATGATTGCAAATTAACAGACGATACTTTAAAAATTTATGTTGATAAAGCCTATGCAAATCATAAAATTGTAGATATGATTAGCGAGTTTGGCAATGTGTTAAAAGACACTATTTCTGGAACTAATTCTGAGGAAGAAGCTAAAAAGCATGCAGAAAGGGCATTAAAAAGAGCAGAAAGGGCTTTAGAAAAAGCAAAAAGAGAGGTAGAAAGATTAAAAAGGAATTCAAGCAGCCGATAAATTAAAAGTATAAAATATTTATTTAATTAAGCTAATAATTAAGGTATATTTAAATATACCTTAATTATTAGCTTTTGTTTTGAGGATAATGTAATTTTAATTTAAGATGATTTCATTGATTTTAATTCTTTTTTAAGAAAAAATCACAGCTTTTTTGTACTTTTGCGAAATCTAAAAAGCATTAAAATGGCAAGATTTGAGTTGAAGTTACCAAAAATGGGAGAAAGTGTTGCTGAGGCAACCATTACATCTTGGTTAAAAGAAGTAGGAGATACCATAGAATTAGATGAAGCAGTCGTTGAAATTGCAACAGATAAAGTAGATTCTGAAGTGCCAAGCGAAGTAGAAGGTACTTTAGTAGAAATATTATTCGAAAAAGATACTGTAGTTTCTGTTGGAGAAACCATTGCTATTATAGAAACTGAAGGGGAAAATAGTAATATAGATGCTTCTCAAAATATAACTTCGAGTGTTGTCGAAAGGTCTTCTACAGAACGAACTCAAATAAAAGAAATAGAAAAAACCATCGAAAAGGCAGCTGATATTAAAGCAATGCCAATTCCAAAAACATCAGACTCTGGTAAGTTTTATTCGCCATTGGTAAGAAATATTGCACAAACTGAAGGCGTTTCTATGGAAGAATTAGAAACCATATCTGGAACAGGAAAAGAAGGCAGAGTTACTAAAGATGATATTTTAGGATTTATCAAAAAAAGAGGAAATACTCCTGCTGCTGCTCATCCTTTAGAAGCTGCTAAACCCAAAAAAGAAGCAACTAAATCGAAGGCAATCGAAATTCCTTCAACAAAAGCAAGTCCAGTCTCTGTTAATGGAGGTGATGAGATTATAGAAATGACTAGAATGGGGAAACTGATTTCCAAACATATGGTAGCTTCTGTACAAACCTCAGCACACGTGCAATCTTTTATAGAAATTGATGTGACCAACATCGTAAAGTGGCGTAATAAAGTAAAAGATGCATTCTTAAAAAGAGAAGGAGAAAAGTTAACATTTACACCAATTTTAATGCAAGCTGTGGCATCTACCATAAAAAAATACCCTTTAATTAATATTGCTGTTGATGGAGATCATATCATTAAAAAGAAAAATATAAATTTAGGTATGGCTGCTGCTTTACCTGATGGAAATTTAATTGTACCAGTCATTAAAAATGCAGATCAATTGAATTTAGTAGGGATGACAAAAGCGGTAAACGATTTGGCAAATAGAGCAAGAAATAATGGCTTAAAACCAGATGAAATAAAAGATGGAACTTATACTGTAACCAATGTGGGTAGTTTCGGTTCTATTATGGGTACACCAATAATCAATCAACCACAGGTGGCTATTTTAGCTTTAGGAGCTATTAGAAAAGTACCAGCAGTTATTGAAACTCCAGAAGGTGATTTTATAGGGATAAGACAAAAAATGTTTGTATCTCATTCTTATGACCATAGAGTTGTAAATGGGGCTTTAGGAGGTATGTTTATCAAAACCTTAAAAGAAATTTTAGAAGCCTGGGATGTAAACCAAGATTTTTAAACATTTAGAACATAGTTTACAAACTTTTTCTATACTTTTTTTATAGTAAATGAGTGCTTTAAAATAGATGTTACATAATTCAAATTATATTAACAATTATTGATTTTTCTCTAATTAAAAGCTACTTTTTAGCATACAACCACCAGTTCATATCTCTAGTAATTTTAAAGCCTAATTTTTCATATAATTGTATTGCAGGATTTCCTTTATTTGTATGTAAAATCGGGAGTTTATTTTGATTCAATATTTGTTGGGTAGTATGTGTAACCAACTGTTTTGCGAATCCTCTTTTCGTGTATTCTGGGTGAGTAACAACAGCGCTAACTTCAATAAAAGAATGAGTTTGCATTCTTTGTCCTGTAACAGCAACTAGTTGATTATCTTTAAATATCCCATAAAAATCACCTAATTCAAAACTTCTTTTTTGATAATAACCAGGCATCACCAACCAAATTAAATCGTAAATTTCTTCCAAATGTGCTTTCGTTAAAAGCACTATGTTCTCTGTTATGTCAAATGAGTTTAAATTTTGTAAAACCATTTGACATCCATTTATTTTTTTCTTAAAAACGACCTTAGTACTTTTTGGAATAGGAGTATTGTTTGAAGATACTAAAAAGAAATTTTCAGTTGTATTTATGAATTCATTAGTCGCAAATTCGGTTTTAGAATTGTCCAAAAAAGCTCCAAAAGTCAATACCTCTGGATTGTAAAATTTTACACCATCAAAATTAACAGAGAACTTTTTATGAGTTTCTTTTAACGAATACCAGACAGGATTTTTTAATTTATCTTCTAAGCTTATCATAGGCTATAAAAGTATTAAAAAAAGCAAATAAATCTGAAGTTCTTTTAGTTTGGTTATCTTAAATTAGCAACTTAAAATAAATATAAAACAAAATGAAAAAATTAGTACTCCTCATTATTACTTTAATTGCGGTAAATTTAACGGCACAACAATCTGTGGTTTTAAGATATAACTATAAAAAAGGTGATGTTTATGAAATAAAAATGAAAATGACACAAGAAATGGGAGATGTCATGGCACAGACTACAAATATGGTTATGAGTCAGAAAACAGTAGCTATTAATGGTGATACAATTGTTAATAATACTAAAATTGAAAAAATGTCCATGGATATGCTTCAAGGTGGTCAAATTATCAGTTTTGATTCTTCTAAAAAAGATGACGAATTAGATGAGATGGGTAAAATGATGAAAACACAAATGGCTCCTTTATTATCTGTAGTAATGACCTCTAAACTAAGTTCTTTAGGTGATCTTTTAGATACTACTATAGAACCCAATATACCTCAAGCACAAGAAATGGGAAAACAAAACTCTAGTGTTGTTTATCCAAAAGAAGAGGTTAAAGTTGGTTCAACATGGTCTACTACCAAACAAGAAAATGGTATGACAGTAAAAATTGATTATACTGTTAAGTCGATATCGGATACTGAGGTAGTTTTAAATATTGGAGGAGATGTTAGTGGTATGGGTACAGGAACTGTATCTGGTAATATGAATATTGATAAAGATTCTGGTGTACCTGTAGTATCAAAATTAGAAATGAATTTAAATGTTCAAGGACAAAATTTAAAAATAGGTGTAAGTAGTACTATTGAAAAGCATTAGTTTTATTAAATCGAATAAAAAAAGCTCGCAAAATGCGAGCTTTTTTTATGGTAATTTTATTTTACTTACTTTCTGTTCTCGTTTCGGGTTTCTTTTCCCCTTTTTCTATATTGATGGTTAATTCATCTTTAACATCATCAAAATCCATAGCAATGGTGTCTCCTTCCGTTAATTTAGAGTTTACAATCTCTTCAGCTAAAGCATCTTCAATATATTTTTGAATGGCTCTTTTTAAAGGTCTTGCTCCATATTTTTTATCAAAGCCTTTATCAGCAATGTAATCTTTGGCCTTTTCACTTAAATTTAAAGTGTAACCTAAATCAGAAATTCTATGTAAAAGCTTATCCAATTCAATATCAATAATAGAATGAATGTCTTTTCTTTCTAAGGCGTTAAACACAATTACATCATCAATTCTATTCAAAAATTCAGGTGCAAATGATTTTTTTAAAGCACCTTCAATAACCGATTTTGCATGTGCATCTGCTTGTTCTTTTCTAGAGGATGTACCAAAACCAACCCCACCACCAAAGTCTTTTAACTGACGAGCACCAATATTAGAAGTCATTATAATAATGGTATTTCTAAAATCAATTTTTCTGCCCAAACTGTCTGTAATATGTCCATCATCTAAAATTTGCAATAACATATTAAACACATCTGGATGAGCTTTTTCTATTTCGTCTAATAAAATAACAGCATAAGGTTTTCTTCTTACTTTTTCTGTTAATTGACCACCTTCTTCGTAACCAACATAACCAGGAGGCGCTCCAATTAAACGTGAAATTGCGAACTTTTCCATGTATTCACTCATGTCAATTCTGATTAAAGAATCATCAGAATCAAATAACTCACGTGCCAATACTTTTGCTAGTTGTGTTTTACCAACTCCAGTTTGTCCTAAGAAAATGAATGAACCAATTGGTTTGTTCGGGTCTTTTAAACCTACTCTATTTCTTTGAATAGCCTTAACTACTTTTGTAACAGCTTCATCTTGTCCAATAACCTTTCCTTTAATCATTGCAGGTAATTCGTGCAAACGATGACTTTCTGCCTCAGCAACTCTATTTACGGGTATTCCTGTCATCATAGAAACTACTTCTGCAACATTGTCTTCAGTTACAATTTCTCTATTCAATTTAGAATCGTCTTCCCATTGTTTTTGAGCAGAATTTAAAGCAGCCTCCATATTCTTTTCATCATCTCTTAATTTGGCAGCTTCTTCATATTTTTGTCCGTTAACAGCTTTGGTTTTTTGCTCTTTAATAATTTCTAATTGAGCCTCTAGTTCTAAAACCTGTTTAGGAACAACAATATTGGTAATATGAATTCGAGAGCCAGCCTCATCTAAAGCATCAATAGCTTTGTCAGGCAAGTATCTATCAGTCATATATCTATTTGTTAATTTTACACAAGCCTCAATAGCATCATCTGTAAAATCTACATTATGGTGTTCTTCATATTTACCTTTAATATTGTTTAGAATTTGAATGGTTTCTTCAACAGTTGTTGGGTCTACAATTACTTTTTGGAAACGACGTTCAAGAGCGCCATCTTTTTCTATGTTAGTTCTAAATTCATCTAAAGTTGTAGCACCAATACATTGAATTTCGCCTCTTGCCAAAGCTGGTTTTAACATGTTAGAAGCATCTAAAGAACCAGTGGCTCCACCTGCACCAACAATAGTATGAATTTCATCAATAAAAAGAATAATATCATCATTCTTTTCCAATTCATTCATTAATGCTTTCATGCGTTCTTCAAACTGGCCTCTGTATTTTGTGCCAGCAACTAAGCTAGCCAAATCTAAAGAAACAATTCTTTTATCAAACAAAATTCTTGATACTTTACGATCTACAATTCTTAAAGCCAAACCTTCTGCAATGGCAGATTTACCCACACCAGGTTCACCAATTAACATTGGATTATTTTTCTTTCTACGGCTTAAAATTTGTGATACACGTTCAATTTCTTTTTGACGTCCTACAACAGGATCTAATCGTCCTTTTTCAGCCAAATCTGTTAAATCCCTTCCAAAATTATCTAAAACAGGTGTTTTTGATTTTTTATTGGTTTTGCCTTGTTGTTTTTGTTCAAACGGATTGGGTTTGTCAGAAGCATATTCATCATCAGAAGGTGTTTCTGCTATTGGGTTTGAAGGTAAATCAGTATCTACATCATCAACATGCAATTGTTTGTATAACGCCTTTGCTTCGTCGTAGTTTACGTGGTATTTTTGTATCAATTTTGTAGTTGGGTCGTTTTCATTACGCAATACGCAAAGCAATAAATGTGCAGTATCTATAGCTTCACTTTGATACAATTTTGCTTCTAAAAAGGTTGTTTTTAAAGCCTTTTCAGCTTGCCTTGTTAAACGTAAACTTGGTTTGTCTGTTAATTCTGTAAATGTTGGGTTTGATGGATTTAATTGCTCTAGTTTTTTGCGTAATAGCATTAAGTCAACATCAAATGCTGTTAAAATTTCTATTGCTTTTCCTTCGCCTTTTCTAATCAAACCGAGTAAAAGATGTTCAGTACCAATAAATTCGTGCCCTAATCGTAAGGCTTCTTCTTTACTGAATGTGATTACATCTCTAACTTTTGGTGAAAAATTATCGTCCATATTTCTTTCTATCTAATTTGATGTGATGTAAATTTAGTCCTTTTTTATCAAAATAATTACAAAAAAGATGCCATTGTAAAAAACTGACAGTTTGACTTGTAGAACAAGGTAGAAAACAATTGGAAATCAGGCAAATAATATACTGTTAAAAATTATTAAAAAATGTTGATAACTCTACTGTTTTGAGAAGTCTAAATCCTTTGCTAATACTAAGAGAAATCGTATCTTGCCATGTTTTAAATTTTAGCGTAAATACTAATAAGAATTATATATGGCAGACGGAGAAAAATTAATTCCGATTAATATTGAAGAGCAGATGAAAGCTGCATACATTGATTACTCAATGTCGGTAATAGTTTCAAGAGCATTACCAGATGTAAGAGATGGTTTAAAACCTGTTCATAGAAGGGTTTTGTATGGAATGCACGAGCTCGGAATTAAAGCAACTGGAGCATATAAAAAGTCAGCAAGAATTGTTGGAGAAGTTTTAGGAAAGTATCACCCACATGGAGATACTTCTGTCTACGATTCTATGGTACGTATGGCACAAGACTGGAGCGTGCGTTATATGATGGTTGATGGTCAAGGAAATTTTGGTTCTGTTGATGGAGATTCTCCTGCTGCAATGCGTTATACTGAGGTAAGAATGCAAAAAATATCAGAAGAAATGCTAGCTGATATTGAAAAAGAAACTGTAGACCACACCTTAAATTTTGATGATACTTTACAAGAACCAACTGTTTTACCTACAAGAATTCCTAACTTACTCGTAAATGGTGCTTCTGGTATTGCTGTAGGTATGGCCACAAATATGGCGCCTCATAATTTAACAGAAGTAATTAATGGTACTGTTGCTTACATTGATAATAGAGAAATTGAAATCGATGAATTAATGCAACATATTACTGCACCCGATTTTCCAACAGGTGGTATTATTTATGGTTATGATGGTGTAAGAGATGCTTTTCATACAGGTCGTGGACGTATTGTAATGCGTGCTAAAGCTGTTATAGAAGAGGTTAAAGGGCGTGAGTGTATTATTGTAACAGAAATACCTTACCAAGTCAATAAAGCAGATATGATTAAAAAAACTGCAGACTTGGTAAACGAAAAAAAAATAGAAGGCATTGCTAATATTAGAGATGAATCTGATAGAAATGGTATGCGAATTGTTTATATTTTAAAACGTGACGCAATACCTAACATTGTTCTAAATAAATTATTCAAATACACACAATTACAAACTTCTTTTAGCGTAAATAATATTGCCTTAGTTAAAGGAAGGCCTCAGCAACTAAATTTAAAACAATTAATTCATTATTTCGTTGAGCACAGACATGAGGTTATTGTGCGTAGAACCGAATTTGAGTTAAGAAAAGCTGAAGCCAGAGCACATATTTTAGAAGGTTTAATTATTGCTTCTGATAATATTGATGAAGTGATTAAAATAATTAGAGCTTCTTCTAATGCAGATGAAGCTAGAGTTAGTTTAATTGAACGTTTTGAGCTGACTGAAATACAAGCAAAAGCTATTGTAGAAATGCGATTGCGTCAGTTAACAGGCTTAGAACAAGATAAGTTAAGAGCAGAGTATGATGAGATTATGCTTACCATTACAGACTTGAAAGATATTCTAGCAAATGAGCCAAGACGTTATCAAATCATTAAAGATGAGTTGCTACACATAAAAAGTAAATATGGTGATGAGCGCAGATCTATAATAGAATATGCAGGTGGTGATATGCGTATTGAAGATATGATTCCTGATACAAAAGTAGTGGTTACTATTTCTAATGCAGGATACTTGAAACGTACAAATCTTGATGAATATAAAGTACAAAATAGAGGAGGTAGAGGCCAAAAAGGTGCAACTACTAGAAATGAAGATTTCTTAGAGCATTTATTTGTAGGTACCAATCATCAATATATGTTGTTCTTTACTCAAAAAGGAAAAGTTTTTTGGATGCGTGTTTATGAAATTCCTGAAGGTGGTAAAAACACCAAAGGTAGGGCAATGCAAAACTTAATAAATATAGAGCAAGACGATTCTGTAAAAGCATTCTTAGTTACCAAAGATTTAAAAGATGAAGATTACGTAAATAGTCATTACGTAATTATGGCCACTAAAAAAGGTCAAGTTAAAAAAACTTCTTTAGAACAATATTCTCGACCAAGAACAAACGGAATTAACGCAATTACCATAAAAGAAGATGATGAGTTGCTAGAAGCAAAATTAACCACTGGAGATAGCCAAGTAATGCTTGCCCTAAAATCTGGTAAAGCCATTCGTTTTGAAGAAGCAAAAACAAGACCAATGGGTAGAACTGCTTCTGGGGTAAGAGGTATTACCCTGCAACACGATAATGATGAAGTTATAGGGATGGTTGCAGTAAATGATATGGAAAGCAATATTTTGGTGGTTTCTGAAAGAGGATATGGAAAACGTTCTAGTTTAGAAGATTATAGAATTACTAACAGAGGGGGTAAAGGAGTAAAAACATTAAATATTTCTGATAAAACCGGTAATTTAGTGGCTATTAAAAATGTAGATGATTCTAATGATTTAATGATTATTAACAAATCTGGAATTATAATTAGAATGGCTGTTGAAGATTTAAGAGTTATGGGACGTGCAACACAGGGTGTACGTTTGATAAATATTAAAGATGATGATAGTATAGCTGCAGTTGCAAAGGTAGTAAATGAAGATGATTCAGATGAAGATGCTGAAAATGGCACGGAAATTGAAAACAATACAAATGAAAACCAAGAATAACAATAAATAAAAACAGAGTAAAATGAAAAATCAAATATTAGCACTTTCATTAGGATTAATGTCAATCGGAATGTTTGGGCAAAAAAATGAAATTAAAGCTGTGGAAAAGGCTTTGAAAAAAAACGATTTTAAAACAGCAAAACAAACTATTGAGTCAATAGATGAAAATGCTGTTGAAGATAAATATAAAGCAAAATACTATTTCTTAAAAGGATCTGCTTATGGTAAATCTAATGTGGAAGCTGCTGCTGCTGCTTACAATAAGTTGATGACTTACGAAAAAGAAATAGGAAAACAAAAGTATTCTAAAGAAGCGCAGCCAAAATTAAATTTGTTGATTCAGTTTGTATCTGATAAAGCCATTAAAGCTTATAATAACGATAAAGATTATGCAAAAGCTACAAAAAATTTCTATTTAACCTACAAATTAAGTCCAAAAGATACGAGTTATTTGTATAATGCAGCAATTAGTGCTTCATTAGGTAAAGATTATGATACCTCTTTGAAATATTATAATGAATTGAAAGATTTAGGTTATACAGGCAAAACTGCACAATACTTAGCAACTAATAAAGCTACGAATAAAGTAGAAGCTTTTCCAAGCAAAGAATTAAGAGATGTTTCTGTTAAATCAAAATCTCATATAAAACCAGAAGATAAATATTCAGAATCTAAACAAGCAGACATCATAAAAAATATTGGTTATATTTTAATTAACCAAGGTAAAACTAACGAAGCAATAGTAGCAATTAAAGAAGCAAGAAAGTCTAATCCAAAAGACTTAAATCTATTATTAAATGAAGCACAATTGTACATAAAATTAGAAGATATGGATAAATTTGGTGCGCTAATGAAAGAAGCAATAGAACTAGATCCAAACAATCCAACGTTATTTTTTAATTTAGGTGTTGTAAATCAGAATGAGAAAAAGACAGAAGAAGCAGTTTCTTATTATAAAAAAGCAATTGAAATAAAGCCAGATTATGCAGATGCTTATATGAATTTAGCAGTAGCTATTTTATCAGGAGAACAGGCAATTGTTGAGGAAATGAATCAAAATTTATCTAATTTTAAGAAATATGATGAATTAGAGAAAAAACAAAAAGCATTATATAATAAGGCTTTACCATATTTAGAAAAAGCAGATGAGTTAAGTAGAACTGAAGATACTGTAAAATCTCTTTTAAATATATATGATGTTTTATTATTGACAGAAAAAGCAGATGCGCTTAGACCAATTTATAAAGAAATGAAAGGGCAATAAAAAGCATTCATTTTCATATAAAAAAACCGAAATCTTAGGATTTCGGTTTTTTTATATGATTTTTTTTATCACTCTTAGGTTATGTGTATGTGTTTGTAAATCAGTGTTAAAAATACCACTATGATCTAGGGTGTCAATCCTTACTTTTCCATAGGCATGAATAATATGGTAATCTTTTAAAATGATGCCTACATGAATTATTTCTCCTTCATCATTATCAAAAAAAGCCAAATCACCTGGTTCGCATTCTTCAATAAAACTTAAAACTTCGCCTTGTTTTGCTTGCGCGTTCGCATCTCTATAAAGTTGATAACCACACATTTTGTAAACCATTTGCGTAAAACCAGAACAATCGATACCAAAAGGTGTTTTTCCTCCCCATAGAAATGGTGTGTTTAAGAAAATAAATGCTTTTTGGATGATTTCTGTTTTAGGTAATTTACCCGAAAAAGTAGTACCTTCAAATCGAAACTTTTTGTGAGATAAATAAAATTCATCTTTTTTAAAAAATGGTAATCTAGATCCTAGAGGGATGGTATAGAAATTGTTATTACTATCGGTTATAAAATCTATGATTTCACCCGAATAAATTTCATGGTCATTAGTAAGTTCATAAAAAACATCATCAGTAATAATCTCAAACTGTTTGTTATCAATATATCCTTCGTAATTATCAAACGATAGTTTAATTTTACTCCAGTGCTTATTACCTTCTAGAATTGTAAAACTTTCTCCAAACAAAACCTGACTAATCATTTCTGATTTGTCTGAGGGTTCTGCTCTTAAAGCTACAATGCTTAAATTACAAATGCCATAAGTGGTCATTTAGTTCACGGTTTATATAATGAAGAAAAGGTATTTATAACTTTTCGATAATTAACGCACTAGCACCACCACCACCATTACAAATAGCTGCAGCACCAATTTTTGCGTTTTTTTGTTTTAAAATAGAGGTAAGTGCAATTACAATTCTGGCCCCAGAAACTCCTAAAGGATGCCCAAGAGAAACTGCACCACCATTTACATTCACCTTATCGTCAGTAATATTTAAAATTTTCATATTTGCTAAACCAACAATTGAAAAGGCTTCATTTAGTTCAAAATAATCTACATCATCAATAGAAATATTGGCTTTAGCCAATGCTTTAGGTAATGCTTTTGCTGGGGCAGTTGTAAACCATTTTGGCTCTTGCGCAGCATCTGCATAGCTTACAATTTTTGCAAGAGGAGTAAGGTTTAGTTTTTTTGCTTTATCAGCAGACATTAATACCAAAGCAGCACCACCATCATTAATGGTTGAAGCATTAGCAGCAGTAACTGTGCCTTGTTTTGTGAAAGCTGGTCTTAATGCAGGTATTTTATCTATTTTAACATTTTTATACTCTTCATCTTCAGAGAAAATAATGGGTTCACCACGTCTTTGCGGAATAGAAACAGGTACAATTTCATCATCAAATTTTCCATCATTCCAAGCCAAAGCAGCTCTTTTATAAGATTGTATGGCAAATGCATCTTGATCTTCTCTTGTAAATTCATATTCAGTTGCACACTCATCAGCACAAACTCCCATAGCTACTTGTCCGTAAGCATCAACCAAACCATCTTTTTGCATACCATCTTCCATAGTAATCGGCCCAAATTTAGAACCTTTTCTAGCATATTGATAATGTGGTATTGAACTCATATTTTCCATTCCACCAGCAACTACAATCTCAGCATCTCCTAAAGCAATGGTTTGAGCGGCTAACATTATCGATTTCATACCAGATGCACAAACCTTATTAATAGTGGTGCAGGGTACAGAATCTGGAATACCAGCATAAATTGCTGCTTGTCTTGCAGGCGCTTGCCCTAAACCAGCAGAAACTACATTTCCCATAAAAACTTCATCAACCAAATTAGGTGTTAAATTTATTTTATGTAAAGCGCCTTTTATGGCAATTGCTCCTAATTTTGTTGCAGAAATGGTAGATAAACTACCCATAAAACTTCCTATTGGTGTTCTTGCAACAGATACTATTACTACATCTTTCATAAATTATCAAATATTTTGTTGATGTGCTTTTTCTTTTGCTAAAATAACCATTTTAAATCAAAAATAAATTGTAATAAAATTGTAATTTTTAGCCTTCGTATATTTACACTAAGTTTGTTGAACTAACAAAAGTATATATGAGTGAATTTGTAAATAAAATTTATAGACATAATACCATAATTTATAAAGTGATTTTGTTTTTAATCACAACCATAGCTATTGTTTATTTATTTCCTAAAGGTGGCCAATTTAAATATGATTTTAGTAATGGGCAACTTTGGAAATATGATAATTTATATGCCACTTTTGATTTTGCAATTCAAAAAACAGATGAAGAAATTAATCAAGAAAAGCAGAACATCAAAAAAAGTGCAAAATTATATTTTTTGTATGATACAAATATTGTTAGTCAAGTTAATAGTGTTTTTAAAAATAAACTGAGTCAATTAAATACAAATGATTCTTTAACGGAAACTGATTTTAAGAGCTTAAAAAATATTGGAAATAGCATTATACAAAAGGTTTATACCATCGGTTTTCTAGAAGGAATTAGTGAAAACCGGATTTCTGATAATAATGAAATTATAGCCTTAAAAAAAGAAAATGAAGTACAAGATATTTTGTTTAAAAGTTTACATACCTCAAAAGATGTTTTACAAATAATTAAAAATAATTTAGGTGATGAACCTTACTCTTATGGCCAAGAAATTCTTTTAGATATTCTTGCAGGCATAATAAAACCCAATGTTTCTTTCGATAAACCCTTAACAGATAAAGTAATTGAAAACGAATTTAAAAATATTTCATACACAAAAGGAAAAGTTTCTGAAGGAGAGCTAATAATTTTTAAGGGTGATATTGTAGAAGGAAAAAAATTAGCAATTTTAAATTCATTAAAAAGTGAATCTGAATCTAAAGTTTGGACAGATTCTAATTACAACTGGATTATTTTTGGATATACCATTTTAGTATCTTTAGCACTCTTAATGTTATTATTATTTTTATCTAAATATAGAACTGAGATATTTGATAACAACAACAAAGTAACTTTTATATTCTTTAATGTTTTTGCCATTATTTTTATTCAAACTTTAGTAATTAAATATAATTCTGATTATTTATATGTTGTTCCCTTAAGTATCTTACCTATAATTATAAAAGCTTTTTTTGATGCTAGATTAGGGCTATTTACCCATGTTTTAACAGTTTTACTTTTAGGGTATATTGTGCCAGATAGTTTCGAGTTTATTTACCTTCATATAATTGCTGGTATTGTTACCATTTTAACGGTATCTGAATTGTATAAGAGAGCGAATTTATTTATTTCTGTGGCTCAGATAACGTTAATTTATATGTTAACTTATTTTGCTTTTTCAATTATTAAAGAAGGTAATGCATCTCAAATAAATTTAAACTACTTTATGCTATTTGCTGCAAATGGTTTGTTATCTTTTTTATCTATAATACTTATTTATATATTTGAGAAAGTATTTGGTTTGGTTTCAGATGTTACTCTCTTAGAACTATCGAATACAAACTCTAAACTACTTAGAGAATTGAATGAAAAAGCCCCAGGTACATTTCAACATTCAATGCAGGTAGCCAATTTAGCAGAAGCTGCTGCTAATGAAATTGGGGCAAATTCAATGTTAGTAAGAACAGGCGCATTATATCACGACATTGGTAAAATGTTAAACCCAATGTATTTTACAGAAAATCAATCTACAAGTGTAAATCCTCATAACGATTTATCACCAAGAGATAGTTCTACGATTATTACAAACCATGTAATAAAAGGGGTGGAATTGGCAAAAAAGTACAATTTACCAGACCGAATTATAGATTTTATTAGAACGCATCATGGTACGAGTTCAACTTATTATTTTTATAAAAAAGAACAAGAATTAAATCCAGATACGAAAGTTAATATTAAAAAATTCCAATACAAAGGCCCTATTCCTTTTTCTAAAGAAACGGCTATTTTAATGATGTGTGATTCAGCAGAAGCTGCTTCTAAAAGTATAAAAAATCCAACAGCACAATCTATTAATGATTTAATAGATAAGATTATAGCCAAACAGATGGCAGATAATCAGTTTTTGAATTCAGATATAACTTTTAGAGAAATAGAGGTTATTAAAAAAATTATAAAAAAGAAACTGATGAATATCTACCATTTGCGAATTGAATACCCAGAATAAAAAATGATAAAAAGTTAAAAAAATCTTGGTAAATTGTAATTGTAGTGTTACATTTGCACTCGCAATTTATATCAAGCGTTTTTCGTTTGAATAAAAGGAGAGGTGGCAGAGTGGTAATGCAGCAGATTGCTAATCTGTCGACCTTTTTGGTCGCCAGGGTTCGAGTCCCTGTCTCTCCGCAAATAAATTGTATTAAAATGTAAATTTTTAATTTGCATTTTAATTCGGGGTGTAGCGTAGCCCGGTCATCGCGCCTCGTTTGGGACGAGGAGGTCGCAGGTTCGAATCCTGCCACCCCGACTTTGTTTTCGTAGAAACATAAAAACTACGGGCTCTTAGCTCAGCTGGATAGAGCACCTCCCTTCTAAGGAGGCGGTCGAAGGTTCGAATCCTTCAGGGCTCACTTAAAGCTTCACAGAAATGTGAGGCTTTTTTGTTTTCTATAGGTTGTGTAAGGGTTTAGAGGTGCTTTCTATGGATCAACACCAAAAGTTGTGGGATTTAAAAATTAAGCATAAATATTTGTTAGTCTAAAAAGGAAGAATTATATATTTCTTAGCCCCTAAATTGTGCTCTAAAAGCTTTAATTTTGGCATTAAAAGATTCCGCTGAAGCGTTTGTACTTCTATTATCAAAATAATTTAGAATATTTTGATAATGAATATTCATTGTTCTAGCAATACTATTAAAACTTTTAAACTGTACTTGTCTTACTTTTTATCCCATTTTGCGAACCTTATTAATGCAGAAGTTTTGTATTTGGATTGTTAAATATTTGAAATAAATTTAATATAGGTATTATAGAAGTTTTAAATAGATCTTAGTAAAATTGTAAATTCGAATAAATATGTAAAAGGTATCACAAAAAAAATGTGCAAGTTCATTTATGTATTATAAACAATTTTGATTGATGTTTTGTTGCTAAAAAAGTATAAACCCAATTCCTATTCCACCATTTATACCTGTCCAACCAGTTTTTACATCATTTCCATTTTCAAAAGTCAAATGAGCATCAGGTATTTCTTCAAATTTTAACTTGCCTCCAAAATAGGCATCAAAGCCTAAAAAAGGTTTTATAAAAATATTGTTAAAATAGGTTTTGTAAGATAGTAATAATCCCGAGCCAAAATCAGTCGATTTAAAAATTAAAACTTCTTCTGTATTAGTTATTATGGAGTTTTTATTGGATAATGTTAAATCAGAAAAAGTAATTACACCTTTTATACCAAGAAGTAATTGTCCTTTTCCTATTTTCTTTATCTCTTTTTCGTAATACGCTCCAAAAGTACTGCCTTTAATTTCATTGGTTAACGAAACAAATCCTGAATAATCTGCAAGAGAAGATTTGCTACCAGCTACTTTTTGACTAAAAAAGAAGGATGTATTTATACTATTAACTTTAAAACCAACAGAAAATCCATAATTATAGTTAAAGTTATCTGTTGTTTTTATTCCATTAAATTGGATGTCATCGGCTAATTCGTTGTGGAATTTTCTTAAGGGTAAGTTGGTTAAAATACCACCATTTACATCAAAAAATAATTCAACTTTTTGGTTATAACAATTCAAAGAACTTAATAATATTATAGCAAAAATTATATTTTTCATAGAAGTCTTTTTTTAGTAATTATCAAAAAATAATCCTTTGGTATATAAAAGTCTGTTATTCTGTAAAAAAAGATAGTGATATTCTTGATAGGATCGCTCATCTTTACGGACTTCATAGTTAAATGTTTTCGAATTCTGAAGCTGTAAATCAAAAATTTCAGCTATTCCATCATCTTCTGTTAATAATATTTTATTGGATTCAGAATCATAACTAACCTTTCCTCTTTCAAAAGCACTTGTAAAAGATTCGCTTAATTTAGAATCTAAATTAACTAAATAAACTTCTTTATTTAGTTGATAGAGTACTTTATTGTCGTAAAATTTTACAGTAGGCGTTCCATTAAAATCTAGGATTTTTATAAGATTGTCGTTTGAAATTTCGTAAATAGTAGATTTAGATGCAACATAATCTGGTATGTTCAAGTATTTTCCGTCATTAGATAAAGTACCACCATAAGCAGCAAATGTGCCTAACCTAGCATTTAGTTTACCAGAAAAAATTATGTTGTTTGTTTTAATATTTTTAACTTCAAGATATAATTTATAAGTTGCAGTATTATACTTGTATAGAATATCGTTTCTTAAAATAGTTAGGTATGAGTTTTCTGTATCTGTATTTATATATTGCGCTATAATATTTAAACTATTTTTGTCTATTTCAAAAGATCCATTTCTAGTTTCTAAATAAAGATTGCCATTTAAAGGGTTTAAATTAAATATTTGTAGGGCTATAAAGTCAGTATATGGATCATCATTTGTTATGAAATTTTGTCTTAGTAATTCCATTTCTTCAGAATACTCATAAATATAATGCGTATTGTTTCTAAAAACCAAGGCATAATATTTTTGATTGAAAGGGTTGTAAATCATTTCTTTTATCTGATGTAGATCAACATCAAAAAAATTAAAGGAACTTTCATCTAAAGGAATTTCACCTGTAAGAAAGTATACACTAAAATCATCAAAACTTATTGATGCTGTATATTTATTACCTAAAATGTATGGTTCGTTAATAATTTTTTCGCCTCCAGTGGTTAAACCATTAAATCGGGTATTGTGAGAACCTATTGTAAGTTCTTTAACATTATTATAAAGTGGATATGCTTCCCATTTAATTTTATAGCTTTCAGAATTTACGTAAGATATCTTTAGATTTATCCAATCTGGATTAAACGTAATTCTTTTTGCAGCACCTTGTAATTCTTCATATTTACTTTTATATAGTATAGAATAATCAACATAAGAAGCAATGTCTTGCCTCCATGAATTTTCTGGACCCGTTAAAAGAATCGTTGAAGTATCTACATATTCACTTAGACTTAAAGCTGCATCTGATAAAGGAATACGTTTTTCGGAATATTTAAACTTTAAGTGTAAAAAAGCTTCTTCATAGTCACGATTGTTAGGTTTATTCCATTTTATACTAATACTACCATTTTCTATACTAACATTGTTTACTGAAGGTGGACTAGAAGGTTTCCTTTTTACTACAAATTTAAAAGTTTCGTTTTTTGTAAGATTTTCTAATTGAGATTGATCTCTTATACTGCCTGAGCCAGATGTAAAACTAAACTCTATTTTAATTGAATGTTCTCCATCTTCGTATCTTGAAGGTGTTAAATTAAATGATAGATTATCAGCATTTGTATTAGATGTAATAAGCTCATCATTAAGAAATACTTTTGATGAAAGTTGATGCTGGTTTTCATTTAAACTAATACTGTAGTTTAGGGTTCTATTGATATTTATGGTGTCATTATTCTCAAAATCATCTATAATAATTGAATTACCATCAGTATTAGGCCTTTCTATATCAATAAAATAATCGTCAGAAAAATTATAAGAACAACCAACAATTACAAGTAAAATAAAAGTACTTATGTAGGGAATTATTTTTTTTGTTTTCATAGCAAAGAGCAAAGATTTTTTTTATTTTCTATAGTTAAGCTGTTTTTTTGCAGAAGTTTTTATATTAAAAGTAAAATAATTAGCGAATATAAATAATTACTATGAACAAAGTTTTATATACAACAAAAAAACCTCTCTGTTTTGACAAAGAGGTTTTAGTTTTTCAGTCATTGCGAATGAGGTACGATTGAAGCAATCTCTTTATGAGGAAAAGATTACTTCGTCATTCTTCCTCGTAATGACGATTATTTAATTAGTTCATAAGAGCGTTTAATAAAGTCCGTTAACTCTTCACCATGCAATAGGTTTTGAGATAATTTTGCCAAATCAAAAGCTTGAGAAATTAAGCCTTTTTGTTTGTCTTCATCAGCAGCTAAAATCTCTGAAACTAAAGGGCTATTGATATTTACAACCAAGTTGTACATATCTGGCATATTACCCATTCCCATCATTCCACCACCACCAGAAGCTTGCATTTCTTTCATTCTACGCATAAATTCTGGTACAGTAATAATAAATGGAGAAGAAGCAGAATCCATAGCTTCTAACTGAACTGTGTATGCAGAATTGTTTACAGCACCTTCAATAACTGGCTTTAACTTTTCTTTTTCTTCATCAGATAATTTAGAAATTACGTTGTCGTCTTTCTTAATTAAATTATCAATATGGTCTGCATCAACTCTAGAGAATTTAATTTTTCCTTCGCCAGAAGTTTCTAATTTCTGCATTAAATGCGAAATAATTGGCGAATCTAAAATCAATACCTCATAACCTTTTGCAGTTGCATCTTGAATGTAACTGTGTTGAGCATCTTTATTAGCAGCATATAAAATTACGTGGTTACCATCTTTATCAGTTTGAGTATCTTTAGTTTTTTCAATCAATTCATCAAAAGTGAAAAACGTATCAGCCACTGTTGGATATAAAGCAAACTTTTTAGCTTTGTCAAAGAATTTATCTTCAGACAACATTCCGTATTCGATAATCACTTTGATATCATTCCATTTTTTCTCAAAATCTTCACGATCTTTTTTGAATAATGATGACAATTTATCTGCTACTTTTTTAGTGATGTACCCAGAAATCTTTTTTACAGCGCCATCAGCTTGTAAATAAGAACGAGAAACGTTTAACGGGATGTCTGGAGAATCAATAACCCCTTTTAACATCTGTAAAAAGTCGGGTACAATACCTTCAACATTATCCGTTACAAAAACTTGATTTTGATACAATTGAATTTTATCCTTTTGCATATCTAAGTTTTGAGACAACTTAGGGAAAAATAAAATTCCTGTTAAATTAAAAGGATAATCAACATTTAAATGAATGTGAAATAATGACTCCTCAAACTGCATTGGATACAATTCTCTGTAGAAATTACTATAATCTTCTTTTTCTAAATCAGCTGGTTTCTTAGTCCAAGCAGGATTTGTATTGTTGATGATATCATCAACTTCAATTTGTCTATGAGGCTCTTTAGTTTCCTTACCATCTTTGTCTGTAATGGTTGCAGGTTCGTGCTCAGGATCGTTAATTTTCTTCGTTCCAAATTTAATTGGCACTTGGTTAAAACGATTGTATTTGGTTAATAAACCACGAATTTTACCTTCTTCTAAAAATTCTGTAGAATCCTCAGCAATATGTAAAATAATTTCTGAACCTCTGTCAGATTTGTCATGCTCAACTAAAGTATATTCAGGAGAACCATCACAAGTCCAATGTGCAGCAGGCTCGTCTTTAAAAGATTTTGTAATGATTTCTACTTTATCAGCTACCATAAAAGCAGAATAAAAACCTAAACCAAAGTGACCAATTACACCAGTTTCGTTTTTATCATCTTTATATTTGTCTAAAAACTCTTCAGCTCCAGAAAATGCAATTTGGTTGATGTACTTTTCAACTTCATCAGCAGTCATTCCTAAACCTTGATCTTTAATCGTTAAGGTTTTTGCATCTTTATCAATGCTGATTTCAATTTTAGCATCACCCAATTCAGTTTTAGCCTCACCAATAGAAATTAAGTGTTTTAGTTTTGTAGTTGCATCAGTTCCGTTTGAAATTAATTCACGTAAAAAGATTTCGTGATCAGAATACAAGAATTTTTTAATCAGCGGAAAAATATTTTCTACTGATACATTAATGTTTCCTTTGCTCATAATTGTATATTTATTTTAGTTTTATTTCTTGTTTTGTCATTTCGATCTCGTGTAGAAATCATATGATAAATAAAAAGATTAATAGACTCCACTTTGTTTCGCTCAGAATGACAGAACGTTTTTAATTCTGAACAATAAGTAGTCAAAAAAAATACCAAGTTTGTAATTATGACAAGATGACAGAAAATCAATAACGAGATACGAATCTAAAAATTAGGATTTTTAAGAGTGGGCAATTAAATCACAATTCGTAATTAAAAATTTTAATTAAATATCTCTCAACATTTCAGTTGGGTTTTTGTTTTTCCAAGTTCCTCCAGTAAAATCAGGAACTTTTATTGAAGTACTATTTTGCGCAACAGATAGTTCTGAAAGCGGAGTAACTGCGCTCCATAATACACTGTCATACACATTAATGTCTAAAGGTAAACCTTGATTTAAACAACGTATTAATCTGTAAATCATAACAAAATCCATTCCTCCATGACCAACAGAATTATCCGAAATTTGAGATTTTAGTTTCGCCCAAAGAGGGTGGTTGTATTTTTCTCTGTATTCAGTATATTTTTTATCATCTAACCATTTGTGGCCCCACCAAGCCAATTTTTCTTCATTAATATATAATTTTGATGGGTAACCTTCATGAACCGCTTTTGTGCCTATAACTGTATTTAATCTGTCATAAGGTCTGCCTGAATGTACATCAAACTGCAACATAATGGTTTTGCCTAATTTGGTTTTAATCATTGTGGTATTCATATCACCACATTTTACATTTTCAAATTGAGGTAAATTGGCTCTTTTTGCGGCATCACTTAAACTTTTTTCGCGAGAACTCATAGAAACAACATGATCAAAAGTATCTCCTCTTCCAATATCCATATATTGGCTAATTGGTCCTAAACCATGAGTAGTATAAAAATTACCATCCTTTTTTAGGTGATGTTTAATTCGCCATTGATTTTCATAATAAGTTTCATCTAACAAGTGTTTTCTTAAATCGTGAATATAAGCACCTTCTGCATGAGTTAAATCACCAAAAACACCTTGGTTGATCATATTCAGTACCCACAATTCTTCATTGTTAAAACAACAATTTTCCATCATCATACAATGCTTTTGAGTACGTTCTGCAGTTTCAACTAATTTCCAACAATCTTCTAGAGTATATCCAATAGGCACTTCAGAAGCCACATGTTTTCCTTTTTCCATTCCATACAAAGCCATTGGTGTATGCATTTCCCAAGGAGTGGCAATAATTAACAAATCAATATCATCTCTATCTGCAACTTTTTTCCATTCATCATAATTTCCATAATACGCATCTGCAGTTGTATGGTGTGTTTTTTTAAGATGCGCATTTAATTTATCGGTTTTTTCTTTTTTTAAATCAGAAACAGCTACGATTGTAGCGTTATTGTTTTTTACCAACCAATCAAACATTTGTATTAAAGTTTGCCCTCTGTTACCAGCGCCTAAAATGCCTACTCTAACATTATCAATTTTTGGTGCAGTTAAACCAAAAGCAGTTCCTTTTGCAGATTTATGTAAGAGTAAATTTGTTTTTTCTGCGGATTCTTCTTTACAAGAAATTGTAGTAGTAGTAAGTCCTAAAAAAAGTGCCGCTTTTGAGGATAAGGATAAAAAGTCTTTTCTATTCATAAGTAAAAGTTTGATTGTTTTATTGTTAACAGTTTTTGTAAAGGTGTTAATTTATCACTATTTTTGTTAGTTACAAATAGCAAATAACTAATTTTTAGAACAAAAATATATGTATAATTCAAAAATTACTGGTTTAGGGTATTACGTTCCAGACAACATTGTTACAAATAACGATTTAAAACAGTTTATGGATACCTCTGATGAATGGATTCAAGAAAGAACTGGTATTAAAGAACGCAGATGGATTGACCCAAAAACTGGTGATAATACATCATCAATGGGAGCAAAGGCTGCAAAAATTGCCATTGAAAGAGCAGGTTTAACCAAAGATGATATCGATTTTATAGTTTTTGCAACATTAAGTCCTGATATGTATTTTCCTGGAGGTGGTGTTCGTGTACAAGATCTGTTAGATATGCCTACCATTGGTGCTTTAGATGTACGTAACCAATGTTCTGGTTTTATATATTCAATGTCTGTAGCAGACCAATTTATAAAAACAGGAATGTATAAAAACATTTTAGTGATTGGTGCAGAAAATCATTCTGGAGGTTTAGAAAAATCTACTAGAGGTAGAGGAGTTACTGTAATTTTTGGAGATGGGGCAGGAGCAGCAGTATTGTCTAGATGTGAAGAAAAAGGAAAAGGAATTTTATCTTCTCATTTACATTCCGAAGGAAAACATGCTAGAGAATTAATGTTAGATGGCCCAAGTACTGGAAGATGGGTGCCAGAAATTTTGGCAGAAAATGATCCAGAAGATCAATCATATTTTCCATATATGAATGGGCAATTTGTATTTAAACATGCAGTTGTTCGTTTTTCTGAAGCCATTGTAGAAGGGTTAAAAGCCAATAATTTAAAAAGTACAGATATAGATATGTTAATACCACATCAGGCAAATTTACGTATCGCACAATTTATCCAAAAGAAGTTTCGATTACCAGATGATAATGTGTATAACAACATTATGAAATATGGAAATACAACTGCAGCTTCTGTAATTATAGCGTTAACAGAAGCTTGGGAACAAGGTAAAATTAAAGATAATGATTTGGTTGTTTTAGCTGCTTTTGGTAGTGGCTTTACTTGGGGTTCTGTTGTGATTCGTTGGTAAAAATAAAGCTAAAAAGTAAAAAAGGCTTTGTATTTTTTACAAAGCCTTTTTTAATGTGTTTTTGGTAGTTTTTAAAGTTGTATTATTTCTATACCAGCATTATTAGAATTTTGAAATTGTTTGCTAAGCGAAATAATTTGATTACCATCTCTTAATATAAAATGAGGAAATCCTTTTGTTAAAATTTCATTATTTCTAAGTAATGAAGGATAACTACCAATTT
Organism: Polaribacter sp. R77954; assembly: GCF_044595335.1. Lineage (GTDB taxonomy): Bacteria > Bacteroidota > Bacteroidia > Flavobacteriales > Flavobacteriaceae > Polaribacter. Next base: position 4,028,256 of record NZ_CP138992.1, read on the forward strand.
GAATCGATTTCCTATTGCTAGTTGCTGCATAAATTATTGTTCCATCATTACTAAAAGCAAAATCTGAAAAAATCAAAGAACCTCTTTGAATTTGTCCTTTGTACTCCATTGAATCATTGGCTAAATACACAGCACCTTGGCTAGATGTTACCACATACCTACCATCATTAGAAATTCTAAAGATTCTTGGGTCTAGTGGGTGGTCTCCATGATAACTATCATCTTTATGAATATCTATAGTACCAGAACTTGAAAGTTTAAAGTATTCCATATCTACAGGACTTACAGAAGTAGAAATAGAGATCATTTCGTTTTTACCAGGTATCATTTTTAATCGATCTCTTTCAAAATCGCCATTTCCATCAATGTACAAACCGTTACTTCTTAAAAAGGTTCTCACTGGTCTTTCCCACCAAGGAGAAGGTGCCATAGAAACAATTACATGCCCCATGCCATTAACAACTACACTTGCGTTTGCAAGCCCTGTGCTAATGGATGTTTTTAAGCTTAAATCATTAGCATCGTAAACATAAACCCAACCATCATCACTTGGGGCATAAATTTCGGCACCAAAACCATTATCTCCTGCATCTATAAAACCTATGGTTCCTTGTAAGTTTATTTCTTTAACTAATTTTAAATCTACATAATCAAATTTCAAAAGTCTTTTTCCTGGTTGATCTAACAGATAAATAAAATTTTCTGTTGGATGTTTTACCATATCATAAGGTATAAAATCAAATATGTAACCACTTGGTAAATCTACCCCAATTGTATTGCTATTTCTCGAGTTGTTTTCTGAATTAATAATTTTAACGTAATAACAAACTTTAAATTCAAAAGGGGCAAGCTCATCTATAAAACTTGTAGTTTCAGAGTTTGTAATTGTAGTTAGCAATTGTGAGTTTTCTAGATTACAATCGGCATTTGTTCTATAAACTTCATATTTTAAAAAATCAGAATTGCTATACTTTTCCCATTCTAAATCTATTTTACCTTGGTTTTTAACAGCACTTAAAAGTGTAATTGAGTTTGGTGCTAAGGTGCTAACTTCTATAGTTCTGCTAGAGGTATAACCATCTTCATCTTTTGCAGTTAGGGTAATGTTGTGAATACCTCTGGATAGTGCGTTAGTTGTAAATGAAGTGTTACCAGAAGCGTCTGGTGAGTTAGAATTTAATTCGCCATCTAAATCACTTGCCCAAGTTACTTGAATAGCTTCATTAGATGTATCACTGTCTTGTACCACTGCACTAAAGTTTATATTTTCACCTTCTGAAAATTCTGCGGGTATTGAAGGTAATATGATTTCAATATTAGGAGCAATACCAACATCAATACCTGGAATTATGTTAACTACGATTTCAGAGAGCTCATCAGCTTTAATATTTACTACAGATTTGCCTGTCCCTATATTTTCATAACTTGCAAAAACCTCGTAACTTCCTGCATTCAAATCTTTTAATAAAACACTCCCAAATTGATCTGTTTTGCCTTGATTGGATATGGGATCTGTGTAAACTTCTGCATTTTCGATAAATTGAAAGTTATTTAGTACAACTGTAACATTTAAGTCTCCCTTTTTTTCAGGCTCATTGTTGTCTTTACCACAGCCTAAAACCAAAATAGCTAAAGCTAATAAAGTTAAAATCTTTTTCATAGTGTTCTATTTCAGTAATTTAAGAATCTAATTAGATTCTGTTTTTATGAATTTAATCTATGCTAAAGTAGTTTTTTTATTTAATATTTTAAAATGTAAGTAGGTAAAAAATAAGGTTAACGAATACTCTTTATCTTAGTAAAAGATTGTGGTGTAATTTAAAAATAATTACAATTTAATTTGATAAATTTTGTGTTTTAGAAGAATTGTGAAAGCTAATATATTTTTAATAAAGCTCAATAAGAAAATATTTGTATATAATTTTATAATTTTTGATGATTTAATTTTATAAATCTATTTGATGAAATCAGAGCTTATGATATTGGCGTTTTTATGGTCTTATTAAAAGTTTATCTTTGTTATAGTTAGTAATGCTTTTTAAAATAACATTTATATCATGAATAAAAACACATTAGTAATTGGTGCATCAACAAACCCTAATAGATATTCAAATATTGCAATTAAAAGATTAATTGGCAAAAAAGTACCAACATTTGCTTTGGGACTAAGAAAAGGAAAGGTGTTAGAGGTAATTATTGATGATGAAAAACAACCCTATAAAAATATTGATACGGTTACTTTATACCTTAATCCTAAAAGGCAAGAAGAATATTACAATTATATTGTTAGTTTAAAACCCAGAAGAGTCATCTTTAATCCTGGTACAGAAAATATGAAGTTTTTGAAATTGTTGAAAGAGAATAATATTGAATCAGAAATTGCATGTACTTTAGTATTGTTATCTACGAATCAATACTAAAAAACAAGATAGATTGGTTTTGGGGAGATTAATGCTTCTTCTTTTTCTAATATTTTGCTTTCTAAATAAATCATTTCTGTTTACATAGAGAAAACCAATCTATCTTTTATTAAGAACTTTATACAAAGGTAGATAGTTGTTTGAAAAGAAACAATACTCATAATGAGTAATCTTAATATAATAATGTTTTCTTAGCATTCAAATCGTTTTAAATTTTGAAAAGGTTTAAAGAATATTACTTTTTATAAACAGTTTACTATAAACTAATTATACATGATATAGCAGATAAATTGTAGAAGAATTAGTTATAATAATTTAGGGTTGCTTTTAAAATAACTAATCAATTCGTAAGTAGAATTGATATTTATTTTCTTTAAAATATTTCTTCTATGCGTATTTACGGTATGTATACTAATATTTAGTTTTTTAGCAATAGCTTCGCTAGTATTTTTTGTAATAATTAATCTAATAATATCTCGTTCTCTATTACTAATAAGTCCTAATAATTTTTCATTAGAAACATTTTGATAAAATAATGTTTCGTACTCATTGTTGTTATTTAAATATTTTGCACTTGCACAGATATCCATGGCTATATTTCCGTTTAAAACTGTGTAATGCGCCATGCCAATAATTGGTTTTTTAGCATCATCAAATTGTAAAGGAGTAGTGTTTTGAATAATGTTTACATATTCGTTTTGAGCGTTTTTTATACGATAATTCCAGGTATAACTCATTCTTTTACGCTGTTCGTCATCTAACTCAGTCATCGTAAACGTCATTAAATTATTTAAACTTTTAATCCAAAGTTTAATGTCTTCAGGATGAAAAAGAGACCAAAAATAATCCATACCCTCTTGCATCATTTTTTCTCTAGACAAACCAGTACACGCGTTAAAATTTTTACTTATATATTCAAAATTTTGATGAACCGTATTTGTGATGCAGTAAAATGTAGAGTTGTATGGATAGAAAAAATCCAGTTCAATTAATTTTTTGATATGCTCCTCAATTTCTACTTTAGGGTATGTTTCAAAAATTTGATTATATAAAGCATTTATCTTCTTGGTTTGCATGAATTGTAAATTTTTTACCTGGTTCAGCCAATTCTGTATTTATAAAAATCTCTCGAGCTTCTTTTTGAAAGAGAGAAACGTCTTTATATCGTCCTGAATAATGCCCAATTACAAGCTGTTTAACAGCTGCGTCTTTAGCAATTTGCGCAGCCTGTTTTGATGTTGCATGTTTCGTTTTTTTTGCTAAATCGGCTCTATCAGCTAAAAAAGTAGCCTCATGGTACAGCAAATCTACATTTTTAATAATTGAAATGATATCTGGTTTATATACAGTATCACTACAAAATGCAAAGCTCAGTGGTTTTTTTGGGGGTAATGTTAATTCAGAATTCGGAATAATTTCTCCTGTAGATAGCGTAATGTCTCTACCTGCTTTAATATTATTATAGTCTGCTTTATCTATTTCTTCGTATTGATTAATATTTTCTATATGAAGTTTTTTAGGTTTATCTTTTTCTGTAAATAAATAGCCATTAGTATAAACACGATGATTTAAAGGAATAGTTTTTACAACCACTTTATCATCTTCAAAAATTAACTCACTTTTTTTAGAAGTTAATTCGTGAAAAATAATAGGATATTTTGCATGCGATTGAGAAACTTTTAACTGCAAAAGTGTAACGTCTTTTATGCCTTTTGGCCCATAAATATGTAACTCTTTTTCTCTACTTAAAATACCAAATGTAGCTAATAAACCTATTAAGCCATAAAAATGATCGCCATGTAAATGCGAAATAAAAATATGGTTTATTTTGGTAAAACCAACCTTATACTTACGCATTTGTCGCTGAGTACCTTCTCCACAATCTATTAAGAAATGCCTGTTATTTATTTCTAAATACTGGGCAGTTGGAAAAGCGTTAGCTCTTGGAGTTGCAGAATGGCAACCTAAAATAGTGAGGTTTAAACTCATTGAATTACAAAACGTTTAGATGTAAAATGTTTTTTGTCTTGTAAAGTATAAATATAAATACCTGTAGATAAATTTCCTTTATAAAACGGAATCGAATTTTTTCCTTTTACGGCTTCTATTTTTTGGGTATGTACTGTTTTTCCTAAAACATTTTTCACTGTAAAAACAACAGAGCTTTTAGAGTCTGCATTAAATGTTATTTTGGTAGAGCTTGTAAAAGGATTTGGCACTGCAGATAGTTCTGCAATAGTTTTTTGTTGCGAAAAACAGCCTATTGTTGATAAAAAAAGTAGTGTAAAAAGTAGTTTTTTCTTCATTCTTTTTGGGGGGTTAAAATCCTAATTCTCTTTCCATAGCTTCCATTTCTAAGATGTCTTCTGCTTCAATTAAAGTAGGTACAATAGTTAAGTTTTCAGGAAAATCGTCTGCGTTTATCATACTATTAATGATTACAAAAGACCTGTCATTTTCTTTTTTATTGACAGCCGTTGTTAAAAATAAGAAAAATTCTTCTTTTTTAACGTTAATCTTATCAGAAATTTTAATTACGATGTGTTCTTTCTCTAACTGAGGTAAAGTATTTAAAAAGCCTGTATAAAAGTCTGAAAAGGAATTTTCATCCGAAGAAATTAATGTATATTTTTCTTTTTTCTCAATGTGCATCTCCATAAATTTTATTCCAACTTTACCTTTTAATCTGTTGTGCAAGTAAATATATTACAGCCATTCTTACTGCCACACCATTTTCTACTTGATTTAAAATGATAGATTGTTTTGAATCTGCAACATCACTAGTAATTTCTACACCTCTATTAATTGGTCCTGGATGCATAATTACAACTTTCTTGCCAAGTTGGTTTAATATTTCTTTATTGATGCCAAAAAGTTGTGTGTACTCTCTAGTTGATGGAAAATATTTAATGTCCATTCTTTCATGCTGAACACGCAACACATTAGCAACATCACACCACTCCAAAGCTTTTTTAAGGTTAGTTTCTACGGTTACCCCTAAACTAGAAATATACTTAGGAATTAGTGTTGTTGGCCCACAAACTTTAACTTCTGCACCTTGTAATTGTAGTGCAAAAATATTAGATAACGCAACCCTGGAGTGTAATATATCACCAATAATAACTATCTTTTTACCTTTTACACTCCCTAATTTTTCTCTTATAGAGTAAGAATCTAATAAAGCTTGTGTTGGGTGTTCATGCGTACCATCGCCAGCATTTATTATTTTAGCATCAACGTGTTTAGATAAAAAAACACCAGCACCAACATTTCCATGACGCATCACCACAATATCTACTTTCATGGCTAAAATATTGTTTACGGTATCTATTAGTGTTTCTCCTTTTTTTACAGAAGATTGTCCTGCAGAAAAATTTATAACATCTGCAGAAAGTCGTTTTTCGGCTAACTCGAAAGAAAGTTTTGTTCTAGTACTGTTTTCAAAAAATAGATTGGCAATAGTAATGTCTCTTAATGAAGGTACTTTTTTTATGGGTCTATTAATTACTTCTTTAAAATGATCTGCAGTTTTAAATATCAAATCGATATCGTTTGCATTTAGATATTTTATACCCAATAAATGATCTACACTTAGTTTATCCATCTTATCTCTGCTCTATATACACTGCATCTTTATGATCTGTTTCTTTCCAAGAAACCAAAACTTTTTCTTCATTAATGGCATCAACTTGCCTACCTCTATAGTTAGGTTGAATGGGTAAATGCCTGCTAAAACGTCTATCAATTAAAACCAATAGCTCAATATTTTTAGGTCTTCCAAAAGATTGAATTGCAGTTAAAGCTGCTCTAACACTTCTTCCAGAAAATAAAACATCATCAATAATAACCACTTTTTTGTCTTCTACTAAAAAATTAATGTTTGTAGAAGTAGCTGCTAAAGGTTCTTCTCTACGTCTAAAATCATCTCTATAAAACGTAATGTCTAACAAACCTAATTGCAAGTCTTTTATATGGTAATCTGTTTTTAACAAATCTGCCAATCTATTGGCTAAATAAGCCCCTCTTGGTTGCAGACCAATTAAAACAGTATTGGAGAAATCATTGTGGTTTTCAATCAGTTGGCATGCCAATCTGTGAAGAATAATTTCAATATCTTTTGAGTTAAGTAAGGTTTTTTTGCTCATAAGAAACCTATCAAATTTTAGTTGATAGTTATTGAAAATCAAAATTAGGGAAATAAATGGTTCTGTAAAAATTTATAACTACAAATAAGTTTTTTAAAATTAATTCTAAAGGATAAATAGTATACAAAAAAAAGAATTTACTCTTTGAATGATTAATAATTAATGCAAAATTTTGTGTTGTAAACTTTTAGTTTTGAATAATAAAGCTAAAAATAGCTTAATAATGTTAATTAAATTGTTGAAAACAAAGACCAATAAAGACTTTTTTTAATTGTGAGAAATAGTACATTTATTAATTATTCTGATTAAATAGTTATGTCTTTAACCAAATTTGAATCGATGCTTAAAACTAACTCTGTCTATTTCTTTGATTTAGTTGAGTTTGAGGAGATTATTATTCATTATTTAGATGCTGGAAAACATGCTTTGGCTAAAAAAGCAGTGAGTTTGGGTTTAGAACAACACCCACAATCTATTGATTTAAAATTATTGCAAGTAGAATTATTCATTTTTGAGGCTGAATTAGATAAGGCATCTCTTTTATTAAAAAAGATAGAACGTGTAGAACCGAATAATGAAGAGGTTTTTATCCAAAAAGCAACTATTGCTTCTAAATCTGGAAATCATAAAGAGGCTATTATCAATTTGAAAAAAGCACTATCTTTTGCTGAAGACAAAGTTGATGTTTGGTCTTTAATGGGTATGGAGTATTTATACTTAGACGATTTTGAGAATGCGCGTGTAAATTTTGCAAAATGTATTGATGTTGATTATGAAGATTATTCTTCTTTGTACAATATTGTGTATTGTTTTGATATGGAAAAAGAGCATGAAGAGGCCATCAATTATTTAAATGCTTATATTGATAAAAACCCTTATTGCGAGGTTGCATGGCACCAATTGGGAAGACAACATTTTATATTAGATCAATTTAAAGAAGCCTTAATTGCTTTTGATTATGCAGTATTAATTGATGAGCATTTTATTGGGGGGTATTTAGAAAAAGCAAAAACTTTAGAGGCTTTAGGAGAGTATGAAGAGGCCATAGAAAATTATAGAATAAGTTTAGATTTAGATGATCCTACAGCTTATGCTTATGTTAGAGTAGGTGAGTGTTATGAGCAGTTAGAAAACCATAAAGCTGCAATTTCTTATTACAAAAAAGCAGTTCATGAAGACCCTTTATTAGATAGGGGTTGGATTTTACTTTGCAATATATATTATGATAATGCAAATTATGAAAAAGCTACTTACTATATTTCTAAGGCGATAAAAATTGATGAAGACAATGCCATGTATTGGCGTAAATATTCAGAAATAAAAATAAAACTAAATTTTTATGAAGAGGCTGTAGAAGGTTTTGAACGTTGTTTGGCTTTAGATGATGACTCTGTAGAAATTTACATTGCTCTTGCAGATGTGTTGTGCTTTTTAGGTCAGTTTAAAAATGCGATTACAGTTTTATTTACAGCACAAAAAATTTATAAAAACTTTGCTGAAATTGAATATCGATTAGCAGGTTTGTTTTTTGTGTTTGATAAAGATAACTTTGGTTTTGCTCATTTAATTACAGCAATGCATATAGATTACGAGTATCATATGGTTTTAAATGAACTTTTTCCAACAGTTTATGAAAACCCAAAAGTGCAAAAATTATTGGTAGATTTTAAAACCGCTTTAGAGTAGATTTTAATTAAGCATTAATTTTTGTATTTGATGTAATAAATCTTCTGGATCAAATGGTTTAAAGATAAATCCATTCATGCCATTTTCATATATTTTATTTTTTACTTCCATAAAAACTGATGCAGAAAGCGCTATTATTGGTATTTTGGTATTGAATTTTCTGATTTCAACAGAAGAGGTATAACCATCCATAACTGGCATTTGAATATCCATAAGCACAATATGATATTTATTGGTTTTTACCATTTTAACTGCTTGTAAACCATCGTAAGCTACATCAACTGTTAACCCTGCTTTTTCTAAAATCTGTTTGCCAACCATTACATTTATTTGGTTGTCTTCTACTAATAAAACTTTTTTGTCTTTAAAGTTATAGGTTTGTTTAAAGTTGTTTTCTTTTATATCTTTTTCTGATGCAATTTTTAAATCTAGTTTAAAATAAAAGCGACTCCCTTTTTCAAATTCACTATCTATTTTTATACTAGCACCCATAGCTTCAACAATACTTTTTACAATAGGTAAACCTAAACCAGTACCACCATACAACCTATTTGTAGTACTTGACGCCTGTGTAAATGCTTCCCAAATTGTTTCTTGTTTATCTTTGGGTATGCCTATTCCTGTATCTATAATTTCTGTTAGAATTGTTACAGAATCATTATGAATTGTTTCTTTTTTTATTCGTAGTGTTACAGAGCCTTTGTTTGTAAATTTAATGGCATTGGTTACTAAGTTATTAATTACTTGATTAAAACGAACAATATCTAACCAAACCACAGGTATATCTTTATCAATAGATAATTGCATGGTGATTCCTTTACGAATACAACTTGTTTGGTGAATTTTTTTTATTTGATTTAGTGCAGAGGATAAATCTGTAGGAACATGGTCTAATTCTATTTTGTTAGATTGTATTTTACTAAAATCTAACACATTGTTAAGTAAGTTTAATAAAATTTTACCAGAGTAATTTAATGCTTCTATATTTTGCTTTTGATCTTTTCTAGGGTTATTGTCTCCTAAAATATGAGAAAGACCTATAACTGCGTTTAATGGAGTTCTAATTTCGTGACTCATTGTGCTTAAGAAATTAGATTTAGCATTAGATACATCTATAGCTTCCTGCTTTTTATAATGTATGTTTTTGCTATAACTCTCATTTAAATAAGAGTAATAACTAAGTTGAAAGGCTACTAAAAGTAAAGTAAAGGTTATTGAAAGGGGATAAATAAATGCCTTTACTGTTTCTGGGTTAATTGCATTAGAATAAAACAAACTAAAGTTAGTAAAGTATAAGGTTGCCCACAATAATATGGGTAATATTGTAAATAATGTAACCATTTCTTTTTCGCGTCTAAATGAAAAGAAAAGAAAAGCAATCCCTACAGCATACATTAAAAAGAATTCTATGCTAGATCCTTTACCAAAGTAAGAAGCAGCAATTGTTACGCTTATGTTAAAGTTAAGCATAAAAATTAATCTTGCGTTGTGCGGATTTTTAATTACAAATCTCGAGGTAAAATAAAAAATCACGGAAACTATTATTAAAAATATAGTTAACCCATATCCTTTTAAATAAAAAGAAACACCAGAAAACAACAATGACAAAACCATACATACAATAGAAATATAATGTATTAGTTTAATTCGTCTTTTCGAAATTCGTTCTTTTCTGTAATTAAACATGGTTTGTAAATTTTTCTATTTCTTGTAACAGATCTTCTGGGGTAATAGGTTTAAACACAAAACCATTCATGCCACACTCGTTAATTTTATCTTTAATTTCTGTAAAAACTGTTGCAGAAAGTGCTAAAATTGGAACATTAGTATTAAATTTTCTAATTTCTTGTGTAGCTGTATAACCGTCCATAATTGGCATTTGTATGTCCATTAAAACAATATCAAAAGCATTATCTTTTATCATATTTACAGCAGTTAAACCATCATTGGCTTGAGATACTTGTAAATTTGCCTTTTCTAAAATTTGTTTAGCAACCATTACATTTATAAGGTTGTCATCTACAAGTAATACTTTTTTACCAGAAAAATTATAGTTCTTTTTTGCTTTGCTTTTTTCTAGTTTAGCATCATTAACAATAGCTAATTTTAAATCAAAATAAAAACGACTGCCTTTACCCACTTTACTTAAAATTTTAACTTTAGAGCCCATGGCTTTTACAATACTTTGTACAATTGGTAAACCCAAGCCAGTACCACCATAAATTTTGTTGGTTGTATTAGATGCTTGTGCAAAAGCTTCCCATATTGTGCCTTGCATGCTTTGAGGAATACCTATACCAGTATCTCTTACCTCTGTATGAATTAAAACTTGATTATTAGGTAATAATTTTTTCTTTTTTATGATTAAAGTAACTTTTCCTTGATCTGTAAATTTAATTGCATTAGATAAAAGATTGTTGATGACTTGATTAAATCTCACAATATCTAATAGAACTGTAGGTATGTTTTTATCGATGATTATAAATAAATCGATTCCTTTACTTTGGCAAGTAGCTTCGTGATTTTTTTTTATCTGTTTTATAGCAAAAGCGATGTCTGTAGGTATATTATCTAATTTAATTTTAGTGGATTGCATTTTGCTAAAATCTAAAACATTGTTTAGAAGACTTAAAAGGATTTTACCAGAATAGTTTAAGGCTTCGATGTTTTCTTTTTGATCTTCTCTAGGTTTATTATCCCCTAAAATATGAGACAAGCCAATAACCGCATTTAAGGGTGTTCTAATTTCATGACTCATAGTGCTTAAGAATTTTGATTTTGCTTCTGAAGCTTCTAAGGCAAATTCTCTTGTAGAGTATATCTTAGAATAGTATTTTAAATTCGATTTCGAGAAATAAATAAGTTGACTTATCACAAAGAAAAAAGTGCTAATACATGCTAAGGGGTATACAATATTTGCAGCCAACTCTTGATCTAATTTGGTTTTTGTAATAAAATTAAAATCGGTAGCATTTAAAATAATCCAAAGTAAACCAGACAAACACGAAAAAAAATACACATATTTTTTTTCTTTTTTAAAAGAAAACATTGTAAACGGTAATGCTAAACAATATAAAAACAAATATTCTACATGACCAGCTCTACCTATATAAGAGGCAGTAATTATTATGCCTAAGTTTAAAAAAATAAAAAAAATGATTCTAGCCGCTTTTAATTTACCACATAGAGCCAATATGGCACTGAGAATATAAATAAAACCACTACATAAATGAAAATAGGCCAGAATTTCTAATCCTAAATATTTACCAAATCCAAAACCCACAAAACCAAACATGGCAGAAAATAAACTTAATCTAAAAGTTATTTTTACCACTCTTTTTGAGTTTGATTGTCTAAGTAATTTTAGCATACTTGGGTTGCGATTTTTAATTTCACCCAAAAAATGAACATTTAAAAATGTAAAAAAAATCTATTGGGGGAAGGTATGTATAAATTTAGTAAAAATATTTTAAACAGACTTATAAATTGTTTGTTCTATTTTATTTAAAAGATCTTCTGGATTAAAAGGTTTAAAGATAAAACCATTCATGCCACATTGTTTTATTTTATCTTTAACCTCCATAAAAACAGATGCAGAAAGTGCTAGTATAGGTGTTTTTCTATTAAATTTTCTGATTTCTAAAGTAGCTGTATAACCGTCCATAATTGGCATTTGAATATCCATTAAAACAACATCGTAATTGTTGTCTTTAATCATGTTTACAGCTGTAGCACCATCATTTGCAACAGAAACATTAAACTTGTATTTTTCTAAGATTTGTTTACCAACCATAACGTTAATTAGGTTGTCTTCTACTAATAATACTTTTTTACCCTTAAAATTATATACTTTTTTTTCTTGTGTTTTTTTAAGCTCTTTTTTTGATGCTATTTCTAAATCGATTTTAAAATAAAAACGACTTCCTTTACCAACCTTACTTTGTACTTTTACATCAGAGTTCATAGCATTTACAATGCTTTTTACAATAGGTAACCCTAAACCTGTACCACCATATAATCTGTTGGTATTACTAGATGCTTGTGTAAAAGCTTGCCAAATAGTTTTACGTTTATTTTTAGGAATTCCTATGCCTGTATCAATAACTTCTGTAAGTAATGTTATTTTTTTATAGGTTTTATTTTGTGTTTGTATGCGTAAAGTTACGTTACCTTTATCTGTAAATTTTATTGCGTTGGTTACTAAGTTGTTAATTACCTGGTTAAATCTTACAATATCTAGCCAAACCATAGGGATATCTTCATCTATCTCTAAATTCATTTTAATTCCTTTGCGCAAACAATTGGCTTCATGTATTTTTTTGATTTGTTTTGTAGCTGATAATAAATCTGTAGGAATATTATCTAACTCAATTTTAGTAGATTGCATTTTACTAAAATCTAACACATTGTTTAATAAATTTAATAAGATTTTACCAGAATAATTCAGGGCTTCAATATTTTGTACTTGATCTTCTCTAGGATTTGTATCGCCCAAAATATGAGAAAGACCAATTACAGCGTTTAAAGGAGTTCTAATTTCGTGACTCATAGTGCTTAGAAAATCTGATTTTGCATTTGAAGCTTCAATAGCTTCTTGTTTCTCATTTTCTATTCTATAAAAATATTTTTTATTAATAATTAGAAAGTATATCAGCTGAAAAATTACTAGAGATATTGTGCTAGAAACTGCAATTGGGTATATAAAGTCTTTGGCAATTATTGGGTCTAATTTTTTATAACTAATTAAATTATAGTCAGTTATAAAAAGTAAAACCCATAAAATTAATGGAAATAGCATAAAAAGTATGACTAAAATTCGTTCTCTTCTAAAAGAAAAAAGAATAAATGGCAAGCCAATATTAAACAGAAAAACAAATTCAACGCTTCCATTTTTACCCACAAAAGATGAAATGATAGCAATACCAAAAGAACTGGTTACTAAATAAATAATACGAGCAAGATTTAATCTGTTGTTTTTTGCCAAAAATGCAGCAACTATATAAGGCAATATATTAAAGGCATTGTAATTTCTAAGCCAAATAAAATTAAACATATCAGAAATTACGGTACACAAAATAGCAAAGCCAATATTTACCAAACAAATGGTAAAAACAAGGTTAATTCTTCTTTTTGAATGTTGTATTCTCATTTTGTTGCTAAATCACTACTTCTTCGAGTTTGTCTAATAAATCTGATGGCTCAAATGGTTTAAAAATAAAACCATTCATTCCACTACTATTAATTTTGGCTTTAACTTCCATAAAAACAGAAGCTGAAAGCGCTAGAATAGGTGTGGTTGTATTAAACTTTCTAATTTCTGTAGATGCTTTATAACCATCCATCACTGGCATTTGTATGTCCATTAAAATAGCATCATAGTTTTTCTCTTTTGTCATATTTACGGCTATTAAACCATTATGAGCAACATCTACCTTAAGCCCAACTTTTTCTAATATTTGTTTGGCAACCATTACATTAATTAAATTATCTTCAACTAATAAAATAATTTTACCTTTAAAATTGTGTTGTTTTTTTACAGTATTATTTTTAAGCTCTTGGGTAGAGGCTATTTTTACCTTTATTTGAAAATAAAAACGACTTCCTTTGTTTTGTAAACTGTCTATTTTTACATCTGCGCCCATGGCATTAACAATTTTTTTTACAATAGGTAAGCCTAAACCAGTACCACCATACAATCGGTTTGTAGTTGTAGAGGCTTGCGAAAAAGCTTCCCAAATGGTTTCTTGTTTGTCTTTTGGAATCCCTATTCCTGTATCTTGAACTTCTGTAAGTAAGGTAACCGAATCTTCTTTTTGAGATACTTTTTTAATACGTAAAGTAACGCTTCCTTTTTTGGTGAATTTAATGGCATTGCTAACCAAGTTATTAATTACTTGATTAAAACGAACAATATCTAACCAAATCATTGGGATATCTTCATCAACATCTAAATACATTTCTATTCCTTTTTTTAAACAAGAAGTTTCATGTATTTTTTGAATTTGTTGGGTAGCACTTAATACATCTGTAGGAATATTGTCTAAATCAATTTTTTTAGACTGCATTTTACTAAAATCTAACACATTATTTAACAAGTTAAGTAGAATTTTACCAGAATAATGTAACGCATCAATATTTTTAACTTGATCTTTTCTAGGGTTATTATCGCCTAAAATATGCGATAAACCAATCACAGCATTTAAAGGGGTTCTAATTTCATGGCTCATTGTACTCAGAAATTTAGATTTTGCTTTAGATGCTTCTATGGCCTCTTCTTTAAAATCATGTATGGATGATAGACTATTAAAATTTAGGTGTGAAAAGTAAAATAACTGAAAAATAACTAAAAATAATGTTGATAATATTGATAGAGGATAGACTAATTTTGAGGCATCGTCTGGATCAATTTTAGCAACTGTAACCATATTAAAGTTGGTTAAGTATAAAGAAGCCCAAAGCACAATGGATAAAAGGCAAAAAATAAGAATAAAAAGCTTTTCTCTTTTAAATGAAAAAATCATAAAGGGCAAAGACATCGAAAACATAAATGTAAATTCTATACCACCTTCTTGACCTATATATGACGCAGACGAAAGAATACCAATGTTTAAAACCAATAAATAAATGATTCTTGATTCTATTAAATTTTTCTTTTTTGCAAAATATGCGCAGAGAAGATAAAAAGAAATACAAATTACATGAAGATAAACTAGAGTGTTTAAACCTAGTTTTAAACCAATAGCAATATAATTTAAACTAACTACACAAGTAATTAGTGATAATATATAAACCATTTGGGCGCGCCTTAGGGAGAAATCGGACATGGGTTGTATTTTCGGTACTAAATGTACTAAAAACTATTTTAATAATAAGTGTTTAGTCACTTATTATAACTTGTTCTATTCGATTTAACAAATCTTTAGGCTCAAAAGGTTTAAATATAAAGCCATTCATACCACAATCTTTAATTTTGTTTTTCACTTCCATAAATACAGAAGCAGATAATGCCAAAATAGGAATATACTTATTGAATTTTCTAATTTCTAAAGAAGCTTTATAACCATCCATCACTGGCATTTGTATATCCATAAGTACTACATCAAAATGCTTTTCTTTAACAATGTTAACAGCCTGTAAACCATCATAAGCAACAGTTACATTAAAATTTACTTTTTCTAAAATTTGTTTAGCAACCATTACATTAATCAAATTATCTTCTACAATTAGTATCTTTTTACCCTTAAAATTATAAAGTTTTTTTTGTTTTGTTTTTTCTAAATCTTTTGTTGTTGCAATTTTTAAGTTGATGTGAAAATAAAAACGGCTCCCTTTATTTGGTGTACTTTCTAACAAAATATCAGAGTCCATAGCCTCTATAATATTTTTTACGATGGGCAAACCTAATCCAGTACCACCATACAATCTATTTGTGGTGCTAGAGGCTTGTGTAAAAGGTTCCCAAATTGTATGTTGTTTATCTTTAGGTATTCCTATACCTGTATCAACAATTTCTGTTAAAATTTGAACTACTTTGTCTTTTGTTTCATGTGTTTTTTTTATACGTAGAGTAACAGTACCTTTTTCAGTGAATTTGATAGCGTTAGAAATTAAATTATTAATTACTTGATTAAAACGAACCACATCTAGCCAAACTATAGGTATATTATCATCAAACTCTAAATTCATTTGAATTTCCTTTTGTAAACAACTGGCTTCGTGTACTTTTTTTATTTGTTTTATGGCCGACAATAAATCAATAGGAGTTTCATTTAATTCAATTTTGGTAGATTGCATTTTACTGAAATCTAAAACATTATTTAAAAGATTTAATAATATTTTTCCAGAATAATTTAAGGCTTCAATATTTTCAATTTGATCTTTTCTGGGGGTATTGTCACTTAAAATATGCGATAAACCAATAACAGCATTTAAAGGTGTTCTAATTTCATGACTCATTGTGCTTAAAAAATAAGATTTTGCATCAGAGTCATTTATAGCTTCTTGCTTTGTTTGATGTGCGTTTGTATTTCTTTTAGCATTGCTATATGAATAATAGACTAATTGAAAAAGCACCATTAATAGGGTGGTGGTAATAGAAATATAATAAACAATATTGCTAATTTTAATGGTGTTGTTGATTTCTATATTAACAATTGGTTTAAATTTGGTAACATATAAAAACAACCAAAAAACAAATGCGAGAGAGCTGTAGAAGAAAATTTTTTGTTTTTCTCTACTAAAAGAAAAAAAAGCGTAGGGCAAACCAATTGAAAAAATAAAGAAAAAATCTAAACTAGCTTCTTTACCTAAAAGTGATGCTAAAAAAGTAAAGAATATATTATACATCCACAAAAAAATAACTCTAGCTTTTTGAGCCATTTTATTTTTAGATAGGATTGTTGTAGTTAAAAAAACAATTGCACTAAATAGTATGTAATAGCTTAATTGATAATTCCCAAAAAAATACACTAAAATAGAAGCCAAAAAAGTGGTTACAAAACTTACTAAAGAAGTAAGGTATATTGCCTTAATTCTTCTTTCTGGAAATTTTGTTTGATGTGCTATCGTATTGTTTTTCAATTTTAGAGGTATTTTTTTATTTTATCAACTAAATCATCTGGCGTAAATGGTTTAAAAATAAAATCGTTCATTCCAGATTCTTTAATTTGATCTTTAACTTCAACAAAAACGTTTGCAGATAAAGCTAAAATAGGGGTTTTGGTATCAAATTTTCTAATTTCAGATGTAGATATATAGCCATCCATTACAGGCATTTGAATGTCCATTAATATAAGGTCAAAAGTGTTGTCTTTGCATTTATTCAGAGCCATCAAACCATTATTAGCCTCTTCTACGATTAGTTTTTCTTTTTCTAGAATTTGTTTGCCAACCATTATATTAATCAAGTTGTCATCTACTAATAATACCTTTTTATTACTAATATTAGTTGCCGTTTTTTCTAAGGATGTACTAATTTTTTCTTCATTAGTTTTTTGAAGGGTTAAAGTAAAAGAAAAAGTACTCCCTTTGCCTAATTTACTTGTAATTTTAACTTTAGTATTCATCAATTCCAGAATACTTTTTACAATAGGTAAACCTAAACCTGTACCTCCATAAATTCGTTTTTTGGTGTTAGAAGCTTGCTCAAAAGCTTTCCAAATAGTAAGTTGTTTTTCTTTCGGAATCCCAATTCCTGTATCTTTTACAGCAAAATGAAGTTTTACTGTTTTTAGAGTTTCTTTTTGTTTTTTTACAGATAATTTTATAACACCATTGTCTGTAAATTTGATTGCATTTGCAATTAAATTATTAATAACTTGATTAAAACGAACAACGTCTAGTTGTACTAAAGGTAAAGCTTTATCAATGCTAACCTCTAAAATGTTGTTATTTCTTTTACAAGCATTTTCATGTACTTTTTGTATTTGTTTAACGGTATCTGCAATGTTGGTAGGTATGGTATCTAATTCAATTTTGCTAGATTGCATTTTGCTAAAATCTAATACATTGTTTAAAAGGTTTAAAAGTGTTTTACCAGAGTAATTTAAAGCGTCAATATTTTCCATTTGGTCTTTTCTTGGGTGATTATTAGCAAGAATATGAGATAGACCAATAACAGCGTTTAAAGGGGTTCTAATTTCATGGCTCATAGTACTTAAAAACTTTGATTTTGCAATGGAAGCTTCAAGTGCTTTTTCTTTTTTTAGATGAATTTTTTTATAATATTTTACACCTAAAACAGAAAAATAATAAAGATGAACACTAACTACACTAAATGTACATATAATTGAAATGGGATAGATATAGGTTTCAGCAATTGAAACAGCAATTGGAATTTTGGTGAATAATTTAAAATCTGTTAGGGCTAAGATAATCCATAATAAACCTGAAAGACCCGAAAATAAATACACATATAATTTTTCTCTTTTAAAAGAAAAAACAGAAAAAGGTAGTGCTAAAGAGTAAACAAACATATACTCTACACTACCAAATTTGCCCATAAATGACGCTGTTGAAACAATACCTAGATTTAAAAGGATAAAAAATAATATTCTAGATAGGTAAATATTTCCTTTTTTAGAAATATATGCACAATATAGGTAAAGGAAAATTGTAATAAAATGATAGATAGATAACCCATATAATCTTAAAGAAAAACTGGTTACAAAAAAAATAAAAGCTAGCCCAGCAGTTAGTATACTTATTGTATACATTAATTTGTAAATTCTTTGAGAAGAGCTTTTCTTAATTTTATCTCTTGGCATATTTTTAAGTTCAAAACACCCCAAAAAAATAAATCTATTATAGGGGGATAGATGTTTATTTTTAATCTGCTACAAAAAAGTAGTCACTACTAAAGCAAGCAAAGTAATAAATATAATTCATTTATTAACATATGTTTACATTTTATTTAACATTAAAAAGCAAAAAACTCCTGAAATTCAGGAGTTTTTTGCTTTTTAATGAGGTATTATTATTTTACATCCATTAATTCTACGTCAAAAATTAATGTTGCATTTGGCGGAATTACACCTCCTGCACCAGCAGAGCCATAGGCTAAGTTAGAAGGAATTACAAAACGAGCTTTATCACCCACTTTTAATAATTGAATACCTTCATCCCAACCAGATATTACTTGGCCTACACCAACATTAAAATCTATAGGTTGTTTTCTTTTGTACGATGAATCAAAAACGGTACCATCTAACAATTGCCCTTTGTAATGCACAGAAACTTTAGCACCTTTTGTGGCTTGTTTTCCATCACCTTTTTGTAAAACTTTATAACGCAAACCACTTTTAGTTTCATCATATCCAGCTGCAACTTCGTCTAATAATGCTGCTTGCTTAGCTTTTGCTTCTGCTTCGCGTTTTTCTCTTGCGCCTTCAAAAGTTCTAAATGCTTCAACAGCATTAAATTTTTCTGCTACTTCACCAACTCTTATAATTTCTACTGACATTTCATCACCTTGAGCAACAGTATCTACAATATCTTGCCCTTCAATAACAGATCCAAAAACGGTATGTTTACCATCTAACCATGGAGTAGGAACGTGGGTAATGTAAAATTGACTACCATTTGTAGCAGGTCCAGAATTAGCCATAGCTAATTTACCAGGAGCATCATGTTTTAAATCTGGGTGAAATTCATCATCAAACTTGTAGCCAGGATTTCCAGTTCCAGTTCCTTGTGGGCAACCACCTTGTATCATAAAATCCGGAATTACTCTGTGGAATTTTAGTCCATCATAATAAGGAGTTCCTTGTGGTTTTGCTGAATTTTCTAGATTACCTTCTGCAAGTGCAACAAAGTTTCCTACAGTTCCAGAGGCTTTTTCGTGTTCTAATTTTACTAAAATATCACCTTTAGGTGTTTTGAATTTTGCGTAAATTCCGTTGTTCATTATATTTAATTTAATTATTTCTATGAATTCTGATAGGAATCAGAAAAGTGTTATTTTTTTGCGTTTAATATGGATAGACTGTATGTAAAACCTATATTTAAATTTGTAGAGTTTACATTTCCATAAGGTGTTGAAGCTTTACCAGCAGCAATATTAAATTTTAAATTATCGTTTATATGGTAATTAATACCCACATTTGGTCTAACCAAAACTCCTTCTCCAGTATCAACACCAGCACCTCCAGCAACACCTCCTAAAAGTTCAATAAAGGTAGAAACTCTATTGTTAAAAAATGGATTACTACGAATACCTAAACCAAAAATTCCGTGAGCATAACCACCAGATTTACCTTCATAAGCAAATGAGGCTTCACCCACAAAATAGAAAAGTTTGTTTAAATCGTATAGAATTTTTAGAGCTATCATTTGTAAATCTACATTTGGGCCAGCATCTTTTGCAACATCAAAGTAGGTTTGATTTTGAACTCCAATTCCAATTCCACGTGTTTTAATTTTTGATGAAGTTTTTCCTGTAAAAGGATCTTTAATTCCACCACTTAAACCATAATATTTTAAACTAAAACCAGCAGTATAGGCTTCAAAAGTTCCTCCAATTGCTCTATGATATCCTCCATGAACGCTTACACCTAAGTGATTTGATAATCGTACATCAAATCCTGCATTAGGATACATTGTTAAACCACCTTCAGGATAAATTCTACCACCAGCAGCACCAATACCCATTTTTGCAAAAAAGTTGATGCGTTTTGTTTCTATAAAGTTTTTACCAACACCAAAAAATAAATCCATAAAACCCGATACTAATCCAGCGTACATAGCATCTGCATGTACATAAACAAATGTGTCTGGGGTTAAATATCGTTGATATTCGAAACCTAATATTGATAATGTTTCTCGTAAAGGTCTATATTGTGGATCTGTTGTAGCATCTGCTCTAGACATTCCTATAGGAAAAAAATAATCAAATGTTAGCTGTTGCACACTTTTTACGGCAGGTTTTTTCCAAAAATCGTCTGTTAAATTGTCATCAACAACAAATGTTTTCTGTGCGTTTTTGTACGAACTTTTTCTTACTAAAGTAGGAATTTCTATAAAAAATGAGATGTTATCATTCTTCTGAATTCCTGTAAAAAAATTCATATATCCATATT
Source organism: Polaribacter sp. R77954 (assembly GCF_044595335.1). Classification (GTDB taxonomy): domain Bacteria; phylum Bacteroidota; class Bacteroidia; order Flavobacteriales; family Flavobacteriaceae; genus Polaribacter. The sequence continues at coordinate 4,049,082 of NZ_CP138992.1, forward strand.
GAATTCCAAAAGAATATCCATTTGTTTTGTATTGTAAACCGGCATTAGGATAAATAATTCCTCCACCATTTACTAAGCTTCTAAATCCACCACCTCCACCAAAATGAACATTAGCATCCAAATATAAATGCTTGTAAACTTTTTTATTTACTCCTAAATTGATTCCTAGTGTAAACAAACCTCCTTGATCTCCAGTTATGGCAGTATGAAAACCAGCGCCAGTGTACAGCCAATCATTTAAAGCAAAATTATAATTTAAACCAATAAATCCCATTGTTGGGTCTAATTGATATGGAACCTCACCAAAAGGCTGGTGAATTAAAATATAATTTAAACGAATTGAATTATGCAATTCTTTGCCCTCTAAATCATTTAAAGTAAATTCTTGGGCAAAGCTTTTTAAGCTTAAAAATATAATTAACAAGAAAAATACTTTTTTCATAGGTTTATTTTTTAAACTCGCTTGTAAAATGTAATTTTACTGAAGGATATTTACTTTGTGTCATTTGAATTGTAAAAGCAGAGTCTGCTAAAAAAACCAATTGCCCTTGTTTGTCTTTGGCCAAATAACGTTGTTTTACTCTTTTAAATTCTTTAAACTCTTCATTTTTAGGGTCTTCTGGTTCTACCCAACACGCTTTATGTACACTCAAATTTTCGTAATTACATTTTGCACCATATTCATGTTCTAAACGATATTGAATAACTTCAAATTGTAAAGCACCAACTGTACCAATTACTCTTCGTCCGTTCATTTCTATGATAAACAATTGTGCAACACCTTCATCCATCAATTGATCTAAACCTTTGTAAAGCTGCTTAGATTTCATTGGGTCTGCATTATTCACATACCTAAAATGTTCTGGAGAAAAACTTGGAATACCTCTAAAATTTAAATCTTCACCTTCGGTTAATGTATCTCCTATTTTAAAGTTTCCTGTATCATGTAAACCTACAATATCGCCTGGAAAAGATTCGTCAACAATTTCTTTTTTCTCGGCAAAAAAGGCATTTGGACTAGAGAATTTTACTTTTTTACCATTTCTAACATGTAAATAAGGTGAATTTCTTTTAAAAGTACCAGAAACTACTTTTATAAAAGCCAATCTATCTCTGTGTTTAGGATCCATATTTGCGTGGATTTTAAACACAAAACCTGTCATTTTTTTTTCTTTAGAATCTACTAACCTTTCTTCTGCTTTTTTAGGTTGAGGTGAAGGTGCAATTTCAATAAAAGCATCTAAGAGTTCTTTAACTCCGAAATTATTTAAAGCAGAACCAAAAAATACAGGTTGTAATTCACCTTTTAAATATTCTCCTTGATTAAAATCAGGGTAAACTTCGCTAATTAATTCTATTTCTTCTCGTAAAGTTTCAGCTGCAGTTTCTCCCACTGCTTTGTCTAAATTTGGGTTAGATAAATCATCAAACTCTATACCTTCTGAAATAGTAGTTTTTTTATCGCCCGAAAAAAGATTTAATTTCTTTTCCCAAATGTTATAAATTCCTTTAAAGTCGTAACCCATTCCAATAGGGAAACTCATAGGGGTTACACGTAAACCTAATTTTTGCTCAACTTCATCTAATAAATCAAAAGCATCTTTACCTTCTCTATCCAATTTATTGATAAAAACCAACATGGGTATGCTTCGCATTCTACAAACTTCAACCAATTTTTCGGTTTGTGGTTCTACACCTTTAGCAACGTCAATAACTACAATAACACTATCTACAGCAGTTAAAGTTCTAAAAGTATCTTCAGCAAAATCTTTATGCCCAGGGGTATCTAAAATGTTTATTTTTTTATTTTGATAGATAAAAGCCAAAACAGAAGTAGCAACAGAAATTCCTCTTTGGCGTTCAATTTCCATAAAATCGGATGTAGCTCCTTTCTTAATCTTATTATTTTTTACGGCACCAGCTTCTTGTATGGCTCCACCAAATAATAATAATTTTTCTGTTAATGTAGTTTTACCAGCATCTGGATGCGAAATGATACCAAATGTTCTTCTACGTGCTATTTCTTCTAAAAAACTCATTTACAAATTTTGAGGTGCAAAGATACGTTTTAGAATGGCAATTATCAATCTAAAATTTCAATCGTCATTTGTATGTCGTTTACGGGCCATTCATCAACCCCAACTTTTACTTTAGAAATTTTATCCATGGTGTCAAAACCTGCAATAACCTCACCAAAAACAGTATGTTCGTTATTTAAATGATGAGCACCTTTTTTGCTATGCACCATATAGAATTCGAAAGGACTAGATAATTTATCAGGATTGTTTTCCCATTGTCTGGCAGCAGCTAATGCTCCATATTTGTGTTTTCTGTGTTTTCTAAACTCAGGTTTCATTAAATAATTTCCGTATTTTCTTCGCTGTTTTTGCGTATACATATTATCTGAGTTACCACCCTGAATCACAAAGTTTTTGGCAACTCTATAAATAACAGTGGTATTAAAGTATTTTATTTTAGTAAGAAAAATAAAATTTGCTCTGTGTATAGGAACATCTTCATAAAGCCTTAATTTAATGTTACCAAATTTTGTTTTTATAATAACTTTAGTTTCTGGGTTTTGTTTGCCATACTCTGTTAAAAAAGCTTCTGTATTTTTACTATTTAAACTATCCCAAGGTTTGGTGATTTTTTCTTCTTTCTTTTTTTTAAGTGATGATTTATTTTTAGTTACTTTTTTGTTACTACGTTCTTTTTTCTGGCTGTCACACTTATAAAATAAGAATAAGATTACTAAGAAAAATGCTCGAAACAAAAATTTCATAAAGATCAATTTAAAGACTCCAAATATAAATCATCAAAATAAAAGAATAGAAAATCGTGATGGTTTTATAACAAATTTAAGTTTTAAAGCTTTTTGATTGCTATATATTTGCAATTATGGAAGAATTGGTAGTTTTAGTTGATGAAAAGGATAAGAAAATTGGCTTAATGCCTAAAATGGAAGCGCATGAAAAAGCGCTTTTACATAGGGCATTTTCGGTTTTTATTTTTAATAAAAATGGTGAATTAATGTTGCAACAAAGAGCAGCACATAAATATCATTCTCCTTTATTGTGGACCAATACCTGTTGTTCTCATCAAAGAGATGGAGAGAGTAATATAGAAGCTGGCAGAAGAAGGTTACAAGAAGAAATGGGTTTTACAACAGATTTAAAAGAAGTATTTTCTTTTATCTACAAAGCACCTTTTGATAATGGCCTAACAGAGCACGAATTGGACCATGTAATGATTGGTTTTTTTGATGATGTGCCTAATATTAACAAAGATGAAGTTGAAGCTTATAAATGGATGTCTCTAGAAAATGTTAAAGATGATATTGAGCAAAACCCACAAGAATACACAGAATGGTTTAAGATAATTTTTAATGAATCTTACGAAAAATTAACCAATGCCTAAAGTTACTGTTCATAGAAAAGCGCATTTTAATGCAGCACACAGATTATATAGAAAAGATTGGTCGGATGAAAAAAATTTCGAAGTTTTTAATAAGTGTAGTAATCCGAATTTTCATGGTCATAATTACGAGTTAATTGTTTCTTTAACAGGAGAAATTAATAAAGATACAGGCTATGTTTATGATTTAGGAATTTTAAAAGATTTGATAAAAGTGGAAATTGAAAATGCTTTTGATCATAAAAATTTAAATATCGAAGTAGCAGAATTTCAAGATTTAAACCCAACAGCAGAAAATATATGCGTAATTACGTACAATAAACTGAGAAAGCATTTACCAAAAGAATTAGATTTAAAAATTACATTATACGAAACACCAAGAAATTTTGTGAGTTATTCTGGTGATTAATGTGTTATGTTGCTATCTGCTTTTTTTATGGAGTGTTTTTACATAATTTAAGTATCCGTAATTATAATATGAAAAACCATTAAAATTAAGGTGGTTTTTTAAAGAAATATCATTTTTTTCTAATTCTGTAAAAAACTTAATTTCAGCTTCATGCAGTTTGTGATCTTTAAACCATTTACCCATAAAATTCATTTCTGACGAGTACAAAATACTGATATCTATCTCAGAATTTATATCAGCTAAAAGGTTCAATCTTTCCTTTATATAAATAAAGTTTCTGTTTGGGTCTTTTACATAATCATGAATCAATAAACGATCTACATGTTTGCTAATTTTTTCAACTTCATTAATATTAAAATTACCAATATACGCCTCTATCTCAATATTCTTATCCAGTTCTTCTGCTAAAGATTTCATTACAAATAAAGATTGTATAAAGTATTTAAACGAGTTTTTTCTATTACAAGGTAATTGTACCTTTTTAAGGTAGTTGTTGCAATAATAACCGTTTTCTAAAGATTCTTTTTCGTTCCAATATTCATATTCTAAATTATACACGTTAAACCGTTCTAATTTATTTTTTCGAGATAAATTAAAAGGATGAATCGCCTTTAAAAAAAAGTTACTGCTTTCACCAGAGGCACTAATTTTTTTAATGCCAAATTCTACTTTAGCTTTTTTTATAAAATTAGCGAGTAAATGATTTTTACTAACATCACCTAAATGAAATCTTTTGTTAACTTTATGTAAATCGTAAAGAATAAGTGTGTTTATTTGATGATTTTTAGAAAATTCTAAAAGCTCATTTTCTAAAGTTTTTGAACCAAGTATGGTTGCAAAATTATCTACGTAAAGGGCTCTATTTTCATATTCTTTTTGGCTAAAACAAAAAGAGATTGACATTATAAAGAGAAAAAAACTGAAAAGCTGTTGGTGAAATTTCATTGTAAAATTCAAATATTTCTAGAGCGATTCAAATATAAACAATTCTTAAAAGATTTAAGATCGAATAATAGTACATATCAAATATGTAAGTATTCTTTTTGTGCTGGCTAGTATTTTGGTTTTATACCAGTTCTTCTTAATTTCCTAAAACCAATAGACTTTTTAAGGTCTGAATATTTAAAATATGTAAATTCAGTAAAATGGATATTTTTGTATTTTGATATATAATTTTCAAATTCTTTTTCTGTTTTTTCTAAAGAATTATATTTTAAATGACCGGACATAAAAAAGGGTTCAGAAGAAAGAATAATTGAAACTTCTTTAATACATTTACAATTGGATAGAATTTTCAACTCTTTTTTAATTTCTTTAGAACTCAACTCCACATTACTGGCATAAGCGCTAATTCTATATTTAATATTATATTTTTTTAGCGCTAAAATTTGTTTTTTATCAAAATTTGCTAAATATACTTCTATGCCTAGTGGATAATTAGTTTCTTTTCTTATAAAATCAAGAACACTTATGGTTTCTTTAAAATAGTTAAAACTTCCTTCTGAAGTACAAGGAATCTTGTTTTTTCTTAGGTAGTTTTCACAATAATATCCTCCAAGATCAGAATTTGTTTTATGCCAGAATTCATACTCTATGTTGTAAGAATTAAACCTTTCAATATCATCTTTTCTTGTTTCATTATAAACATGCAAATAGTTTAAAAAAATTTCGCTGTTTTCACCAGAAGCAACCACTTTTTTAACATTGTATTTGGTTTTTGCAAGAGTTATAAAATCTGAAAGAATACTTATTTTTTTATAGTTATTCATTGGTAGTCTCTTTCTTACCAAATGTAACTCATATAAAATAAGCGTAGTAAATCCATTATCTTGAGCAAAATAAAGTAATTTATCTTCTTTATCATTATTCCCTAAAATTGAATTAAAGTTATCAACATACAAAGCACGTTGTGCAGAAAGAGCACTACAAATCAATAATAATAAAAGAAATAAAAAAGTTTTTTGATATTTTTTAGTCATTAGAATGGGGGATGTACTCAAATATACTAAAAAAATATCAGATTAGAGTCATATAACTCTCTAGAAAATAGATGATATTTTTTAAAAATACTAAGTTATAATCACAATTAGAACCTTTAAAGCATATCTGATTAAAATTTTATATTTCAATATAGTGGTCTAAGGAATTGCTTCTTGTATTAAATCTATTGTAAAGAATAATCGTGTAAATAGATATTCTTATTTTTAATTTCTTGTGTAGGAAAAATAATTCACTGATTTTTCTAAAAAAGAATAAGTGTGGTAGCTAAAACCATCTAAATTTATAGATTTTTTTAGTTGATAATTATTAGCATTCATCGCTTTAAAAAAATCTTGTTCTGCATGGTCTAAACTATTTGATTTAAACCAATAGCCCATTTGATTCATACGAGTTGCATATAAAATAGAGGTTTTAACATTACTCTTAATTTTAGTAATAAGCGATAAACTTTTTTTGGCAAAATTATAAGATAATTTTGGGGTTTTACCAGAAGTTTGAATAATTAATCTATCGCAATAATTTACTATAGTAGAAATTTCTTTTTGAGAATAATATCCTAAATAGGCTTCTATTTTTATAGTATGAAAGTTGTTTTGAGATAATTTTTTAAGCTCTTTTAAGTTATTTATAAAATAATTAAAAGACCCATTTCTATCACAAGTTTTAGCATTTTCTTCTAAATAATTTACACAATAATAACCATTTGGTCCTGATGCTTTTTTAGACCAGTATTCATACTCTAAGTTATAAATATCAAACTTTTCTTCGGCTTTATTTCTGGTATTATTGTAAGGATCAATTACATCTCTAAAAAATGAAGCTGATTCGCCAGAAGCACCAACGCTTTTAATACTAAACTTTGTTTTTGCTTTATCAATAAATTCAGCCAAAACACTATTTTTTCTAGGATCTGTTAAATTCCAGATTTTATCAACTTTATTTAATTGATATAAAATTAGCGTTTTAAAATTATTTCGTTTTGCAAAAAGGAGTAATTTGTCTTCTTTGCTTGGGCTGCCAATAATATTTATAAAATTATCTACAAACAAAGTTCTTTGTTTGCAAAAAATAGTTGTAGCTGATAATAAGCAGAAAAAAAGGATATAAGATGCTCTCAATATAAATTAAAATTAATAATAAAATAGTTGAGGAACCGTTTTGTAAAACTAACAAAAACTTTTTAGAGTATATATAGTTCACAAAAAATAATTTTAAGTTCTAAATTTCTAGGCATTGTATCATATTATTTCACTTTATTTTCTGTTGTCAATACCTGTTTTGTGGAATACTTAATTGTAAATTATTGGTTTTCAGAATATACAATGTAGTAATGTGTTTTCTTTTTTAAGCACCTTGTTATTTCTAAGTTAATGCTTTTAATATTAAATTTGTATATTCAATCAATATTCGCCGAAAAAGCTTTTAATAGAAACTAATTTATGAAAATAATAGCTATGATTCCTGCACGTTATAGTGCTTCACGTTTTCCTGGGAAATTAATGAAAGATTTAGCTGGAAAACCTGTTATTTTAAGGACTTACGAAGCTGCCTTGCATACCAATTTATTTGATGATGTTTATGTAGTTACAGATTCTGATATTATTTTTAAGTCGATACAAAATGCAGGTGGTAAAGCGATAATGAGCAAAAAAGAACACGAATGTGGTTCTGATAGAATTGCTGAAGCCGTTGAAAACTTAGCTGTAGATATTGTTATTAATGTACAAGGAGACGAACCTTTTATTGACGCTGTATCCTTATCAAAATTAATTGATGTTTTCAAAAAAGACAGTACAAAAGAAATAGATTTAGCTTCTTTAAAAGTTGAAATTACGGATATGGAAGATATCAAAAACCCTAATAATGTAAAGGTAATTACAGACGTTAATAATTTAGCCATTTACTTTTCAAGAAGTGTAATTCCGTATCATAGAGATACAAATATCAAGGTAAAGTATTACAAGCATAAAGGTGTTTATGCCTTTAGAAAACAAGCTTTATTAGACTTTTACAATACTCCAATTACACCTTTAGAAGCTGCAGAAAAAATAGAAGCCATTAGATATCAAGAGATTGGAAAAAAAATTAAAATGGTAGAAACTTCTGTTGAAGCTGTTGGTATTGATACACCTGAAGATTTAGAAAAAGCCAAAAACTATTTAAAAAATGTTGAATAATATTAAGGTAATTGCTTTTGATGCAGATGATACACTTTGGGTGAATGAAACTTATTTTAGAGAGGCAGAACATCAATTTGCAAAACTGTTATCTAAATACGAAACAGAAAATAAAATAGATCAAGAGCTTTTTAAAAAAGAAATAGAAAATCTGCGATTGTATGGTTATGGCATTAAAGGTTTTGTGCTTTCTATGATAGAATCTGCGCTTGAGCTCTCTAATTATCAAATTCCTCAAAAAAGTATTGAGGCTATTTTAGATATTGGTAAAGATATGTTAGAAAAGCCAATTGAGTTGTTAGATGGAGTAGAAGAGGTTTTGCAAGCCTTACAAAATAAATTTAAGTTGATTGTTGCAACTAAAGGAGATCTTTTAGATCAAGAGCGAAAGCTAGAAAAATCGAATTTATCAAAGTATTTTCATCATATTGAGGTAATGAGTGATAAAAAAGTAAAAGATTATCAAAAACTAATTCAGCATTTAGATATTGAACCTTCTCAGCTGTTAATGATTGGTAACTCTTTAAAATCAGATGTTTTACCTTTAATTAAAGTGGGGGCTACTGCTGTTCATGTACCTTTTCATACTACCTGGGCACATGAAGAAGTTTCTATAGATGAGTTTTCTAAAAAAGCGTATTACACCTTAGCAAATATAAAAGATGTTTTACAGTTGGTCTGAATAAAAAAAACTAAATTTGCACCTAATTAAAGATACGATTTATGGCAAGTATAAAGAATTTAAAAAAAGATATCAATTACGTATTAGGTGATGTTATTGAGTATACTTTAGATGTTTCAATTTTAAAAAATGAACCTAAGCAAGGAGAAGCTATTGTAGATGAAGCTATTGAAACCTTTGATAGTTTAATTGCAAAGGTGAATGCAAAAAATATCGAAAACAAAAAAGCACATTATAAAGCAATAAATGCTGAATTAGAAACTGAGGCTAAAGCTTTAGTAGAAAAAGTAAATAGTTTGTAAATTTAACAAATTATAAACAAAATTTTATGACCAACATTAATAGTTAATGTTGGTTTTTTTTATATTTTTAACATACTAAAATATATAATTGTACGTTTTGTTTAATATAAATCTTTAAATTAAAATGGCTAGAGCAATGTTTGAATACACGAAAACCGTGTTACAAAAAGTGAGTTTCAATTCTGAGTTGTTTTGTAAAGAGTTAGAAAAAGCAATGAGTAGATTGTTACCTTATGAAATAGACGAACTGGTAATTTGGTTAAAACAATTTACCGCAAATAAACCAGAATTATACTCTTGTATGAATCTTGTAAAATGATAAAAAGGAAGCAATTTTGCTTCCTTTTATCATTTTAATCCTTAGGATTTGGCTCTTTTCTTTTATACTTCCGCATTAATTTTCTTCCAAATTCCATCTCTGCAATCTGTAGTTTTATAATCAGCTTGTAAGGTATTACGTTTGTAATTTTTTCTATAAATTTCTTGTGTGATGTATATAATTCTTTATCGGTTTGTAACTTTAAATCAATTAATTTTTTTGCGGCATTTTCTGTTATACTATCTATTGCTTCTTTTTTTATTGTTTTTCTTAGCGTAGATTTATAGTGGCCTCTAATAGCATTTTGTTCTTGGTTATAAGCATTATAAACAGGCCAAAATTTTTCAGCTTCAGCGCTCGTTAAGTTTAACTGTTCTGTTAAATAGGCAATTTTTAATGCTTTAATTTTTTCCCAGCTTTCTTTTCCTCTTTGCGATTGTATAGAGTGTGTAAAAAACAGTATAATACAGGTAAAAGAGATGATTTTTTTCATGATATAATTTTAATTTAATTCATTTAATAGTGAAGTATTGTCTATTGAGTTAATGTAATCTTCAATACTTTCATCATTAATATTAGCAAAAGTAAATGCGTTTTCATCTAAAATTTCATCTTCTAGAATAGTTATTATTTCGCTTGTGCTTACCGTATTTTCGTCTAACCAATATTCTATTTCAGAATCTGAAATAGCATCAAAATTCAGCTCTTTGTTTGTGTTAAAAACAAAAGTATTTAAGCTGATAAATAATGCAATAGAAGCTGCAGCTGCATAAGGTATAGCTTTACGCAAGCGCTCTTTAAAAGAAATAACTTTGGTTGTTTTTTGGTTAAAATTAATATTTTTAAAAACTTCATGCTCTACATTACTAAAGTAATCTTCAGGAACTTTAAAAGCATTGGTTTTATCTAGTTTATCTTCACTTATTTTTGCTGTTATTTCATTTTCTATGGTATCAAAATAATCTGTAGGCAGCTTAAAATACGGTTTTTTGCCTACCTTGTTTTTTATAAAATCTTCACTATGTTTTATGTCGTTTTCCATTGTTAGTTAGACCTTTAAAAAACTAAAAGGTTTAATCTGTTTGAGTTTTTATATAGTTTTCAATTTTTTTAACGGCATGAAAATACGATGCTTTTAATGCGCCAACAGAGGTTTCTAAAATTTCAGAGATTTCGTCGTATTTTAGTTCATCAAAATATTTCATATTAAAAACCAATCGTTGTTTTTCTGGCAATGTGGCAATTGCTTTTTGTAAGATAACCTGAATTTCATCACCTGAAAAAAACACATCACTCTCTAAGGTGCTTGCTAATTGTTGATGATAATCAGAAATATCTACATTTAGTTCTTTTGCTCTTTTATTAATGAAAGAGATGGATTCGTTTGTAGCAATTCTATACATCCAAGAATACAATTTACTTTGCTCGTTAAATTTTTCTATATTTTTAAAAATTTTTACAAAGGTGTTTTGTAGCACATCATCAGCATCATCATGTACAATTACAATTTTACGAATATGCCAATACAAACGCTCTTTGTACTGACTAATCAATACTTTAAAAGCTTTTTCTCTTGTTTTCGGGTTTTTTAAGTTTTGTACTAATGTAATTTCGGCTGTCAAAAAAAACAATGTTTTTTATTAGACAATAAAATATTAAAAAGGTTTAAACCACTAGAGCGTTTATTTGGGTAAAATAGTTGCAAAGATTATTTCTTTGCTCTAGATCTAGAGTAGCCAAACAAACGTTTTTGCTTAATGGTTTCTGCAATACCTTCTGGCAACATTTCTTCCCAACCTTCTTCACCAAGGCGAATCATTTTAAGAACTGTTCTTGAAAAAATATCTAAAATACCTTTATCAAAGTCAGTAATATCTAATAATTTACCATTGTTTTTAAAGAATTTATACAATTCTTTCATTCTTGGGTGAACTTTTAGGTTTTTACTATCTATATATTCACCAGATTCTTGGTCATGATAAGGGTACATATATACTTTTAAATCTCTGTAGAATAATTTACCAAAGGCTTCTAAAATACCACCACTTAAATCGCGATAATATTTTTCATCAAAAATTTGAATTAAATTATATACACCCATTGCTAAAGCCATTCTTTCTTTGGTAAATTCGCTAAAGTATTCTACCAATTTAAAATATTGTTGGAAACTTGTAATCATTACATTTTGTCCTAAAGAACACAATAATTCTGCCCTGTCTAAAAAGTCTCTCTCATTAATTTTGCCTTCGGCAGATAAGTTACTTAGGGTAATTTCAAAAATAATTTGAGTCTTACTTTCTTCTACTTTGTTTTCTTTTAAAAACATTTTTTTGGATTGTTCAAACATATCCATATTAACTTTAGTCACAGGTCTAAAGCTGCCTCTTAAGGCTAAAATATTTTTCTTGTAAAGTACTTGAGCAGGCAATAAATTATTTCCATCAGGTCCAAACATCACTGCATTGGTCATTCCGTTTTTTAGTAGTTGTAAACTCATCAAACGATTATCTACATACATAAAACGAGGTCCTGAGAAATTAATCATATCAATTTCTAATTGATGATTTCCTAAATTATGGTAAAAAGATTTTACCAATTCTTTAGGATTGTCATTTAAGTAAAACGCCCCATAAATTAAATTTACACCTAATATACCCAAGGTTTCTTGCTGTAAACGAGCATCTGTTTCTTTAAAACGAAGGTGTAAAACAATTTCGTTATAATCTTCTAAAGGATCTAATTGAAAACGAATGCCCACCCAACCATGACCTTTAAATTTTCTTGCAAAATCAATAGTTGTTACCGTATTTGCGTAACTAAAGAATAATTTATCAGGGTGTTTGTGTCTACTCAATCGATCTTCCATTAAATCAATTTCGTGTCCTAACATTTTCTTTAAACGGGGCTGAGTAACATAACGTCTGTCATCTTCAATACCATAAATGGCATCAGAAAAATCTTTATCATAGGCACTCATAGCTTTTGCAATAGTTCCAGAAGCAGCTCCAGATCTAAAAAAATTACGAGCCGTTTCTTGCCCAGCTCCAATTTCGGCAAACGTTCCGTAAATGTCTGTGTTTAAATTTATTCTAAGCGCTTTATTTTTTGTAGTAGGTACACTACTAATTTCTTGATCTCCCTTTAAAGAAATAGCCATATTAGGTTTTTTATGTAGATAACAAATGTACTAAATAAGTAGGCTACCAGTCAATTTTTATATTATTTTTGTTGAGATGAAAAAAGATAAAAAACTGTTAAATATCACTTTTTTAGGCACAGGTACATCTCAGGGTATTCCAATGATTGCAAGTAACGACCCTGTATGTTTATCAACAGATCCTAAAGATAAACGTTTGCGTTCCTCTATTTTAATTTCTTGGGACGATGTTTCTTACACAGTAGATTGTGGTTTAGATTTTAGGCAACAAATGCTAAGAGAAAATGTACAATCTTTAAATGGTGTTTTTTTTACACATCAACACGCAGATCATATAGGTGGTTTAGATGATTTAAGAGCTTTTTGCTACAAAATTGGAGAGATGCCTATTTTTTTAAATGAAATAACTTTAAAAAGTTTAGAAAGGCGGTTTGAATATATTTTTGACCCAGCATATAAATACCCAGGTTCTCCAACATTACAACCGCATATTATACATAAAGATGCTTTTGAGGTTTCTGGCTTAGAGGTAATTCCTATTGAAGTTTTTCATGGTAAATTGCCTATTACAGCCTATCGTTTTCAAGATTTTGCCTACCTAACAGACATTAAATATATTGAGGATTCTGAAAAAGAGAAGTTAAAAAATTTAGAGGTTTTGGTTGTAGATGCTTTACGAATTGCACCACATCCTACACATTTTAGTTTACAAGATGCCTTAAATTTTGTAGAAGAAATACAACCTAAAAAAGCGTATTTTACACACATAAGTCATAAACTAGGTTTTCATAAAGAAACTTCAAAAATACTCCCTAAAAATGTTTTTTTAGCTTATGATGGACTTAAACTTACCTTGTAGGTTTTAATAATTTGTTTTTTAGTGTATATTTGTCTGTGTTGCTAGTGTTTATCATGCTTTCAATATTAAAAAAAATTAAACTAAAATTTAACCCCGATTAACAACGCTCATGTCAAATAATCCAGAAACAAACAAAGAAACAACTGCTAATGACCAAGTAGACAGCAGAATTGCAGCAGTAAGAGATTTAATTTTTGGAGAAAATATTCAGCAATACAACTCAGAGTTTGCAGATGTTTACAATAAAATAGAGTCGCTAAAAAATAGCACAAATAAAAATTTAACTGAAGCTGTTACCAATTTAGAAAATAAGTTGGCTGATTTAGAAAGCTTAGTAGATCATAAGTTTCAAGACTTAAATGACGATTTAGATAAGCGTTTAGCAGATTTAGATGATGAAAAAGCAGACAGAAGAAAACTTGGTAAAGCTTTAGAAAAAATAGCCCTGATGTTGCAGGAATAAATGGAAAACTCGACTCTAGATAATAAGATAGATAATCGATTTGAGTTACTAAAAGAACTTTTATTAGAAGATGATAGAAAAAATTTAAATCTTTTAAAAAAAGAGATTCTTGAATATGAAAAATTCAAGCAAGAAGTTTCTCCTTTAATTGACGAGAAAATTGAAGATTTAAAAACTAATTTTCCTGAATATTTTGGTGATACTATTACAAAAACCATAAAAGTTCAAATAAGAGATTCACAAGATGAGGTTGTAGAAGCACTTTACCCAATTATTGGTAGATTGATTAAAAAATTTATTGTTGCAGAAATAAGCAAATTAACAGAGTCCATTAACCAAACAATTAATGAGAAGTTTTCTATTTCTCAAATTATTAAACGTTTATTTAAAGGTAAAAGAACAGATGCAGATGATGTTTTACAAGAAGTTTTTGAACCTATTATTGAAGAAATTTTTGTGATCGAAAAAGATTCAGGATTGCTAAAAGGAAGTTTTTCTAGAGGTAATATTGCAGATAAAGACATGGTATCTGGTATGTTAACAGCTATTAAATCTTTTGCAGAAGATGCCTTTTCTAAAGAAAATCAAGATTTAGAAGATATTAAATTTGAAAATTTTCAATTGTCTATTCAAAATTTTAAAACTATTTACATAGCAACAGCAACTTCGGGTGTTATTAACATTAATTTTAAAGAACAATTGTATGATTACACCAATAATCTGGCAGAAATAGTATTAAAGGATAGAAGTTTTTTAGAAGACCAAGAACGCTTAAATACATTAATCTTTAATACATTTGTAGAACAACAATAGCTGTGTCAATTATATTTTATGATAGCGAAAAAAGTTTTACTAGTAGGTAATTTTGGTGTTGGAAAAACTTCGCTTATTAGAAGGTTTGTATTAAATGAGTTTTCAGAAGATTATATTAGTACAATAGGCGTTAGGGTTAGTACCAAAATTATAGACCTAAATTCAGAAAAAATTAAATTATTAATTTGGGATGTTGCAGGTACAAATGCAGACGAAAAAGTACCTAAAGCCTACTTTTTAGGAGCCAGTGCAGCAATGTATGTTTTTGATGTAACTAGAGAAGATACTTACTTAAATTTAGAGCAACAGTTAAACACTGTTAAAGATTTGTCTGGTTTAAAAAACATTACCATTGTTGGTAACAAAAAAGATTTACTATCTCAAACAGAATTACAAACGTTAAAAGAAAAAATTGCTATACCTATAGACCTTATTACAAGTGCTAAAGAAAACGAGAATGTAGAAGATGCTTTTATTATTTTGGCTAAACAATCACTAAACTAAAACTTTTGATATCCCCAAAAATTGAAAATGTTTTTATAGAACTCCAAGTTAATACAGAAGGAGTCATAAACAAAATTGTTGCAGGTAAATTTGCAACAAAAGAGTTTGCTGTAAATACTTGTATTTATAATAGTTGCCCATATCTTTTTGGTACTTTAGAAGCATTACCTTACAAAGAAAATTATTTAATTGAGGGAATGATTATCAGTTCTGATAATGAAGAGTATAATGTGGATATGGAATTGTATAAAGATCAAGAAGCCATTACCATTTTAATTCATAATAGAACTCATATTTATAAAACCATAACAAAACTCAATCAAAATAGAAACGATTTATTTTTTCTAAAAAAAGAAATTGCAGAAAAAAATAAGCAATTAGATGTTCTAAGAAAAGAATCAGATAAAGCTAACGAAGAAAAATCTAGATTTTTAGCGATGATGAGTCACGAAGTTAGAAACCCTTTAAATACTATTTTGGGATATACAGAATTGATTTCTAAAGAAAAGCTGAGTAATAAAGTTAGTGAATATGTTGGTTATTTAACTCTTGCAGGAAAAAACTTAAAAGTTATAGTTGATGATATTTTAGATTTATCAAGAATAGAAGCTGGCAAGCTAGAGTTAGCATCTGAAGAAATAAATATTAATGAAATCTTAAAAAGTACATTTTTAAATTATAAAATTCAAAATAAAAATAATTTGGTTGCTTTAGAGTTTTCTGCATCACAAAAAATACCTAAAGTACTCTTAGGCGATGGAGTAAGA
Organism: Polaribacter sp. R77954; assembly: GCF_044595335.1. Taxonomy (GTDB): domain Bacteria; phylum Bacteroidota; class Bacteroidia; order Flavobacteriales; family Flavobacteriaceae; genus Polaribacter. The sequence continues at coordinate 4,064,949 of NZ_CP138992.1, forward strand.
ATTACCCAAGTAATTGCCAATTTAATGAGCAATGCATTAAAATTTACCAAAAAAGGTAAAGTAACTTTGCTCTCAGAAATGCTAACAGAAAACCAAACTACAACAGAAATTCGAATTAGTATTAGTGATACTGGTAGAGGAATGACTGATGAGCAAACTGTAAAAATATTTGAAGAATATAGTCAAACAAAACTAAATGATAATCGTATTCATGGAGGTGCAGGTTTAGGATTATCTATCGTAAAAAGATTAGTAAGTGCTATGAATGGCTCTATTTCTGTTGATAGTGTTTTACAAAAAGGGACCACGTTTTCTATTGATATTCCTTTTCAAAAAGTGGTAAAAGTTGCAGATCATAAAATGCTTAAAAATGATATTTTATCAACTAAAACTTTAAAAGGAAAACGCGTTTTATTAGCAGATGATGATTTGTTGAATCAAAAAATTACAGGCTACTTCTTAAAAAAAGAGAATTCAATTTTAACTTTAGTAAAAGATGGTTTAGATGCGTTAGATGCATTAAACAATCATGATTTTGATATTGTAATCTTAGATATTCACATGCCAGGATTAACAGGTGAAGAATTAATTGAAAAGAAACCAAACTTAGCTAAAAACACAACAACCTCTTTTTTAGCATTAACAGGTAATGCTACTGCAGAATATAGAGAAGAATATATGAAGATAGGCTTTGATGAGGTTATTTTTAAACCATACAGACCTGCTGAATTAATAGATACAATACTAAATTGTTTGTAAGTTTTTAAATGATATAAAGCCTATAAAATTATTGGAAAAAAATGGACAAATTTGATGTTGTAATTGTTGGTGGAGGTACAGCTGGTTTACTTTTAGCTAGAGAACTCAGCAAACAAAAACATAAAGTGTTAATTTTAGATAGAAAGAAAAATTTACTAGAATTTTCTTTTAATACTTTAGGAAGCTTTTTAAACTTAGAACAATTTGGATTATCTCATAATGTTGTTGCACAAGATATTGATACCATTGTATTGCACTCTAAAAGAGTAAAACGAAGCATAAAATCAGACCTATATATTCTTGATAAAAAACAAGTACATGTAGAAATTCTAGAGGGTATTGACAATAATTATGCAACCATAAAAACAGGTATTAATATTAAAGAAATTCAAACTGATGTAAAGGGCAATTTTATAGCTGTAGTAGATCAAAAAAATGAAAAATATACAGGTAAACTATTCGTAGATGCTTCAGGTACAAATGGTATTCTCAGTAAAAAGGTAGGTTTGATTCCAAAAAAAACTCAACTTGCAACAGGTGTGGAATATAACGTAAGATATTTGGGAAACCACTCTAAAATGTACCTTTTAATTGGTAAAGTATATCAAGGTGGTTATGGTTGGATTTTTCCTTTAAAAAATCAAAGAGCTATTATTGGTTTTGGTACTTTTGATGAAAAAATAGTTAAAGATTTAAAAAATAGATTACATAAAATTTTAGAATTACCACAAATTAAAAAGCTGGTACTAAAAGATAATGATAAAGTAGAGGGTGGAAGCATACCAATAACACCTGTTTTAGAAAAGTTTATTTGTAATAATTTGGTTTGTGTTGGCGATTGTGTTTCGCAAGTAAACCCTATTGTAGGAGAAGGTTATAAATTTATTTTTGAAGCAGCAATTATGGCAAGTAAAGCTATCGATTCTGCCTTAAAGAATGATAATTTAGATTTTTTAAAAAATTATGAAACCGATTGGAAAAATCGGTTTTTAGCCAATTACCAACGTTCAAAAAGAGCTCAAGAACGCTTTTTTAAATATTCTCAAAATAGTTTGTTGATGGATTATGTTTTATTGATTTCTAAATTGTATCCAGATGCCAGAGCAATTCGCTCTTTATCTGGTGAGTATGGTTTAGAAACTCATAATAAGTAGCATCTGTAAAAATAGAAGCTTGTTACTTTATAAAACCAGACCAATTAGTAAAGCGTATTTTTTCAACTTTTTCTATGGATAAATACCTATTTGACTCATAATTTTATAATTGGTCAAACGATAATGAACCCAAACCAATATCAAAAAAAAACTGATTAAAACAAAGTTCAAAATTTTCACAGGCTCTTAAAAGTGAAAATTCGTACTGAAATCCAGAGGTACTTTGTGTTTTAGACAGACATAGTAAATTAAAACTCCGATTTTTGAGTATACAGCTCGTTTTCGGGTTTTGATTTTATCTAAAATACAACTTATTTAACTGATAAACAAGTGTTTATTCACTTCTAAAAGTACTTAGAAAAACAACATTTATTTACACTATAAATCGTCTAAAGAGAAATCTCTAGACGATTTATATATTTTTGTGAATTTGTTTTACGTACTACTTTTTTCTTTAATTTCTATCAATAATATCACCAGAACCTACAGATTTCGAATCAATATTTGTTGGGTTTCCTTTGTAGTAAATGCTTCCAGAACCCACAACTTTTGCTTTAATTTTTTGGTTAACTGTAGTTCTAATACTACCAGAACCAGCAATAGTTGCACTTAGATTATCGGTTTTTAATTCATAAGCTTTTATACTACCAGAACCAGCAATAGAGCATGTAAAATCGTTAGAAATACCCGCTAATTTAATGTTTCCAGAACCTCCAATATTGGCAATTACTTCATTGGCATCAACAGCTAAACTAATATTACCAGAACCACCTAAAGAAGTTTTTAATTCGTCAGTTTTTAAAGTGCCTTGGCAAGAAATATTACCAGAACCGCCCAAAGAAATAGCATCAATATCTTTGTATGTTACAGTTACTGTTAATCTTTTTGTGGTTCTAATATTTGTGTTTTTTTTGTATTTTATTTTTAAAGTATTTCCCTGAACTTCGGTTTCTACATAAGGAATGATGTTTTCTTCTCCTTCAATTTTAATATTACCTTCTTTACCTTTTATAAGCACCACATCAAAAGAGCCACCAACACCAATTGCATCATATTCAGAAGTGGTTCTGTTCGTAGTAACCACGTTACCATTTCCTTTTATTTTTTTGCTGTTGCCCCACCAATCTTGTGCATTTACAGATAAACTTAAGCTAATTGTAAGCACTAAAAATGTAATTTTTTTAATCATAATTTTATTTTTTAAGTTATTTTTTTAGTAATTTTCTTTGATGGATACTCCACCATATTGCGATTTTATTTTAATTTTAGAATTGGTGTTTCCTCTACCAAATTTACCTTCGTAATTTTTTTTGTTGTTTTTTGAGATTTTTTTAGAAAATTCTACTTTATTATCATCATACCTAAAACCAGCATATTGTAAATCTAAAATAAAGTTAAAAACAGCATCTTCATCAACGCCAATTTTAATGCCAGCATATTGGCCATCAATCAAAACGTTTTCAAAATCTTTTGCCAATCTTTTTACAGAAATACTACCATAATCGGTTTCAATGTCTAAATTTTTATAAATTGTACCTAAGCGTATGCTTGCATAATCTGAATTGCCATTTATGTTTATAGCATCATCTATACTAATTGCTCCATAATCTGCGTTAAAAGAAATGTTTTCTGCTTTACCAATTTTAATGGTAGAGTAATCTTGGTTTACTTTTAAATTTTCAGATTCTTCGATCGTAATCTTAGAATAATCAACATTTATATCACCACTTTTTATAAAATCAATAGTAGATGACGAACAATAATCTAGGTTAATGGTGTTATTATTTGCAGTTAAATTGCCAACAATTATTTTACCATAATCGCAATTAATATTTGCAATGCCTGATAAATTGCCTAAATAAATACTGCCATAATCGTTATTTAAATCTACAGTATTGGTATTTGGTATTTTTACTTTGTAGTTAATTTTGTAGCTTAAATTGTTGTTTTTTTTCCAAAAAGACCAACTGTTTTGGTCTTTCTCTAAAATTGTTTTTGCAGACACATAATTTGCGGAATTTTCGAATTCAACATCAATACTTTCTAGTCGTTCTTCAATGTCGTTGATGTTATTCCCTTTTACAGTAATGGTTATTTCAAATTCTACTTTGTTTTTGTTCCAAGTTACAATATTTAAATCGCCATATTTATTACTTATAGCTATTTTGGCATCACTACTTACGTTGTATGCTTTAGTAATTTTTTTACTTTTTTCCTCTTTTTTGTCAACAACATTTGCAGATGATAAAAAAGGGATGAGCAAAAATAAGAGGGTAGTTTTATATATAAATTTCATTATTTAAAAGATTAGGGTTTTTGATGTGTTCTATTTGTAGTAAAACATTTTCTAAAATTTTGAGACGTTGCTGATAGTTTTGAATCATAGCGTTGATGACTTTTGTTTGATTTTCAGCAATATTTAGTTCTGTAATAAAAAAGTTATATTCTTCTTCCAATTCTTCTAAAGCATCTAAAGCTTCTTCAATAATGGTTTCAGTTTCTAAACTTCTATTTTTTTCAATATTTTTTAAACTAGTTTGTATTGTGGTTGCAAAATAGTTTTGCACTTCTTTCATTTTTGGTGAAACATCTGCTAATTCTATTTGTTGTTTTTGATGTAAACTGCCCAGCCAAAAACCGATTACCAATACAACAGAAGCTGCAACAGATAACCATTTCCAAGATGGCTTATGGTTATTTTTTTGTGGTTGATTTAGCTTTTTTTCAAAACGCTCTACATGACCAAAATGAGGTTCTTTAAAATCGAAATCATTTTCAGAAAAAAATTGATGTAATTTATCTTCCATACGCTTGTGTTTTTATGTTTTCTGCAAGTAACATTTGCTTTAATTTTTTCTTTGCTCTAGATACTGTAGTTCTTACATTTTCGTTGGTATAATTTAAAATTTGTGCAATTTCTTCATAATCATAGCCTTCTATTAAATTAAGCGTAAGTACCACTCTATAGTTCTCTTTTAAACTTTGTAAAGTTTGTAAAACCATTTTCGGGTTTAAACCAGCGTAATTTATAGCTTCATCTTCAATTTCATTAGTGGGTACAACCTCCATTTTTACCTCTTGGTAACGATTGTTTCTTTTTAATTGGGTTAAACTTTTGTTAATCACAATTCGTTTTAACCAAGCTCCAAATGCAACCTCACCTTTATAAGAATTTAATTTTGTAAAAGCGGTTAAAAAAGCTTCTTGCATTAAATCTTCTGCTTCAAAAGGATCTTTTAAAATACGATATGCTGAATTGTACATTGCCTTATAATAAGCATTGTAAATTTTCAGTTGCGCGTTTTTATCAGAAGATTTGCAGCGTTCTAAAAGGTTGGTTATATGTGGTTGATTAGCTTCCAATTAAAAACTTCTATGATAATGACAAAACTATCTTTTAGTTGTGACAGTTTTTGGTAAATAAATGTAATATTTTTTTATATGGCAAGACTAAACTGCTGCATAAGTTCGTTAAGTTTTATTTTAAAGTTGAAGTTAACGCAACAATTTGTTATATGTCGATAAAAAATAGTTTTGGCATAAGAATTGTCTAATAATATATAGATAATTAAAATACAATATTATATTTTTGATTATCAATTATTTAGTTTTAAAAGAATGATGTTGATTTGCGTTTTAAAATACAATCAATGTCAGAATGACAGATAAATAACACATGAGCAAATCAAAAATTATAAAGTTAGACAGTTTGTCTTTTCAGGATATGATCAATGAAGATTCAGAATTAATTCCGTTAATGACTCCAGAAGATGAGGAAATTATTAATAACGAGAATGTACCTGATACTTTGCCAATTTTGCCTCTGAGAAACACAGTATTGTTTCCTGGAGTTGTAATTCCTATTACAGCTGGTAGAGATAAATCTATTCAATTGATTAAAGATGCCAATAAAGGCGATAAAATAATAGGGGTTGTTGCGCAGCGTAATGAAGAAGAAGAGGTGCCAAAACTAAACGATATTCATACCACAGGTGTTGTAGCACAGATTTTACGAGTGTTAAAAATGCCTGATGGCAATACAACTGTTATTATTCAAGGTAAAAAACGTTTTAAAATTGATGAATTAGTTCAAAGTGAGCCTTATTTAAAAGCAACTGTAAAAGAGGCTGTAGAAGATAGAGAAATTATCGATAAAAAAGAATTTGATGCCATTATCGATTCTATAAAAGAACAGGCTTTAGCTGTAATAAAAGAAAACCCAATGTTGCCAAGTGAGGCATCATTTGCAATTAAAAACATAAAATCGAATTCGTTTTTGGTGAATTTTATCGCCTCTAATATGGATTTAAGTGTGATGCAAAAACAAGTGATTTTAGAAAAAGACAATCTAAAAGAACGTGCATTACTAACGCTTAAGAACTTAAATAAGGAACTTCAAAAATTACAATTACGCAATGATATTCAATCTAAAACGCGTGAAGATTTAGACCAACAACAACGTGAATATTATTTAAATCAGCAATTAAAAACCATTCAAGAAGAATTGGGTGGCGTTTCTAACGATCAAGAATTGGAAGAAATGCGCAAGCAAGCCAAAACTAAAAATTGGACAAAAGAAGTAGGGGAGACGTTTGAGAAGGAATTGAATCGTTTAAAAAGAATGAATCCGCAAGCTGCTGAATATGGTGTGCAGAGAAGTTACTTAGAGTTGTTGTTAGAATTGCCTTGGGGTATTTTTTCTGAAGATAAATTCGATTTAAAACACGCCACCAAAGTTTTAGATAGAGACCACTTTGGTTTAGAAAAAGTTAAAGAAAGAATCATAGAGCACTTGGCAGTTTTAAAGTTAAGAAACGATATGAAATCGCCAATTATCTGTTTGTATGGCCCTCCAGGAGTTGGTAAAACATCTTTAGGAAAATCGGTTGCAGAATCTTTAGGACGTAAATATGTAAGAATGTCTTTAGGTGGTTTGCGAGATGAAGCTGAAATTAGAGGTCATAGAAAAACATACATTGGTGCAATGCCTGGGCGTTTAATCCAGAATTTGAAAAAAGCAGAAACATCTAACCCTGTTTTTGTGTTGGATGAGATTGATAAACTAGGGCAAAGTCATCAAGGAGATCCGTCCTCAGCAATGTTAGAGGTTTTAGATCCTGAACAAAACGAGGCTTTTTATGATAATTATTTAGAAGTTGGTTATGATCTATCAAAAGTATTATTTATTGCAACTGCCAATAATTTAGGACAAATTCCTTGGGCTTTGCGTGATAGAATGGAAATTATAAATGTTTCAGGGTATACAATTGAAGAAAAAGTAGAAATTGCCAAAAGACATTTGTTGCCAAAACAACTTAAAGAACATGGTTTAACAAACAAGGATTTAAAGTTAGGTAAAAAACAAATCGAGCAAATTGTTGAAGGCTATACGCGCGAGTCTGGTGTTCGTGGTTTAGAGAAACAAGTGGCTAAAGTGGTGCGTTTTGCAGCAAAAAGTATTGCTTTAGAAGAGGCATATGAAGTTGCTTTAACATCAGAAAAAATAGAAGAAATTTTAGGAACACCAAGAAATAGAGACAAATACGAAACTAATGATGTGGCTGGTGTAGTTACAGGTTTGGCTTGGACAAGTGTTGGTGGTGATATTTTATTTATCGAGTCTATTTTATCAAAAGGAAAAGGAACACTTTCCATTACTGGTAATTTAGGAACTGTAATGAAAGAATCTGCAACTATAGCTTTGCAATACATCAAATCGAATGCGGAAGAATTTGGAATTAAACCCGAAGTTTTAGAGAAATACAATGTGCATATTCATGTACCAGAAGGCGCTACTCCAAAAGATGGGCCAAGTGCAGGGATTACCATGTTAACTTCTTTAGTTTCGTCTTACACGCAACGTAAAGTTAAAAATAAGCTGGCCATGACAGGAGAAATCACTTTAAGAGGAAAAGTGTTACCAGTTGGCGGAATTAAAGAAAAAATATTGGCTGCAAAAAGAGCAAATATTAAAGAGATTATTTTATGTGAAGAAAATAGAAAAGACATCTTAGAGATTAAAGAACACTATTTAAAAGGATTAACGTTTCATTATGTTGCTGATATGAAGCAAGTAATTGATATTGCATTAACGAAACAGAAAGTTAAGAATGCTAAGAAGTTAGATTAATGAGTTAGTAATTCTTTGTAAAAATATAAAATTGGAGGGCTTTAAAAACCCTCCAATTTTTTTTAAAAAAAAAGAGGTTTTCTGAAAAGTAGGTTTGCATGTCATTTTGAGCGAAGTCGAAATTTTTTTGTATTGAATTATCAATAAATAAGATTTCTCCATTGCAGTCGAAATGACAAATTTTAATATTTTTCAGACAGCCTCATTGAAATCAAAAGATATTAATAACTAACTAACCCAAGAAATCTAATAACACGTACCCAACTATTGTAGAAATGATGTATGCAGTTGGTTTTACAGTCTCAAAAAAAATAGGAAAACCTTTTTAGGTTTTCCTATTTTTTCATTGCTCACAAAAAAAGAGAGCTAACCCTAATTAGCTCTCTTGGATATCAATACCTAATCAAACTCCCCTAATAAGTTATGCGGTTATTGATTTTTTTTAAAAAAACACCCAAATGAATTCATTTGGGTGCTCAGTCACAATATAAATAAGTCCCCCAACTTACTATATTATTGTTTATAATTTAATGGGGCTATCTAAAAATTAGTTTAGAAGTTCCATAGTCATTTTCTGGAGATGCTACTTTTAATAGCATTACACCAGTTTTTACTTTAAAGTCGAAATCTAATTCGTTTTTACCAGCATTTAACTGCACTTTTTGATTGTAAATTACCTTACCAGTTACATCAGATAAAGTTACTGTAGCTTCTGTATCTGTTTCACTAAATAAGAGTAAGTTTACTTTACCTTTTGATGGGTTAGGGTATGCCATAAACTCATTCTCGAACTTCTCGATTTTTGCTACAATTTGATCTTCAACTGCAGTTTTGGTAAACTTTACATCAGAGATTTTCAAGTCTAATTCTTTCGTTTGTGCTTCTACAGGTAAGAAGGTAAAGGTTAAGGTAGTTAAATCGTTAGCCGTTAACTTGTCTTGTGTTGCACTAGAACTAAAGTATTCGAAAGGTACATAGTAAGTTCTTTCTTCTTCAGAGAAATCTACCATTACTCTATATTGTGCTTTCCAGTCTTCGATAGAAGCTTTGATTAAGCCCAATTCCATTAATCCAGAACCTTTAGCTTTGAATGATACATACTTGTACTCAGAATAATCTGCAGATAATGTACCAGGCAATAAGGCTTTGTACAGGGTTAAATAATCGTACTCGCTTACTGCTTTTACTTCAGGATTTCTGTTAATGGTATATTCACCATCTACATACTCTCTATCAAAATCATTCCAAACAAAGTAGTTCTTAATTTCTGTATAACGCTTGTCGTAATCTAAGCCCCAGTTACCATCAGCGTGATAGAAGGCGTCACTTACTTCACCATCAACCTTAACAAGACCATCATATTCATAACCATCAGCGATGTCTAAACGTAAGGCTTGTTGAATTTCTGTGGTTAAAGCGTTGTTTCTAAACTTAATGTTGTTGGCAGTTTCTGAATACAACTCTACCATATTAACTTCAGCCGTGTTTCCTTCTTGAGTACTTCTTAAGGCTACGATGAGTTCACCTTTTTCTCTATAAATTTTAGATGCGTATGTTTCTGGGAATTTCTGTACTTCTGTTTGTTGTACAGGAATAAAACCATTCAAGTTTTCTAAAATATCAGCGACCATTTTTTGTGTATCAGCTGGTTTGGTAGACCAAACTTGGAAGTTGTACACATCGTTAAACTTGGTATAGTCATTTACATACCAGTTGGTTTGAATGGTGTATTTGCTATCGTTATTGTTCTTAGCAGTAGCAAAAGAGATGGCATATTCAACAATTCCATTTCTTTGTTTGATACCTTGCATTAAGAAGTTATAGCCTCCAATTTGTATTTTCTGAATATTTAAAATCTCAGCTCCTCTTAAACGATCACAAGATGCTTTGGTATGGTTGTACACTTTATCCGTAGTTTTAATACCTAATACTACACCTTTTGTAAGTCCATCTACAGAGAAATCTACAGACAATACTTCATCGGCTATAGTGATATCTAAAATATCAGTAGGCGAGGTAACATTAGCAACATTACCAGCAACCAATTCTTCTGGGAACATATCCAATAAGGTTTGTCCTTTACCTTGATACGGTTGTACAGACTTCATTTTAGCCTTGTTATAAAGGTTCTCATTAGATTTTACAAATTCCGTTGGTACAGAGTTTTTCTTTCTGCCAACATACAATTTGGTTAAAGCATCTCCTAAAGATTCAGATTCAATACCACCACCATAACCACCAGTAGTTCCACCAGTAGGCACTACATAAGCAAAATCTTGTTCTAGATTGTCTTGTCCTTGTGGTAAAAATAATGAACTTGTATTGGCTGAACTTACTCCATCAGCATCAAAAGTTTGACTTAAATCTCCAACAGATTTTCCTGCTGGTAAACCACCAGTTACAGTACTTACATCAACAGTAATGGTATAATTTCCTGCTGGTAAATTATCAAATAAATAGTTACCATTTGCGGTTGTTGTTGTTGTTAAATCATCACTTATATCACCAGGAGTACCTGGATCTAAAGTTACAGTTGCATCTTTTAATCCGTTTTCACCGGCATCTAATATTGCATCTCCATCAGTGTCATACCAAACCGTATCTCCAATAGAACCTAAACCTTGATAACCAAAATCTTGATTAACATTGTCTTCACCAGCAGCTAAAATTACATCAGAAGTATTAGGTGTTGCAATTCCGTCAGCATCATAAGTTTGTTGTAACTCATTTATTGTTACCCCTGCTGGTAAACCACCAGTAACTGTAGTAACATCTACACTTACAGTGTATGTACCAGCTGGTAAATTATCGAATAAATAATTTCCGTTAGCGTCAGTAGTTGTTGTTAGATCATCACTTGGATCTGCTGGAGTTCCAGGGTCTAAAGTTATAGTAACTCCTTCTAATCTATTTTCACTAGCGTCAACAATACCATCAGCATCAGTATCATACCAAATTGTATCTCCAATAGAACCTAAACCTTGGTAACCAAAGTCTTGATCTAAGTTATCTTCTCCTGCTGCTAATGTATAATCACTGGTGTTTGCTGTACCAGTTCCATCATTATCAAAAGTTTGCGATAAATCTCCTACAGTGATTCCTGCTGGTAAACCTGCTGTTACAGTGCTTACATCAACAGTAACTGTATAATTACCTGCTGGTAAATTATCGAATAAATAATTACCATTCGCATCAGTAGTGGTTGTAGTATCATCGCTGTTATCTAAAGGCGTTCCTGGATCTAAAGTTACAGTTGCACCTTGTAAACCAGATTCTCCATTTTGGGCTCCATTTCCATCTGCATCATACCAAACTGTATCACCAATTGAACCCAGCCCTTGATAAGCAAAATCTTGTTCTAAATTATCTTGACCTTGTGGTAAAGTTAATGTACTTGTATTAGCAGTGATTATTCCATCAGCGTCATAAGTCTGTGTTAAATCAGCAGCATTAATACCTGCTGGTAAACCACCAATTACAGTACTAACATCTACGCTTACAGTATACGTACCATCAGGTAAGTTATCAAATAGATAATTTCCATTTGCACTTGTTGTAGTTGTCAAATCATCGCTATTATCTAAAGGTGTTCCTGGGTCTAAAGTTACAGTTGCACCTTGTAAACCATTTTCTCCTGCATCTAATATTGCATCGCCATCAGCATCATACCAAACTGTATCTCCAATAGAACCTAAACCTTGGTAACCAAAATCTTGATCTAAATTATCTTCACCAGCTGCTAAAGTATAATCGCTAGTATTTGCAGAACCAGTTCCATCAGCATCATACGTTTGCGCTAACTCATTAATTGTAATTCCTGCTGGTAAACCTGCAGTTACAGTACTTACATCTGTAGTTACAGTATAGTTACCTGCTGGTAAATTATCGAATAAATAGTTACCATTAGCATCAGTAGTAGTTGTAGTATCATCGCTGTTATCTAAAGGTGTACCTGGATCTAAAGTTACAGTTGCACCTTGTAAACCATTTTCGCCATTTTGAGCACCATTTCCATCAGCATCATACCAAACTGTATCACCAATTGAACCTAAAGCAGTATATGCAAAGTCTTGATCTAAATTAGTTTGACCTTGAGCTAAAGTTACATCAGATGTGTTTGCTGTTGCAATTCCATCATTGTCGAATGTTTGTGTTAGATCTGCTACTGTTACCCCTGCTGGTAAACCACCTGTTACTGTACTTAAATCTGTAGTTACAGTATAGTTTCCTACTGGTAAATTAGCAAATAAATAGTTACCATTAGCATCAGTAGTTGTTGTAATATCATCGCTGTTATCTAAAGGTGTACCTGGATCTAAAGTTACAGTTGCACCTTGTAAACCTGGCTCTCCTGCTTCTTGTGTTCCATTTGCATTGGTATCAAACCAAACTGTATCACCTATACTTCCTGTAGATGCAGCTTTATAGCCAAAATCTTGATCTAAGTTATCTTCTCCTGCTGCTAATGTATAATCACTGGTGTTTGCTGTACCAGTTCCATCATTATCAAAAGTTTGCGATAAATCTCCTACAGTGATTCCTGCTGGTAAACCTGCTGTTACAGTGCTTACGTCAACAGTAACTGTATAATTACCTGCTGGTAAATTATCGAATAAATAATTACCATTCGCATCAGTAGTGGTTGTAGTATCATCGCTGTTATCTAAAGGCGTTCCTGGATCTAAAGTTACAGTTGCACCTTGTAAACCAGATTCTCCATTTTGAGCACCATTTCCATCTGCATCATACCAAACAGTATCGCCAATTGAACCTAAAGCAGTATATGCAAAGTCTTGATCTAAATTAGTTTGTCCTTGAGCTAAGGTTACATCAGATGTATTTGCAGTTGCAATTCCATCATTATCGAAAGTTTGTGTTACATCTGCTACTGTTACACCTGCTGGTAAACCTGCAGTTACTGTACTTAAATCTGTAGTTACTGTATAGTTTCCTGCTGGTAAGTTAGAAAATAAATAATTTCCGTTTGCATCTGTAGTGGTTGTAGTATCATCACTTGCATCAGCTGGCGTACCTGGATCTAAAGTTACAGTTGCACCTTGTAAACCTGGCTCTCCTGCTTCTTGTGTTCCATTTGCATTGGTATCAAACCAAACTGTATCTCCAATACTTCCTGTAGATGCTGCTCTATAACCAAAGTCTTGATCTAAGTTATCTTCTCCTGCTGCTAATGTATAATCACTGGTGTTTGCTGTACCAGTTCCATCATTATCAAAAGTTTGCGATAAATTTCCTACAGTTATTCCTGCTGGTAAACCTGCTGTTACAGTGCTTACATCAACAGTAACTGTATAATTACCTGCTGGTAAATTAGCAAATAAGTAATTTCCGTTTGCATCAGTAGTGGTTGTTACATCATCACTTGCATCTGCTGGTGTACCTGGATCTAAAGTTACAGTTGCACCTTGTAAACCAGATTCTCCATTTTGGGCTCCATTTCCATCTGCATCATACCAAACAGTATCGCCAATTGAACCTAAAGCAGTATATGCAAAGTCTTGATCTAAATTAGTTTGTCCTTGAGCTAAGGTTACATCAGATGTATTTGCAGTTGCAATTCCATCATTATCGAAAGTTTGTGTTACATCTGCTACTGTTACACCTGCTGGTAAACCTGCAGTTACTGTACTTACATCTGTAGTTACTGTGTAATTACCTGCTGGTAACGTATCAAACAAATAGTTTCCATTTGCATCTGTAGTGGTTGTAGTATCATCACTTGCATCAGCTGGCGTACCTGGATCTAAAGTTACAGTTGCACCTTGTAAACCTGGCTCTCCTGCTTCTTGTGTTCCATTTGCATTGGTATCAAACCAAACTGTATCTCCAATACTTCCTGTAGATGCTGCTCTATAACCAAAATCTTGATCTAAGTTATCTTCTCCAGCTGCTAATGTATAATCACTGGTGTTTGCTGTACCAGTTCCATCATTATCAAAAGTTTGCGATAAATCTCCTACAGTGATTCCTGCTGGTAAACCTGCTGTTAAAGTGCTTACATCAACAGTAACTGTATAATTACCTGCTGGTAAATTATCGAATAAATAATTACCATTCGCATCAGTAGTGGTTGTAGTATCATCACTTGCATCAGCTGGTGTTCCTGGATCTAAAGTTACAGTTGCTCCTTCTAAACCAGATTCTCCATTTTGAGTGCCATTTCCATCAGCATCATACCAAACAGTATCACCAATACTTCCAGTTAAATTATTACAATCATATATATATTCTATAGTTACTGTCATAGCACCTTTAATCAAAAAAGCTTGAGTTACATTTCCTGTGCCAGAAGTACCGGCTGTAGATGTATAATTTAAAGAAAATGGCACAGTACCAGAACCTGTAAAAAGAGCTAAATCAGCTGCATTTGAATAGTTTTCTGTTCCTGCTGAAGTAGTAACATTACCACCAGTATATATATCATCATCATGAGTAAGATTTCCTGTTAAATTGGTAACCCATAAAGGATGCAATTTAGGATCATTACCTAACATGTTACTTCCATACTCCAACCAATCTCCACCAGTAATAATCATTCTAAAAGCTGTTGATTTGCCAGAACCAAAATCTCCAGGCCAACTCCCTTGAGCGGGAACTAAAACAGCAGCACTTACAGCTGCAGTACCTGACAGTGTATTGAATGAATTTGTAATAGTAGCACCACCAGTTAATATTAATTGTTCTACAACATCTTGTGTATAAGGAATAGTTTGTGGAGTAGCATCTCTACCTTCTAAAACAACTGAAGAATAGTATTTATTTGAGTACGTTACATTAACAGCAGTTAATGTTCTGTCAGCAGTAGCTTCAAACTGAGGTATCATAAATTGATTAGAATTCAAAATTTCTGCTCTTGTATATGTATATGAAATAGAATTATTTGTAGCACTTGAACAAACAACACCACAACTGCCTGGGTCAGTAATTGTATAATTTATAGGAGCGTATGCTCCAAAATTAGGTGTTATTGTAATTGTAACATCTCCAGCTCCAGGAGTAGCTCCGGTTACATTAAATCCCCTTTCTAAACCATATTTAATACCTGTAGCAGGTGCACCACTTTGGCGAACTATAACAACATTACTACCATTTTGAGTAGCTGTTACATCATAGGTATATGGATTTTCGTAGAATGCAGAAGGACTTGTTGGATTAAAAGTAAATGTTATAAAATCATCTCCAGTTGCATCTAAGGTTCCGTTATTATGGCAAGAAACATTTGTTGGTGATGAAAACATCATTGCATTGACATTACTTGTATTTACATTAAAATTTGCAACATTCTGCCAGTTGGACTGGTAGGCGTCGTAAAAGGAACTGGTATTTGTTCCTGAATCGTCTACGCCAATAGCATAGGTGGTATTTAGGACTGATAAAAGAATTATCAGCATAAATAAGAAAGGTTTAGTTTGTTTCATAATTTACTAGGGTTAATGTGTTAAAGTTTAAAAAAGTGGTTTATATTTGATTTTATATGTATTGAACTACCAACTTTGGGCCGTTTTAGGGCTATTTAATCTTTTTTTTTGGGGAGTGCGTAATTATTGTATGTACAACAACAAAATTAGGTAGTTACAAGGATAACAATAGATTTTTTAAGTCTATATTGATGCTTTTTTAATTTAAAAAAGTGCTTATTTTATCCTTTTTGTTGCTTTAATAATGAAATTATAGGATTATTTTTTTATTAAAAGTAAATTAACCTAAAATCAATTAAAATTCTATCAATGAAAGCAGTAAAACTATTTTTTCTTTTTGCCTGTGTTGTAAATCTTACAAATGCAACTGCCTTAAAAGACACTCTATATGAACAGGAATTAAAGGATAAATACAGAACTATTTTTATAAAAAATAAATATAATTCTCTTGATGAAAAAGAAAAAATCTGGAATAATTTTAGAGCTTATATTACATCAGAAAAGATGAAGTTTACTGATAAATCTAAAAATTACAATTTTTTAGATTCTATAGAAGAACATGCTATCGCTAAAATGATATCTCAAGTGTTTTTTCAAAAACAACAACAAGATTCTATTCAGTTTTATTACGATTTTCTAAATAAAAAATCTACAAATTATTATTTATTAGGTAGTTTAGAATCTTCTTTAGTTTGGTCTAAAGTTCAAAACTTAGATTATGTAGGTGCTATACAAAGCAATGAACGCATTATTGAATTATTAGAAAAATCGAAACACCCCAAAAGCCAATTACAGAAAATTAGTACAATAATGAATTTGACAGAGCTATATATCTTTAGTTCAAATTTTTATTTATCAAATAATATGTTTCTTATTTTAGATACTGAATTAGAAAAAGTTAAAGATGAAGCGTATTATGCCGATTTAATCATTGATTATAAATTATTAAAAGCGCAATTACTAAAAAAAGAAAAAAAAATTAATGAAAGTATAAAGTTGGCTGAAACAATATCTATTGATGATATTCAAAATCCATATATCTTAGAAGGATATCATTTTATGCAACTTGAAAATTATATAGATTATGAAATGGCTGATAAGGCTCAATATCATTATGATATTCTTTTTGATGAAGATAAGGTTAAGGATACAGGTAGTTTTGAAAAAGATATCCATAAAAATGTATTTAAGGTTAGAATTTTACTTTTAAAAAATGATTTTAGTGATATTAAAAAGTACATAAAATTATTAGAAGAAAAACCTTTTGAAGGTAAAGAAAAGAATATTGTATTAAATGCTGCTTTAATAGAATATTACAAAAAAACGGGTAATTATAGGAAAGCATTTTCGCTTTTAGAAAAAAACTCAAAAGATATTGAAGCCATAAATAAAATAAACTCAAAAATTCAATTTGAGATTACTAGTTATAATTTAACCAAAGACAAAGAAATTACGGATTTAAAAGAAATTAATGAAACAAAAGAAAAAGAAATTAAAAGGAATCAAGAAATTTTTATTCTTACAATTTTAATTATCCTTTTAATCATTATCATCATATCTATAATAGTTTATAATTATAGGAATAAAAAGAACTTACTTCTTAAAGCAGATTTAGAAAAAAGTAACCAAATTTTATCTTTAAAAAATAATTTATTAGAAAATATTGCTCATGAAATAAGAACTCCTATTACTATTATAAAAGGTTATATGATGATCGTTAAAGAGCATACTTTAAATCCACAGAAAATAACAAATTACACCAATTTATCACTTAAAAATTTAGACAATTTAACTCAAAGTTTAAATAGTTTTTTAACACTGTATAAAACTGAAAATAACAATACTAGACTGCCTAATCTTGAAACTAAATCTCTAAACAAATTTTTAAATGTACATATAAATCAATTTAAAGAGCTTTGTGAGTCAAAAAAAATAACTTTGTATTTCAAAACAAATATTGCTGAAAAAACTGCTTTTGAATATGAATATAATTCTCTGCAAAAAATTATGGAAAATTTAATTACAAATGCCATAAAATACTCAAATTCTGGAACGGCTATTTTTGTTTCTGTAATATTAACGGAAAATGGTTTAAAAATTATTGTAAAAGATGAAGGTTTTGGTATTGCCAAAGAAGAACAAGAACAAATTTTCTCTAAGTATTACCAATCTAAAAACCATTTAATTTCTGGTGGTTTTGGTATTGGCCTCTCTTTGGTAAATCAAATTGTAACGCAATTAAAAGGAACTATAAAATTGGTAAGTGAATTAAAAATAGGAAGTATATTTACGGTTAATTTACCTTTTAAAACCGATAATTATGTACAGTATATCTCTGAAACGAAACCAGAATTTAAAAAATTAACGAATACTCTTGAAATAGCATCTATTGAAACTAGTAATTTTCCCAAAGCACTTATTGTAGATGATAATCTTGAGATGATTAGTTATTTAAAAGAATTATTTACACCAACGTTAGTTTGTACTTATGCTTATAATGGACAAGAAGCTTTAAAACTTGCAAAAGAAAATTCTTTTGATATTATAATTTCTGATTTAAAAATGCCATTAATGGATGGTATGCAATTTAAAGAAGAACTTAATAAAATTGATAGTTATAAAGAGATCCCTTTTATAATGATAACAGCTGTGTCTAAAGATTTTTTAGGTGATTTAAAAATGACTTTAGGTATTAACGATTATATCGTTAAGCCTTTTGATAAAGATGAAATTCTTACTAGAGTTCGCGCTCTTTTAGAAAATAATGTTTACAAACAGAACATCATGAATTCTACAGATGCTAAAATAGATTTTAAAGGACCTTATTCTGAATTAATTAATAAAATAAATAAAATTGTAATCGATAATTTAGAAAACCCAGCATTCAATGTAAAAATGTTGGCTACAGAAATTGGTTATAGCGCCAAACAATTAAACACTCTTTTACAAGCTAAAATAGGCATTACAACAGTGCAAGTAATACTTGAAATTAGACTACTAACAGCTTATGACCTTATTCTAAAAAATACATATCCAACTATTGGAGAAGCCATGTATGCTGTTGGTTTTACAAGTAAATCTTATTTTAACCAAAAATTTAAAACTCGATTTGGAATTAAACCTAATGATTTAAAGAAAAAACATTTTATTTAAACTCTAAAGAATTTTCAATTAACATTAGTTTGTTTTTATTTGTTGTTTAAAATACATTTAAAGCAACAAATAAACAGATTAGAGCACCTTTTAATTAATTAACAACACATAAACGTTGTTTTATAAATATCTAAAAAAGTTTCTAAAGAGTAATTTTGTCTTAGTGTAATTCAAAGTCCTATTCAGATTAACAGTTGGGGTGGTTCCCATATAAAAGGTTTTTTTCTGATAGGGCTTTATTCATATTTAAAAATGAAAATCAATTTTTTAAATAGGCTCTTTTGCATAAAGATGTAAATTTAGAGATTTCTTTAAAATATCGATTGGGAAAAAGTAGTTTTGTATACAACGTTTGCATACGGTTTTAACTGCGGTACTTCATACCAAAATTGTTATAGATTTTCCAGATGAAGCAGTTGATATAGAATAGGCTAGTAGTGTTTGATTTATTAGAATTTCTTGGATTTGATGAGTATTCGTTTATCTTATTCTCCCTTTTGCATACGCCTTTGTTGAATAAGAAATTACTTTTTTTTACTTAATTTTTGTTATTCATAGATGAAATTAAACTCTTGTTATAGCCTAAAATAATTCGTAAAAAATAAGCGCTCATCAGTTCGTGCAGTTTGAAGGTGTGTTTATGGTTTCGAAGAGTGCTTAATAATTTATAACTTTTATATTTTCATTTTAACTGTATAGCAGGCTCAAATGAATAGGTATTTTAATACTTATTTAGTAGGGTAGTTGTAGGACTTCCTACATTTCCTAAGACTGAAACTTTATTTTCAATCTTACCAATCTTACTTTAATTCACTTTTTTTTGTACCTTTAAATTCGCTATTAATGCCTTTAATTTCACTAGTTTACGACCTCTATTTGTAAAAATACTACATTTTATTATAATTTATTCTAGTATAATTGAAAATTTATACTAGAATTTAATTGAAATAATACTAGTATACTTATAAAAAACTTATTGACCAATGTTTTAAAAGTATCTAAAGTTTGCTAAAAAAGTTACTGAGCAACGTCTTTAAACTGTAGTTGAATTTTAATCTGATGTATAACATTCGAGGATTCATAAAATGATAAGGATTCAATTTGTTTAAATTGATGGAAAACAACCCTATAATCCCCTCAGGTAAAAAAATACTCTTATAAGAATCTCTAGGGGGTATGCTTCCTTTGCTGGAGTTATGGAGCTTCGGGAAAGTTGGGTATTAGTAATAAACGAATAACGTAAGTACTTTTTTATAGCGAACTCACTTGTTAGACGTAAACGCCGTAAGAGAAATGGAAATTGATGTTTGTTCGTATAAAATTACCAATTATTTTGATTTTATAGACACTTTCCCATCAAGTGTGTAAGTTAAAACTTACAGGATTAGATTTTTCATAGTTTAATCCTGTTTTCAAATATAGCTAAAAATTGGTTTAAAATAATTCCCCAATTTCTAATCGGCATAGTCCATTTTTTTGTAGACTCCCTCAAAGCTAAAAATACAGATTTAATAACAGCATCATCAGTAGGGTAAGAGAGTTTGTTTTTTGTGTATTTTCTAATTTTCCCATTTAAGTTTTCAATTAAATTAGTGGTGTAAATAATAGTTCTAATTTCTAGAGGAAAATCAAAGAAAACAGTGAGTTCATCCCAGTTGTTTTCCCAAGATTTAATTGCGTAAGAATACTTAGAGTTCCACTTTATTTTAAAGTCTTCTAAAGCAGCTTTAGCTGCTTCTTTAGTAGGAGCAGTATAGATTTGCTTCATATCTTTTGTAAAGGCTTTCTTGTCTTTCCAAACCACATATCTACAAGAATTTCTAATTTGATGTACTACACAAATTTGAGTAACTGAATTAGGAAAAACGGTTTTAATAGTGTCTGTGAATCCGTTTAAATTATCAGTTGCAGTAATTAAAATATCTTGTGTTCCACGCGCTTTTATATCGGTTAAAACGGTCATCCAAAAAGAGGAAGATTCGTTTTTACCCAGCCAAAGCCCTAACACTTCTTTTTTACCATCAACACGTAACCCAACAGCAATATAGATGGTTTTGTTAATCACTTTGGAGTTTTCACGAACCTTAATCCTTTATATTAGAAAGCTTACACTTTCTGTTCTTAATCTCAAATATCCAAACAATTAAATATAGAGCCTCTAAAGGCCTGTTTTTCCAAGCGATAATATCTGCTGTAATTTTATCTGTAATTCTTGAAATAGCTGAACTAGAGATATTAAAATCATATAATTCTCGTATTTGTTCTTCAATGTCTGTGGTACTCATTCCTTTGGCGTACAAAGAAATAATCAAATTCTCAACGCCATCAGCTGTGCTTTCTCGTTTCTTAATAAGCATTGGATTAAAAGAAGCGTCTCGATCTCTTGGAACTTGGATTTGTGTTTCTCCTAAATTGGTTTTGATAGTCTTAGTTCCATAACCATTACGTGAGTTAGGGTTGTTACTTTTTTGATGCCTATCATAATCTAAATGAGCATCTAACTCACCTTCTAATATTTTTTCAACTCCTCGTTTGTGAAGCTGTTCTATAAAACTGGTCAGTTCTGAACCTGTTTTAAATTGTTTTAAAAAGTCTTTGTCGTTTAATAAATCTTCTGGTTTCATAAATAAAAGTGTGTTTATAAATTTAATGATTATTTTATCGTAAAGTTATTTCCGAAATTTTTCCTCATTGAGCAATTGAAATATTGCTCTAGAAAAATTTCAGAATAACTTTACTTACACACTTTTTGGTTTAGTACCATTTTATAATAGGAATCTTATAAAAGCTAGAAAGATTTGTATTTCATATAATGATAATGCTTTATAATTTTTTTAAATAAGAATTTAATAAAAATTGCTCACAAAAAAAGAGAGCTAACCCTAATTAGCTCCCTTGGATATCAATACCTAATCAAACTCCCCTAATAAGTTATGCGGTTATTGATTTTTTTAAAAAAACACCCAAATGAATTCATTTGGGTGCTCAGTCACAATATAAGTAAGTCCCCCAACTTACTATATTATTGTTTATAATTTAATGGGGCTATCTAAAAATTAGTTTAGACGTTCCATAATCATTTTCTGGAGATGCTACTTTTAATAACATTACACCCGTTTTTACTTTAAAGTCGAAATCTAATTCGTTTTTACCAGCATTTAACTGCACTTTTTGATTGTAAATTACTTTACCAGTTACATCAGATAAAGTTACCGTAGCTTCTGTATCTGTTTCACTGAATAAGAGTAAGTTTACTTTACCTTTTGATGGGTTAGGGTATGCCATAAACTCATTCTCGAACTTCTCGATTTTTGCTACAATTTGATCTTCAACTGCAGTTTTGGTAAACTTTACATCAGAGATTTTCAAGTCTAATTCTTTCGTTTGCGCTTCTACAGGTAAGAAGGTAAAGGTTAAGGTAGTTAAATCGTTAGCCGTTAACTTGTCTTGTGTAGCACTAGAACTAAAGTATTCGAAAGGTACATAGTAGGTTCTTTCTTCTTCAGAGAAATCTACCATTACTCTATATTGTGCTTTCCAGTCTTCGATAGAAGCTTTGATTAAGCCCAATTCCATTAATCCAGAACCTTTAGCTTTGAATGATACATACTTGTACTCAGAATAATCTGCAGATAATGTACCAGGTAATAAAGCTTTGTACAGGGTTAAATAATCGTACTCGCTTACTGCTTTTACTTCAGGATTTCTGTTAATGGTATATTCACCATCTACATACTCTCTATCAAAATCATTCCAAACAAAGTAGTTCTTAATTTCTGTATAACGCTTGTCGTAATCTAAGCCCCAGTTACCATCAGCGTGATAGAAGGCGTCACTTACTTCACCATCAACCTTAACCAAACCATCATATTCGTATCCATCAGCGATGTCTAAACGTAAGGCTTGTTGAATTTCTGTGGTTAACGCGTTGTTTCTAAACTTAATGTTGTTGGCAGTTTCTGAATACAATTCTACCATATTAACTTCAGCTGTGTTTCCTTCTTGAGTACTTCTCAATGCCACAATCAATTCACCTTTTTCTCTGTAAATTTTAGAAGCATAGGTTTCTGGGAACTTTTGATTTTCTGTTTGTTGAACAGGCATAAATGTACCTAAGTTGTTTAAAATATCAGCGACCATTTTTTGTGTATCTGCGGGTTTGGTAGACCAAACTTGGAAGTTGTACACATCGTTAAACTTGGTATAGTCATTTACATACCAGTTGGTTTGAATGGTGTATTTACTATCGTTATTGTTCTTAGCAGTAGCAAAAGAGATGGCATATTCTACAATTCCATTTCTTTGTTTGATACCTTGCATTAAGAAGTTATAGCCTCCAATTTGTATTTTCTGAATATTTAGAATCTCAGCACCTCTTAATCGATCACAAGATGCTTTGGTATGGTTGTACACTTTATCAGAGGTTTTAATACCCAATACCACACCTTTAGTTAGCCCGTTTACAGAAAAATCAACAGACAATACTTCGTCAGCAATGGTGATATCTAAAATATCAGTAGGAGAAGTAACGTTAGCAACATTACCAGCTACCAATTCTTCTGGGAACATATCCAATAAGGTTTGTCCTTTACCTTGATACGGTTGTACAGACTTCATTTTAGCCTTGTTATAAAGGTTCTCATTAGATTTTACAAATTCCGTTGGTACAGAGTTTTTCTTTCTGCCAACATACAATTTGGTTAAAGCATCCCCTAAAGATTCAGACTCAATACCACCATTGTTACCAGTACCTGTATTACCGGAAGGTTTTTTGTAAGCAAATATTTGGTCTAAATTATTTTCACCGAGTGCTAAAACTATAGTACTTGTGTTTGGTGTTCCTACACCATCTGCATCATATATTGGTACTAAATCTGCTATAGTAACACCATAAGGGATTCCATCAGTAATCGTACTAATATCAACAGTTACGGTGTATAGACCTGCTGGTAAATTGGTAAATAAATAGTTACCATTGGCATCTGTTGTTACTGTAGTATCATCAGCTGGATTGCCAGGAGTACCTGGGTCTAAAGTTACAGTAGCGCCTACTAACCTATTTTCTCCTGGATCTCTAATACCGTCTTCGTCTCTATCATACCAAACTAAATCTCCAATACTACCTGTAACTGGAATAACAGTTACGTTTACAGTAGCCGTATCACATACATTGTTGGCATCACAAACTGTGTAGGTAAATGAGTCTGGTCCATTGTAATTTGCATTTGGTGTATAAGTAACCACATCATCTGACGGGTCATTTGGTGTACCATTCGGGTCAGTAATTACCACCGTTCCGTTTGTTGGATTCGTTGCTGTAATTGTCCCTGTGGTTGGTACATCATTATCATTTGCCAATACATCAATAACTACTGGTTCATCTTCATTTACAGAAACGATATCATCTACCACATCTATAATTGGGTTCACTGTTACTGTAATGGTAGCTGGTGATGAAGTTGTTCCATCATTGTCATTTACAGTATAGCTTACTGGTGTTGCAGGTCCGTTAAAGTTCGCAACTGGTGTGAAGGTTACTACACCCAAGTTATCAAAAGTGTACGTTCCTTCGTTCGCAACTGTAAATGTGTCTTGGATACCTGGTGTTGCAGGATCTAAATCTACAGTAGCAACATCAATTGTTCCATCTACATCTGTATCGTTTGTGGTAACGTTTACAATAGCTGGTGTATCTTCTGGAGTTGAAACAACATCGTTATTAGCAACTGGTGCATCATTTACGCCTGTAACTGTTACTGCAATGGTTGCAATGTTAGAAGTTGTTCCATCATTGTCATTTACAGTATAGTTTACTGGTGTTGCAGGACCGTTAAAGTTCGCAACTGGTGTGAAGGTTACTATACCCAAGTTATCAACTGTGTACGTTCCTTCGTTTGCAACTGTAAATGTGTCTTGGATACCTGGTGTTGCAGGATCTAAATCTACAGTAGCAACATCAATTGTTCCATCTACATCTGTATCGTTAGTGGTAACGTTTACAATAGCTGGTGTATCTTCTGGAGTTGAAACAACATCGTTATTAGCAACTGGTGCATCATTTACGCCTGTAACTGTTACTGCAATGGTTGCAATGTTAGAAGTTGTTCCATCATTGTCATTTACAGTATAGTTTACTGGTGTTGCAGGACCGTTAAAGTTACCAACTGGTGTGAAGGTTACTACACCCAAGTTATCAACAGTGTACGTTCCTTCGTTCGCAACTGTAAATGTGTCTTGGATACCTGGTGTTGCAGGATCTAAATCTACAGTAGCAACATCAATTGTTCCATCTACATCTGTATCGTTTGTGGTAACGTTTACAATAGCTGGTGTATCTTCTGGAGTTGAAACAACATCGTTATTAGCAACTGGTGCATCATTTACGCCTGTAACTGTTACTGCAATGGTTGCAATGTTAGAAGTTGTTCCATCATTGTCATTTACAGTATAGTTTACTGGTGTTGCAGGACCGTTAAAGTTCGCAACTGGTGTGAAGGTTACTATACCCAAGTTATCAACTGTGTACGTTCCTTCGTTTGCAACTGTAAATGTGTCTTGGATACCTGGTGTTGCAGGATCTAAATCTACAGTAGCAACATCAATTGTTCCATCTACATCTGTATCGTTAGTGGTAACGTTTACAATAGCTGGTGTATCTTCTGGAGTTGAAACAACATCGTTATTAGCAACTGGTGCATCATTTACGCCTGTAACTGTTACTGCAATGGTTGCAATGTTAGAAGTTGTTCCATCATTGTCATTTACAGTATAGTTTACTGGTGTTGCAGGACCGTTAAAGTTACCAACTGGTGTGAAGGTTACTACACCCAAGTTATCAACAGTGTACGTTCCTTCGTTCGCAACTGTAAATGTGTCTTGGATACCTGGTGTTGCAGGATCTAAATCTACAGTAGCAACATCAATTGTTCCATCTACATCTGTATCGTTTGTGGTAACGTTTACAATAGCTGGTGTATCTTCTGGAGTTGAAACAACATCGTTATTAGCAACTGGTGCATCATTTACGCCTGTAACTGTTACTGCAATGGTTGCAATGTTAGAAGTTGTTCCATCATTGTCATTTACAGTATAGTTTACTGGTGTTGCAGGACCGTTAAAGTTCGCAACTGGTGTGAAGGTTACTATACCCAAGTTATCAACTGTGTACGTTCCTTCGTTTGCAACTGTAAATGTGTCTTGGATACCTGGTGTTGCAGGATCTAAATCTACAGTAGCAACATCAATTGTTCCATCTACATCTGTATCGTTAGTGGTAACGTTTACAATAGCTGGTGTATCTTCTGGAGTTGAAACAACATCGTTATTAGCAACTGGTGCATCATTTACGCTATCTACAGTAATATTTACAACAGCTGTATCACAATTGTTACTTGAATCACACAGAGTATACTCAAAAGAGTCAGCTCCATTATAATTATTATTTGGTGTGTACGTTACTACATCATCACTTGGGTCATTTGGTGTTCCATTTGGGTCTGTGATTACAACTGTTCCGTTTGTTGGATTCGTTGTTGTGATTGTGCCATCTGTTGGCACAACAGAATCATTATTATACATAGGTATAATCTTTGGTGTATCTTCATTTACACTTACAATATCATCCGTTACATCTGGAATAGTTGATGCCGACGTAAATGTATACACTGTTGAGTTTCCTGTAGCGTTTGTAACTGGATCTGTACCACTTATTATTGCACTGTAACCATTAAAAGATTCTGCTGGTGTAGAATTTTGAATAACAGTTATTGGAAAACAGGCAATCCCAAATCCATCCCCAGGAATCTGAGCATTCTGTGTAAATGTCATTATGTTAGCTACTGCATCGTACGCAACAGAAAAGTAGTTTAACATACTACCTGATACCGCTGAAACATCATCGTCTGTCAATTTTATGTATCTAAAATTAATAGTTATAGTTACGTTAGGAACTCCTGGTGCAGATTCTGCTGGAACCGGTAAACTAGATGTTTCAACTAATGTGATACATCCATTACCAACACCATTATTCTCTACTGCCTGCAAAGGTGCTGGTGTTAAAGTAGCCTGAGCAACTGTAACCGACTGCGCACTTGAATAAAATATAGTGCTTAAGAAAAACACTAAAAGCACAATTTTTTTTATGTTGATTATTTTTATTTTTTTCATGTTGATTATTTTTAAGAAGTATAGGAAGTAGAAGTTTTATTTTACTTCC